>NZ_JBIEIS010000079.1:0-34792 GCF_043496855.1 Nonomuraea sp. JJY05
CGGGCAGGGGGTCGCCCTGCCCGTCCGGGCCCTACTTCTTGATCGTGTAGCTGTCGCCGTAGACCTTCCAGGTCAGCGGCGGGTTGAGGTCGAGGTTGCCGTTCTTGAGGAAGACGCGCTGCATCGTGTCCACGCGCGTCGTGTCCTCGTGCGCCTCCTCCGCCTTCATGGCCGCCTTCCTGGCGTCCAGGAACGCGTTCAGGTACGTCACCTCGTTCCCGCCCTGCGCGGGCGGCTTGGCCTTGGCCAGGGCGGACTTCCTGATGCCGCCGAAGCTCAGCTTGTCGCTGCCCGGCCCGTGCATGACCATGGCGTCGTAGTAGACGAACTGGCCGAGCGCGCGCAGCCCGTCCTGCTTGGCCTGCTTGACGGCCGGGTTGAAGTAGACGCGGTCGCGCTCGTCGTTCTGGGCCTGCTGGAAGGCGGTGTCCTTGGCGGCCGTCTTCCAGTCCTTGGTGAAGTTGGGGTCGAGGCCCTTGTGGGAGGCGGTGCCGTTCACCTTGCGCAGGGCCGGGAGGTATTTGGCCAGGACGTTGCCGGGCTTGCGCTCGGTGTAGAGCTCCACCAACTCCAGCATGTCGCCGGTGCCCGAGCAGAAGCCGATGATCCCGGCCGTGTAGCCGCGGTCGTCGTCGATGTCCTCGATGTAGCCGTACTGGGCCTTCCAGTCGAGCGAGGAGTTCTCCGCACTGGACACCAGCTGCATGGCGATGTCCTTCTTGTGCGGATCGTCGAGGTCGGCCGGGCCGGTGCCGGTGACGGCGAGGGAGAAGGTCAGGAGGGTGGCGGTCAGCACATGAGCCCCTGGAGGAGAGGGAGGTTAGGAAAGCTTCCTAACGAACCATACTCCGACAAGTCAACCTAAGGGGCTCATGTTGTGAAAACTAACCCAAGGGGCGCAGCGCGGCCAGCTGCTGCTCGAACGGCACGACTTCCTCCTCCTCGGTCCCGGTCCTGGGCCTGCGGTGCAGCAGCAGGTCGGCCAGCTCCTCGGCGGCGCGGGCGATGCGCGGGCCGAGACCGTCTGTGAAGGCGTCGGCCGCGCCGCCCCAGTCCTCCGAGGCCGCGTACACGGCGGTGGGGACGACGACGGCGCGCAGGTAGGCGAAGAGCGGGCGCAGCGCGTGCTCCAGCGCCAGCGAGTGCCGGGCGGTGCCGCCGGTGGCGGCGACGAGCACCGGCTTGCCCGCCAGCGCCCCGTTGTCGATCACGTCGAAGAAGGACTTGAACAGGCCGCTGTACGAGCCGCTGAAGATCGGCGTGACCGCGATGAGCCCGTCGGCCTCCGTCACCGCCTCGATCGCCTCGCGCAGTCGGGCGTTCGGGAAGCCGGTCACGAAGTTGTTCGCGATGTCCACGGCGAGGTCGCGCAGCTCGATCACGCGTACCTCGGCCTGCGCCTGGCGCGTGACGGCCTCCGCCAGGCGGTCGGCGAGCAGGCGGCTGGAGGAGGGCTGGGTCAGCCCCGCCGTGACGACGACGAGCTTCATCTGGTCGGTCTCCTTTCCGGTTGGTCAGGCGGTGACGGCGGGGACGCGGGAGGCGTGGGTGGGTCCGTCCGGCACCTCGGCGGGTCGGTCCTTGGCGAACTCCTTGCGCAGCACCGGCACGACCTCCTCGCCGAGGAGGTCGAGCTGCTCCAGCACGGTCTTCAGCGGCAGGCCCGCGTGGTCCATCAGGAACAGCTGGCGCTGGTAGTCGCCGAAGTAGTCCCTGAACTCGAGGGTCCTGTCGATGACCTGCTGCGGGCTGCCCACGGTGAGCGGCGTCTCCGCCATGAACTCCTCCAGCGACGGCCCGTGGCCGTACACGGGGGCGACGTCGAAGTACGGGCGGAACTCGCGCACCGCGTCCTGCGAGTTCTTGCGCATGAACACCTGGCCGCCCAGGCCCACGACGGCCTGCTCCGCCGTGCCGTGGCCGTAGTGCGCGTAGCGCTGGCGGTAGAGGTGGATCAGGCGCATGAAGTGCTCCTTCGGCCAGAAGATGTTGTTGGCGAAGAAGCCGTCGCCGTAGTAGGCGGCCTGCTCGGCGATCTCGGGGCTGCGGATCGAGCCGTGCCACACGAACGGCGGCACCCCGTCCAGCGGGCGCGGCGTCGAGGTGAAGCCCTGCAGCGGGGTGCGGAAGCGCCCCTCCCAGTCGACGACGTCCTCGTGCCAGAGCTTGTGCAGCAGGGAGTAGTTCTCGATGGCGAGCGGGATGCCCTGCCTGATGTCCTGGCCGAACCACGGGTAGACCGGCCCGGTGTTGCCCCGGCCCAGCATGAGGTCCACCCGGCCGTCCGCCAGGTGCTGCAGCATGGCGAAGTCCTCGGCGATCTTCACCGGGTCGTTGGTCGTGATCAACGTGGTGGCGGTGGACAGGATCAGGCGCTCCGTCTTGGCCGCGATGTAGCCGAGCATGGTGGTCGGCGAGGACGGCACGAAGGGCGGGTTGTGGTGCTCGCCGGTCGCGAACACGTCGAGCCCGACCTCCTCGGCCTTGAGCGCGATCGCCACCATCGCCTTGATCCGCTCGTGCTCCGTCGGCGTCCTGCCCGTGGTGGGATCCGTGGTGACGTCGCCCACGCTGAAGATTCCGAACTGCACTTTAGTCACCATCCATGACTGTTGAATCTTTGACGGATACGGTAGCGCACAGCCCCGCTGAGATATTCCACCATGGTGCGCTGACCGGCTAGGCGGCCAGCGCGTTGATGTCGGACGGATCGAGGATCCGCTTGGGCGCCCCGCGCTCGGCGACCGCGATCATGGCCCGTCCGATCCGCTCCGTCGTGGTGACCGCCGACGCGAACAGCCTCCGCAGGATCGGGTAGAGCGGCCGCGTCACCACGTACGCCAGCCGGTAGACCCGGGTCCGCGACGTGACGCCGTGCATCGGCTGTATGTAGCCGGGCCGGAACATGTAGGCCTCGAACGGCAGCTCCAGCAGCGCGTTCTCGGTCGCTCCCTTCACCCTGGCCCACATCGAGCGCCCCTGGGCGTCGGTGCCGGCGCCCGACACGTACACGAACGTCGAGCCCGGGTTGAGCCGGGCCAGCGTGCGGCCCGCGGACAGCGTGACGTCGTAGGTGACGCGCCGGTAGTCCTGCTCGCTCATGCCCGCCGACGAGACCCCGAGGCAGAAGAAGCAGGCGTCGTAGCCGGCCAGCTCGGCCTCGATCGGGGCGAGATCGAGCAGGTCGCGGTGGGTGATCTCGCGCAGTTTGCCGTGGACGGCCCCCGTCGGGGCGCGCCCGACGGTGAGCACGGCGTCCACCCGGTCGTCGAGCAGGCATTCCCTGAGCACCCCGCGCCCGATCATCCCGGTCGCCCCGAACAGGATCACTCTCATGCCCCGATTGTCTCTCGGATCCCGTCAGGCAGGGGATAGGGCCGCTCCGCGGGCAGCAGACCGCTCACGTCCGCGCGGCCCACGACCGCCGCGCGGACCTCCCGCACCTGGTCGGTGATGTCGGTGATCGCGAGCGTCCACTCGTCGACGTAGCGCCGCACGGCCTCGCGAGACAGCCCGATCTGGATCGACCGGTACGGCAGCGCCTGGTGCCGCAGCCCGCGCTCGGGATCCCACTGGATCCGCACCGGGCTGCGCCGCACCCGCTCCGCCCAGCCGGGACGGCGGTCGTCATGGCTCAGGCACGAGTGCGCCAGCGCCCACTCGAACCCCTCCCGCGACAGCGAGACGGCCAGCACCCGCTCCTGGCCGGGCTTGGTCGCCCACCCGCACCGGTACATCATCCACAGGAACGACGGCTTGATCCACGTCATCCGCTCGCGTTTGAACGGCGCCACGAAGCGCTGCGCCGCCACGGCGGTCCCGGCGATGGCGGCGTCGTAGGCCTGGTAGACGGTGATCGACTCCTCGGTGTAGGCGGCACGGATCTGCCGGTAGGGCACGTTCATGCCGCCCAGCCTGGCGAAGAGCCGCGCCGGAGGGCAACGGATTATGGCCCCGCCAGGTCGCGGACCGCGAGTGCCAGGTGGGCGGCGGCGGGCGTCGGGATGGTCAGGCCGCGGGCCGAGATGCCGATCGCCCACTGCGTCCCGGGCACGACCGCGCCCGCGCACGCCACGTCCTCCCTGAACTGCCCGTGCTCCTCCACCACCTGCCCGGGCCGCAGCCCCGCCAGCTCCTCCTCCAGCTCCTCCACGGTGGAAGGGGTCACGGAGGTGAAGCGCTGCAGGCCGTGTCCGGTGAGCACGCCGCGCCGGACATGGGGCGGGAGGGACAGCAGCAGCGCCTTGCCGAGCGCGGTGGCGTGCGGCGCCGTCTCCAGGCCCGCCTGCAGGTCCTCCAGCCACGGCGAGCGCGGCCCCTCCGCCACCTCCACCACCATCAGCCGCCCGTCGGCGAGCTGGGCCAGGTAGGCGGTGTGGCCGGAGGCGTCGGCCAGGTGCCGCAGCACCTCCGAGGCGCGCGGCGGCCGCTCGAACGACTCCAGCATCTCGTGGAACCGCTCGGCCACCTGCGAGCCCGGCAGGTAGTCGCCGTCGGGCAGCCGGTGCAGGTAGCCCTCGTAACACAAGGTGCGGACGAGGTGGTACGACGTGGACAGGTTCAGGCCACATCGGCGGGCGATGACCTTGACCGACAGCGGCCGGTCGGCACGCGAGACCTCTTCCAGCACGCGTAACGCGCGGGAGACGCTGCGGATCAGATCGCTGGGTTCTTCCCCGGTCATCCATACAGCATGCCGCCGCGTCGGCTTCTCCGCCCTTACGTGAAGGACCGAGCTTGCAGCCGTCGGCGCCGTGACGGGTACGGGTCTCGACCTGTCATGCCACCTGTTCAGGTCCGGACACCGGTCCGATGATGAGGAAATGTCGGAAATACCGCAGTGGGCCAGCCAGGCGCTGTCCGAGGTCTACGACCCGTGCTGCCGGGAGAGAGGCATCTCGGTCGTGGAGATGGGCCTGGTGAGGTCGGTCGAGGTGGACGGCGGCCGGGCCAGGGTGGAGTTGCTGCTGACCTCGGGCTGGTGCCCGTTCGCCGCCCGGGTCATCACGGAGGTGCGCGACCGCATCCAGGAGCAGCCCGGCGTGCGCGAGGCCGAGGTGGAGGTCGTCTGGGACGAGGCGTGGACGGTGGAGCGGCTCTCCCCGAGGGCGGCCCGCCTGCTGCGCTTCCTGCCCGCCCCCGCGCAGGTGCCCGACAAGGGGGCCATCGAACAAGAAATCCGCTCATCAGGTAGCCGCCCTACCGTCGAACCCGGCTAGGGCCGTAGCGGCAGTCCATGCAGATTTCTCACTCGACATCCGAAGGGAGCTTCGATGATCGACGACTTCTTCGTGTTCGACAGCGTGGCCCACATCTTCAACTTCGAGGCCAAGAACGCCTACGGCGACGCGGGCCGGATGTTCTCCAACCACCTGTACGCCTTCCACGCCACGCTCACCCCCGACGGCGAGACCAAGCTGCCGCCCGAGGAGTTCCTGCGGCAGTGGACGATCGACGACATCCGCCGCATGGTCTACGAGGAGTCCGACACGGACATGCTGGTCGCGATGCCGCTCCCGCTCACCGACCTCTACCACGACGGCCTGTCGCCCTGGCAGGAGTGCGCCGAGCTGGCCGCCCGCGACCCGGAGCGCACGATCTTCTGGGGCACGGTCAACCCGCTGGAGGGCCGCAAGGCGCTGGACCTGATGGAGCGGCAGGTGGGGGAGTACAACGCCAAGGCGTTCAAGCTGTACAACGTCCGCTACGACTACGGCACGCCGTACCCGTGGCGCATGGACGATCCCCGGGTGGCGTACCCGATCTTCGAGAAGGCCCGTGACCTGGGCGTCAACCTGATCGGCGTGCACAAGGGCGTGCCGCTGGGGCCGCAGCCGATCGAGCACACGCAGACGTGGGACATGGACGGCGCCGCCGCGAACTTCCCCGACATCAACTTCGTCATCTTCCACGTCGGCCTGCCGTTCCTGGACGAGACCTGCTGGCAGCTCATCCGCTACCCCAACCTGTACGCCAGCCTGGCCGCCACGATCAACTTCATCGTCCGGGCGCCCAGGATGTTCGCCGAGATCATCGGCAAGCTGCTCTTCTGGTGCGGCGAAGACAAGATCGTCTACGGTTCGGAGGCGCCGATCTTCCACCCGCAGTGGGCGCTGAGGGCGTTCAGGGACTTCGAGATCCCGCAGGACCTGTGCGACGGCTACGGCTACCCGCAGCTCACCGACCAGGCCAAGCGCAAGATCCTGGGGGAGAACCTGCTACGCCTCCATGGCCTTGGTCCGGTGCACGGCCTGTAGCAGCCCGATGGCCACCAGCCCGGCGACCGTGGCCGAGCCGCCGTAGGAGACGAACGGCAGCGGCACGCCCACGATCGGCACCAGGCCCACGGTCATGCCCACGTTCACGAACGTCTGGAACGCGATCCACGACACCAGCGCACCGGCCGGCACGCTCCCGTAACGGGAGCCACCGCGCCGGGCGATGGCCAGCCCGCGCCACAGCAGCGCGCTCAGAGGTTTGGACCACAAACGTCTTAACTCTGTATCCGCCCCTGTCCCCGCAGCTCAGCGGGCGTGCGGGCTGAGCGGCCGCACAGTCCGGCCGGGCCGCCCACCGCTCCCCGGCCGGATCACCGGGCGGTGCGCCAGGCCTGCTCCTCGACCAGCTCCACGCTGCGCCACCCGCCGGAGGTGCGCCGCAGGCGATGGTGGTACCAGCCGCCGCCGTGCAGGAAGCCCTCGGTGTCCGCGGTGACCATGTCCCTGGTGGGGGCGAGGGTGTCGGTGAACGGGGCGCTCACGAGCGCGTCGCCGTCCTGGAAGTCGATGGTCGGCGCCCCGATGAGGTGCAGCCGCCCCGGCCAGTGCGCCAGCACCTCGGCGAGCCAGGCCTTGACCTCGTCCCGTGTGCCCTTGATGCCGCCGGTGGCGCGGTAGTCGATCACCGCGTCCGGGCTGAACACCTCGTCGAGCAGGTCCCACTGGCCGGAGTCGATGGCGCGGGTGTAGCGGGCCAGCAGCCCGGTGATTTCGAGTCGATCGGCGATCTCCTGCGTGTCCATGGGGTGATCGTCGCGCTATGTGCGCCCGTTGGCCAGATCATTTCAGCGGCGCGGCAGCCCGGCCGGCGGCCACCCGCTAGTGTTCGCTGTCATGTCCCGACGATCATCGGCTCTCTGGGCGACGGCACTGCTGCTCGCGGTGCTGCCCAGCGTCCTGACCTGGGTGGACTCGCTCCTGTCCGAACCTGAGGACGCCACGGGTCTGTACGGGTTGGTGACCCTGTATCCGTGCCGGATCGACCTGTCCGTCCGCTACTGGGAAGGCGTGCTGCGGGACTTCCCGCTCTGGTCGTACGGTGGCGCACCGATGATCGTCCTCGGCTTCGCGGGCTGGTACGCGAGCCTCCGGAAGGGTCGTGACCGGCTGGGCCGGATCGTCGCCCGCTCCGCTGCCACGGGCCTGCTCCTCCCGCAGTTCCTCCGGTATGCCCTCGACGCGGGATGCCTGGACCCCTGGAGCGCCGTAGGACCTATGGACCTCTACGCCCTGGCGCCCCCGATCCTGGTCCTGCTCGGGGTGCGCCCTCCCCGGCGCGCGTCGGCCCGGAGGGGCCGCCTCGCCCGTACGGCGGCCGTGGTCCTGACGGTGACGGTGACCCTCCTGGTCGCGGTCCGGTCCGTCCCACAGGGCAAGGTGAGCACCGACAGCGAGCTCGACTGCGCCGGATTCGGCGACGGCACGGTCGAAGGACTGCGCAAGGAGGAGAAGGACTTCCTGTGCCGGGTCCGCGGCTATGGCTTCTTCCCCGGCGAGGGCATCAGGGAATGGGACGAGGTGGCCGACCGGATCGTCCTGGCCCAGGGACACCACCTGTGCGGCCTGGCCGATCGGCACGGCGGCGACATCGACGCGCTCGCCGTGCGGGACGCCCCGAATGCGGCCCTGCTGCGGGCGCTGGCCACCCTCTGCCCCTCCGTGGCGAGCCGGCAGGAGGCGCAGGAGCGGCAGAGGCGGAAGGAGGCGGCCGCGTACGTCGCCGGGAAGGAGCGGGCCTGCGCCCGGCACCGGACCCACCGCCCCAGGATCAAGCCGGTACGCCAGCGGCGCGCCACGATGTTCACCGAATTCTGGACCATCGAGGGATGGGAGGACGGCTACGAGGGCAGCGCTCCCGACCTGGTCGAGGAGCTGGTCGGGAGCGCGCCCGGAGCGCTGGCGATCTGGGCGGCCGACGAGATCGGGCACGCCTGCGTGACCGTCGAGTCCTACACCGGGCGGCCGCCGCTGGAGACCAGGGGCTGGAAGCAGGTGGTCGAGGTGGGCTACGAGAGCCCGAAAGGCGCGCTGACCCTCTCCGACGGCGACGGCCACCGCATCCGGGGCCTCACCGCGGCCGGCCCCGGGCACTACCGGATCCGGGTCCACCTGCGCGGGCGCGAGCAGGTCTACCAGGTCATGGACCCGCCGGACGGCGCCGTGGAGCTGCTGATCATGGTGTTCCCCGGCGAGCAGAAGGAGCCGGCCGTCCACCGGTGACGTCCGGCATCCTGCCCTCGCGGCCTACGGGTTGAGATCGGCGGCGGAGCGCTCGGCTACGGGTTGAGATCGGCGGCGGAGCGCTCGGCGAAGATCCGCATGGCCTTGGTGGTGATCGGGCCGGGAGCGATCGGCAGCTCGGTGTCGTCGACGAGCTTGATCGGCTGGACGTCGCGGGTCGTCGAGGTGAGGAACGCCTCCTCGGCCTCGTACAGCGCCGACAGCGGCACGTCGGTCTCCTCCCCGCCGCACCATTCGAGCACCAGCGCCCTGGTCACCCCGGCCAGGCAGCCGGCCTCGAGGGTGGGGGTGAGCAGGCGGCCGTCGCGGACGATGAAGATGTTGGAGCCGGTGCCCTCGCAGAGGTCGCCCGCCAGGTTGCCGAAGATGGCCTCGCCGCCCCCGCGCTTCTTGGCGTACAGCAGGGCCTTGGCGTTGTCGCCGTACGAGGTGCTCTTGACCCCGGACAGGGCGCCGCGCTCGTTGCGGGGCCAGGGGACGACGGTGACGTTGGCGGTGGCCGGGAACGGCTTCTGCTCGTCCACGATGACGACGGAGGTGGTGCCCTGGTCGCCGCGGTCGGAGCCGAGGGGGCCGGGGCCGCTGGTGTAGGTGACGCGGATGCGGCCGAGCTCCCACGCGGGCGCGACGGCAAGGAGCTTGCCGATGCCGTCGGCGATGGCGTCGACGTCGGGGTCGGGCAGGTCCATGCGCTGGGCGGAGAGCGTGAGCCGGTCGAGGTGGCGGGTGAGCGCGAACGACCGGCCGTTCACGATCTTGATGGTCTCGAAGACGCCGTCGCCGACCATGAGTCCGTGGTCGAACACCGAGACGGTGGCCTGCGCGGGGTCGATCAGCTCGCCGTTGACCCAGACAGGGATGTTCATGTAGTTCCTCCTGTGGATGCCAGTGCGATGAGCCTGGCTGCTTTGAGCTCGGTCTCGAGCCATTCGCGCCCGGGGTCGCTGCCCCAGGTGATGCCCGCTCCCGTGCCGAATCGGATCTCGCCTCTGCCGTGAGCCATCGGCGAGATCCAGAATGTTCTGATGCCCACGGCCAGCGCCGCCCGGCGGCGGTCGGCGTCGACCCAGCCCACAGCCCCACAGTACGGCCCCCGGGGAGCGGGTTCGAGCTCGTTGATGATGCGCAGAGCCGACGACTTGGGCGCGCCCGTGACAGATCCGGGCGGGAAAGTCGCGGCGAAGAGCTCGGGCCAGCCCGCCCCCGGCGCCAGTCTGGCCCGGACGGTGGAGACGAGATGGACGAGCCCGGGGTGCTCCTCGACGGCGCAGAGCGACGGCACCTCGACCGAGCCGACGGCCGCGACCCTGCCAAGGTCGTTGCGGACGAGGTCGACGATCATGACGTTCTCGGCGTAGTCCTTGTCGAGGAGGTCGTCCGCGGTCGCGCCGGTGCCCTTGATGGGCCTGGACTCCACCACGTCGCCGTCACGCGACAGGTAGAGCTCGGGCGATGCGGACACCACGCTCAGACCGGGCACCCGGATGACGGCCGCGTACGGCGCGGGGTTGCCCGCGGCCAGGCGGGCGGCCAGGGCGAGCGGATCGGCGTCGGCCGGGACGGGGGCCGTCAGGATCCGGCAGAGGTTCGCCTGGTAGACCTCGCCCTGCTCGATGTAGCCGCGGATGGCGCGCACGCCGCGCTCGTAGGCGGCCCGGTCGAGCGAACTGCGCCACTGGTTGGGCCGGGGCCCGTGCCAGGGGCGGGCGGGAGCGGGCAGGGGGGAGCGGCGCACCCGGTCGAACCGGGCGCACGTCACCTTGCCCTCGTAGTCGACGACGACAGCCCACCAGCCCTCGCCGTCGAGCGCGGCCAGGTCGGAGGTCACGTCACGCAACCCGGTCGCGTACACGTGGCCTAAGTGGGCGAAACCGTCGTACACATTCTCCATTCTCCCAGCATTTCGACGAGCTCCAGCGCGGCAGGCAGCGGAGTCTCGGGCAGGGCCGCGTACACCTTCCGCGCGGGCGCCAGCCCCCGCAGCGGACGCAGCACCAGATCTGGCGGCACGGCCCGCGCCGCCAGCTCCGGCACCAGCGTCACCCCGAGCCCGGCGGCGACGAACCCGAACTTGCCCGTCCACTCGGCCACCCGCAGCCCGCTGCGCGGCGTGAACCCGGCCGCCGCGCACGCGGTCACCAGCAGGGTCGGCTGGCCGCGCGGGGCTGCCTCGATCCACGTCTCCTCGGCCAGGTCCCGCAGGTCCACGTCGGGTTCGGCGGCCAGCCGGTGGCCGCCGGGCAGCGCGACCAGCAGCCGGTCCTCGCGCAGCGGCACCGTACGGACGCCCTCGGCGGACAGCCCGGCCGGGTAGTCGCTGATCACGGCCACGTCGAGCGCGCCCCCGCGCAGCCGGTCCATCAGCCGCGAGGTGAGCCCCTCGATCAGGCGCAGCTCGACGTCCGGCCGCCGCTCGGCGAAGCGTTTGAGCGTGCCGGGCACCAGGTCCACGTTGGCCGTGGCGAACGCGCCCACGCGCAGCGTCCCGCCCCGGCCGGTGTGGATGGCGGCCAGCTCCTCGCCCGCGCGTTCGAGCCGGTCGAGCACGGCCACGGCGTGCCGGTGCAGCGCCTTTCCCGCCGGGGTCAGGCGCACCCCGCGCGGCAGGCGCTCGAAGAGCGGCCCGCCGGTGGCGCGCTCCAGCGCGGCGACGCGGCGGGAGACCGCCGACTGGGTGTATCCGAGCAGTTCGGCGGCGGCCGTGAACGAACCGCTCGCGGCGACCTCGTGGAACAGCCGCAGCGCTCCCGGGTCCAAGGCATTCAGATCTCGCATGGCTGATATGCAATCTAGTCGGTGGTGGAATACCTCGCACCCCGGTTGACTGTGGCACATGATTGCTTTTCTCGGACAAGGGCGCATGGGCGTCCCCATGGCCCGGCGGCTGATCCAGGCCGGGCACAAAGTGACGACGTGGCGGCGCGCGGACGGCGTGTCCGCGGCGGCGGCGGTGGACGGGGCCGAGCTGGTCATCACCATGCTCAGCGACCCGGCCGCGGTGCGGGAGGTGCTGACGGCGGCGCTGCCGGGGCTGCGGCCCGGCGCGACGGTGGTGGAGATGTCCACGATCGGCCCGCAGGCGGTGCGCGAGCTGCGGGCGCTGCTGCCGGCCGAGGTGGGCCTGGTGGACGCGCCGGTGCTGGGCAGCGTGGGCCCCGCGGCCGACGGCACGCTCACCGTGCTGGCCGGCGGTGACGTGTCGGGCTGCCGCGAGGTGCTGTCGGTGTTCGGGTCGGTGCGGGAGCTCGGGCCGCTGGGCGCGGGCGCGGCCATGAAGATCGCCGTCATGAGCGCGATCGTGCCCGCCCAGGTGCTGCTGGCGGAGACGTTCGCGTACGGCGAGGCGCACGGCGTGGACCGTGGCGCGCTGATCGACGTGCTGTCGGGCACCCCGCTGGGCGCGCTTGCGGAGCGGCTGCGCGTGCCGTCCCCCGAGACCCGCTACTCGCTGGGGCACGCGACCAAGGACCTGGAGCTGGGCGCCTGGGAGGGCGCGTCCATGGCCGCCGCCGCCCGGGCCAGGCTGCAGCAGGCGCGGGCGGCCGGGCTGGGGGAGCGCGACCTGACGGCGATCGCCGAGCACGTCGGCGGGGGCGCCGCCCGTCGCGCGGTGCCGCTGAACCTGTCGACGATCCCCGCCACGAACGGCCGCTACTCGCACGCCGTACGCGTCGGCGACATGCTCTACGTCTCCGGCCAGGCCGCCTTCGACGAGCAGGGGAACATCGTCGGCGAAGGATCCATGGCCGCCCAGTCCGAGCACATCTTCCAGGTAATCTCGCGCATCCTCGCCGACCAGGGGGCGACGTTCGAGGACATCGCGTTCATCCGGACGTACGTGACGGACATGGACCAGCTTCTCGACTACGGACGGGTCCGCGCGAAGTACATCACCGGCACGCCCCCAGCCAGCACCACCGTGGAGGTGTCCAGGCTGTTCCGGCCGGGGCTGCTGCTGGAGGTGGACCTGATCGTCGCGCTCCCCGGCTAGTTCAGGGGGCCGGTGACCGACTCCGCCGCCGCCACCACGCCGCCCTCGGCGACCAGGCGCACGGCGGACTCGATCTCCGGCGCCAGGAACCGGTCCGGCCCCGGCGCCGGCACGGTCTCGCGCAGCGCCTTGACGACGGCCGCGGTCGCGGGCGCGGGCTCCAGAGGGGCGCGCAGGTCGAGCGCGCGGGCGGCGGTGAGCACCTCCACCGCCAGCACGCGGGTGAGCCCGTCCACCGACCTGCGCAGCTTGCGCGCCGCCGACCAGCCCATGGACACGTGGTCCTCCTGCATGGCCGAGCTGGGGATGGAGTCCACGCTGGCGGGCACCGCCAGGCGCTTCAGCTCGGAGACGATGGCCGCCTGGGTGTACTGGGCGATCATGTGACCCGAGTCCACTCCTGGGTCGTGGGCCAGGAAGGCGGGCAGGCCGTGGTTGCGGGCCACGTCCAGGAACCGGTCGGTACGCCGTTCCGACATCGAGGCCAGGTCGGCGGCCACCACGGCCAGGAAGTCCAGGACGTACGCGATCGGGGCGCCGTGGAAGTTGCCGTTGGACTCGACGCGGCCGTCGGCCAGCACGGCGGGGTTGTCGACGGCGCTGGCCAGCTCCCATCCGGCCACGGTGGCGGCGTGCGCGATCGTGTCGCGGGCGGCCCCGGCGACCTGGGGAGCGCAGCGCAGCGAGTAGGCGTCCTGGACGCGGGTGCAGGACTCCGGGTCGCGGTGGCTGGCCATGATGCCGGATTCGCGCAGGACCTTGGTCATGTTGGCGGCGGACAGGGCCTGGCCGGGGTGCGGCCTGAGCGCCTGCAGCTCCGGCATGAACACCCGGTCGGTGCCCAGGAGCGCCTCCACGCTCATCGCGGCGCTCACGTCGGCGGTCCTGACCAGCGCCGTGAGGTCGTGGATGGCCAGGATGAGCATGCCGAGCATGCCGTCCGTGCCGTTGATGAGCGCCAGGCCCTCCTTGGCGGCCAGCTCGACGGGGTCGATCTGGGCCTGCTTGAGCGCCTCGCCGGCCGGCTGGAGGTTTCCGGAACTGTCGCGTACGACGCCCTCGCCCATCAGCGTGAGCGCGACGTGCGCCAGCGGCGCTAGGTCGCCCGAGCAGCCGAGGCTGCCGTACTCGTGCACGACCGGCGTGATGCCCGCGCTGATCAGCGCGGCCAGGGTCTTGGCCGTGGTGGGCCTGATGCCGGTGTGGCCGGTGGCGAGCGTGTGCAGGCGCAGCAGCATGAGCGCGCGTACGACCTCGGTCTCGACCTCGGGCCCGCTGCCCGCCGCGTGGGAGCGCACCAGCGAGCGCTGGAGCTGGGCACGCAGGGCCGGGTCGATGTGGCGGGTGGCCAGGGCTCCGAAGCCCGTCGAGATGCCGTACGCGGGCGTCGGGCTCTCGGCCAGCTCGTCCACCCGCTGGCGGGCCGCCGAGATGGCGGCGAGTGCGTCGTCGGTGAGCTGTACGGGGGCGCCGTGGCGGGCCACCCGGATGACGTCGTCGAATGTCAGGGGCTCGGGGCCGACGTTCACGACTTCGTTGTCGCGCATGGGGTGTCTCTCTCGCTGCTCGCTAGGTAACCGGCGTACCCGATGTTAGCTCCTTACTCGGGAACAATGCGGACAGCCCCTCCCTGCCCTCGTCGGTGAGGACCACCGCCCTGGGCACCTTGCCGCGCCGGTACCAGTCCCGTTCGAACAGCACCTCGGTGATCGCCGCACCCAGTGCCCCGCCCAGATGCGACCTGCGCTCGGTCCAGTCCAGGCACTCGGGCGCGAACCGTCTCCTCGACCGCCGCGCCCCGTCCACGTCCACGCCGATGCCGGTCAGCAGCCGCTCTCCCGCCTCGGTCAGGTCCTGCGCCGCGTAGTAGCCGCCCTCGACGAGCCGGTCGAGCAGCCCCACCCCGGCCCGTCCCGCGAGGTGGTCGTAGCAGGTGCGGGCCTCCTCCAGCATCCTGGCCTGCCTGGACTGGCGCAGGGACCGCACGGGCGGGCGGGCGCTGACCCTGGCCAGCACCTCCAGCACCTCGGCCACGTCGTGCCCGGCCAGGCGGTAGTAGCGGTGGCGGCCCTGGCGTACGACGTCGACCAGCCGCCCGTCGAGCAGCCTGGCCAGGTGGGCGCTCGCCGTGGCGGCGCTGACCCCGGCCACCCTGGCCAGCTCTCCCGCCGCCAGGGCCCGCCCGTCGAGGAGGGCGGTCAGCATGGCCGCCCTGGTCGGGTCCGCGATGAGCGCGGCGACGGGCGCTATGTCGGCGTCACGAGCGATGTACTCCATGCGTACGACGCTAGTACGGCGACATTTCGCCGTGCGTCGAAGGGTTCAGCCGCGCTTGCCGAGCGCTTTTCGCCGTGCGCCGAAGGGGCACCCGCGCTTGCCGAGCGCCTTGCGGCGTGCGTCGAAGGGTCAGCCGCGCTTGCCGAGCGCCTTGCGGATCAGCTCGCGCGCCCGCTCCATCAGCGCGATCGGCGTGCCCATCAGCACGTTCTTGGTGGCGCTCTCCGTGCCGGGGTGCGGGCGCAGCGGGGCGAGACTCTCCGCAGCCCGCACCGCCGCGGCCATGGCCCGCCGCTCGACCGCGGAGGTGCTCGCGCGCAGCTTGACGAACTCGTACCGTTCCTCGCTGCGGGCGTGCGCGGCCACGGCCAGTCGCAGCTCGCCGAGCCGCTCCCAGAACTGCGGATGATCCACCCCGCCCTTGTGGAGGTCGAGGAGGAGCTGTTTGGCCCGGTTCTCCTCGGTCAGGCGGTCGCCCACGACGCCCTGCCCGTTGTCGAGCTTCCTACGCGCGTACGGATGGACGATCTCCTCCTCGGCGGTCTCGTGCACGGACAACATCCGGGTGAGACGGTCGAAGGCCTCCTCCACCTTGTCCGGCGGCGCCTGCTCCACCTCGTCGAACAGGTCCCTGATCTGGCTGTGCTGGATCACCAGCAAATCGATGACATCTTGTTCACCCACGCCCGCGCCCTACCCGGGCCTCCGGCGGGCACGCGCTTCCTTACCGAACGCGGGCCGTCGGCGGACCGAAAGCGGAGGTTGCCGCATTTCGCGCCGGGTAAGCGCAGCGACATGGCCTTCGACCCACTGCAGGAGCGGGGTATCCCGCTGGACGACCAGCTGCGCCACTGGAACCAGCTGAACGTCACGCCGATCGACCCCGACCACACCGACCCGTACACGCGGTGCCGCATCGTCACCATGAACGGGATCGAGACGGAGGCGATCTTCTTCAGCCACCAGCTCGCCCGCCACTGCCCCGACACCGAGATCAGGCAGCAACTGGCGCGGGTGCGCTACATCGAGGCGCAGCAGCAGAAAGTGGTCAACTGGCTGCTGCCGGGGACGTCGTCGGTGCTGGAGACCACGATCGCCTACGAGCAGGCGGCGGTGGACCTGACGGCGTGGGCGGCGCGGATGGAGCCCGACGATTACCTGAAGCAGGCCTACCAGTTCGGCCTGCTGGAGCACCTCGACCACCTCTACCGCTACGCGAACCTGTACGAGATGATCGAGCACCGCGCGACCGAGAAGATCGTGGGCCGGGTGACCGAGGTGATGCCGGGGCGGCCGACGCACCTGCAGCATCGCGATCCGGTGGACAACGTGCGCGAGCCGTACGACAGAGGCAAGACGGAGCCGCTGTCGCGGCTGCACGCGCTCACCGTCATGGCGGTCGAGCAGCAGATCATGAACTTCTCCATGACCGCCGGCCCCATGTGCCTGGAGCCCGCGGCCCGCCGGCTCTACCAGGAGATCGGGCTGGTCGAGGAGGGGCACCTCACCCACTACGAGTCGCTGGCCGACGCGGGCGAGAGCTGGTGGGAGCGGCTGCTCAACCACGAGTACAACGAGTGCTACCTGTACTACTCGTTCATGGAGACCGAGTCGGATCCCCGGGTGAAGGGCATCTGGGAGCTGCATCTCAACATGGAGCTGGAGCACCTGCGGCTGGCGGCCGAGCTGTTCAGGCGGTTCGACGGGCGCGATCCCGACCAGGTGCTGGCTCAGGCGTTCCCGCTGCCGGTGACGTTCGAGCCGAACAAGGCCTACCTCCGCGACCTGCTCGCCACCCAGGCCGACCGCACGACGCTGGGAACCGGGTACGTGCTGGAGGAGCACGAGCGGTTCCGCAGGATGCGGCAGGCGCTGGCGGACGGGGAGAGGCCGCCTTCCGAGCGCGTCATCGAGGGCAACCGCGCCGTCTCCGGCCGGGACTACCGCCTGGAGACGGAGGAACCGTACCCGGCGAGCCTGACCGGCGGCCCGCACCGCCGCTGACCCGGCCTACGGTGCCGGCCCTGTTCGGTGGTGGGTCGCGCTTACGGTGTCGGCCCTGGGCGGAGGCGGGTCTTCGTCGCTGAAACCCTGGCCCGCGGGCGCCGACGGTGCTCGCGGCCCTCAGCCGCTCGCTGTGCTCACGGGACTCAGGACGCTCGCAGCGCACACGCGTCGCTCGGTGCGCTCGCGGCCCTCTTGCCGCTCCCGGCCCCATGCCGCTCGGTGCGGTCACGGGATCACGCCGCTTGGCGGCCCTCATGTCGCTCGGTGCGTTCAGGGGGGCGCACGCCGCTTCAGCCTGCGTCCCAGCTCCTGGCCCACGGCGGTCGCGTAGCTTGGGCTCGCCTTGGGCTGGGTAGGCGGTGGTGTGAGTCGCTGAGGCCCGATCAGGGGACGCCCGAGGGGATCGCCGCCGATGATCGTCGCTAGAGTCGGGTCCCATGACAGCAGTCGCCCTCGTGACCGGCGCGTCCCGCGGCCTGGGTGCCGTGATCGCGCGCAGGCTGGCCGGCGACGGCCTGGCCGTCGCCGTCAACTACAGCCGGGACGCCGACGGCGCCGCGAGGGTGGTGGACGAGATCCGCGCCGCGGGCGGCGCCGCGGAGGCGTTCGCCGCCGACGTCACGCACGAGCCCAGTGTCTCGGCCCTGGTCGCCGGTATCACCGAGCGCCTGGGCCCGGTCCACGTCCTGGTGGCCAACGCGACCGGCCCGCAGCCGACCATCGCGCTGGAGGACCTCACCTGGCAGGCGCAGCTCGACCAGCTCGAGTTCTTCGTCAAGAGCCCGACACTGCTGGTGCAGGCGGTGCTGCCGGGGATGAAGGAACACGGCGGCGGGCGCGTCATCCAGATCGGCTCGGACGTCGTGGACCGCAAACTTCCCGCCATGTCGGCCTATATCGCGGCAAAGAGTGCCCAGCACGCCATGACCGAGGTCTGGGCCCGCGAGCTGGGCCCGCACGGCATCACGGTCAACGTCGTCGCCCCCGGCTGGATCCCGGTGGAGCGGCACGCGGGCCTCGACGAGAGCGGCTACCTCGCGGAGGTGCCCCTGGGGCGCATGGGCACGCCCGGCGACGTCGCGGCGGCCGTCTCGTTCCTCGCCTCGGAGGGCGGCGCGTTCGTCACGGGCCAGCGCATCACCGTCAACGGGGGCCACACGTGACCTGCGCGAGCGTAATCCAGTTTGGGTACTCGGCCAGGATTCGCTAGAGTTCTCTCGTCGCCCCGGTTAAACGAGGCGGATGCGGAAGTGGCTCAGTGGTAGAGCATCACCTTGCCAAGGTGAGGGTCGCGGGTTCGAATCCCGTCTTCCGCTCGGAGCTTCCGGCTCGGTGGCGTGGCCGAGAGGCGAGGCAGCGGCCTGCAAAGCCGTCCACACGGGTTCAAATCCCGTCGCCACCTCACAAGGACGATTAGCTCAGCGGGAGAGCGCTTCCCTGACACGGAAGAGGTCACTGGTTCAATCCCAGTATCGTCCACCATGCTCCAGCCCCAGCTCACGGCACCTGCCGTAAGCTGGGGCTTCTTGCTGTCCCGGGCTTGATCCGGCAACTCCCGGCGACAACCGACCGCCCCACCACCTCCCCCGGGGACCGACCGGCCCTCCATCCCCATCCGCGGACCGACCGGCTCATCACCCTTACCCGGTGGCGGCCAACCGGCTGGCCATCCCTCACCCGGTGCGACCGACGCCCACGCCACCATCACCCGGTGGCGGCCAAGCGGCCCGTCGCCCTCATCCGGTGGCGGCCGACTGGCCCGCTACCCTCGCCTGGTGGAGACCGGCCGCCCCGCCACCCTCACCGCGGCGACCGGCGCGCCAGCCTCACCTGGCGGCGACCGACCGGCCCGCCACCCTCATGCTGGCCGGCCTCACCGTGGCTGACCATCGCTGGCCGGCCACCCGGTGGGGTCGCTCACCCGCCCGCCCGGGCTGGGGCGGCTCACCCGGCTGCCTGGGCCCCAGTGAGCGGGCGCCCACGAGAAGGGCACCGGCCCGCCCAGACGGCGGCCGGGGTTCGCGTCCGGGAACGACATTCAGGAGTGGCCGAGCGGGCTGCACTCCCCGGGCCGGATGGGCCGTTCCCGGAGCGGCGTCCAGGGCCCCTCGGGCAGGTGCCGACGGGAGAGCCGAGTTCCGGGGGCGACCGGGTGGGTCGCCCCCGGACTGGGTGAGCCACCGGGGTGGTCGGCCAGCGATGATCAGTCTGCCCCCAGCTCTCAGTACGACTTCTGGGTCTGGACGTTGAAGTCGTCCATCTTGATCTTCTTGGCCGGGTCGGTGAGGGGATCGTTGATCTCCAGGACGTCCAGCCCCTCCATGATGTCGCTGGAGTAGATGTACCCGTTGTAGTAGTACGCCGACCAGGACCCCGCGATGCCACCGCCCGGGAACGGGCCGCGTTCGAAGTAACCGATCTCCTTGGGGTTGGACGAGTCGGTGAAGTCCCAGATCGACACCCCGCCCTGGTACCACGACTGCACCATGACGTCCTTGCCCGGCACCGGGATCAGGGACCCGTTGTGGGCCACGCAGTTCTCGTTCTCCTGCTGATCCCGGGGGATCTTGAAGTATCCGCGCCGCTCCAGCTTGCCGTTCACGATGTCGTACACGGCGTCCGCGCCCTTCGTGCGCGGCGTGTTGCTGTCGCACGTGGCCTGGCCGCCGCCGCCCAGCTCGTCGCTGAACACGACCTTCGTGGCATCGTTGTTGAACGTCGCCGAGTGCCAGATCTGGAAGTTCTCCGTGTCGGTGATCTGCTGGAGGACCTTCGGCTCGACCGGGTTGGAGATGTCGAGGAGCACGCCGTCGCCGAAGCAGGCGGCCGCGGCCAGCTTCTTCTCGGGGTACGCGGTGATGTCGTGGCAGCCGGAGGCGAGCTCGGAGTGCTGCCGCTCAGGGAAGATATCCGGCTTCGCCACGATTTTTGCGGACTGAGGCGACTTTGTGGGGATCTCTACGATCTGGATGAGCTCGTGGGGCGGGGGACAGGTCTTCGACTCGGGCTCGGGGCCGGGCGAGGAGACGTACACGTAGAGGGTTTCCCCGGCGGGGACCATCGTGTGCGTGTGCGAGCCGCAGTCGGTCCTGACCGCGCTGAGGTACTTGGGGCTCTTCTTGTCGCTGATGTCGAAGATCCGCAGCCCCTCCCATTCGCGGTTTTCCTCGCCGGAGTCGCACCCCTCGCCGCCGCGCGGCTCGTCGATCGACAGGATGAGCAGGTCGCCGTAGACCGAGACGTCGTTCTGCTGGGCCGGGCAGGACACCGTGCTCACCAGCTGAGGCTTGGTCGGGTTGCTGATGTCGTAGATCGCGAACCCGCCGAAGTTGCCCACGAACGCGTAGTCGCCCTGGAACGCCAGGTCTGTATTGATGTCGTCCCGGCCGTTGAGGGGGGCGGGGCGGCGCATCTGGGCGACGAGTTTGACGTTGTCGCTCGTCATCACGTCACCGGTGGCGGACGGCTTGCCGGCTGGAGCGCTGGTCTCCTGCGTGGAGGTGTCGGGCGTCGAGGCCCCGGAGGCTGTCTGACCCGCCGTGCAGGCGGAGGTTAACAGCAGCACCGTACACAACAACGCTCCGCGCAACTTGGCAGAGATCAACGCGCATTCCCCTTTGTCTCGTAGTTCACTATGGAAGCTATGTCAGTGGGTACGCGCCCGCGTGCGGTCTTCATCACAGTTGTGACCACAATCGCCCTTGCCGCCTGCTCTCCGGAGCCGGCCGGGCCTTCCCCCGTGGGTACGGGGGCACCGGTGATCGTGCCGGGGAGTCCGGGGGCGCCGGGCCGTACCGCGACGCCGGGGGAGCGGGTGGGGCAGACGCCCCGACCGACGGTGGCCTCGGACGTGCGCTTCGCCGAAGCCATGATCCCCCATCACCGCCAGGCCCTGGAAATGACCTCACTGGTGAACGACCGCACGACCACGGAGACCATCCGCGCGTTCGCCCGCCAGATCACCGCCGCCCAGACCCCGGAGATCAAGGCCATGACGGTCTGGCTGGCCGAGCTCGGCCGCTCCGCCCCGGACGGTCACACGCACACCCAGGCGGCGGGATACGGCATGGCGACGCCGGAGGAGCTGAACGCGCTGCGCGCCACCAAGGGGGCGGCCTTCGACCGCATGTTCCTGCAGCTGATGACCAGGCACCACGAGGGAGCGGTCAAGATGGCGGGGGAGGAACTGGCGACCGGCCGGGACCAGCGCATGCGGCTGATGGCGAAGGACGTGTACTCGGGTCAGAGCATCGAGATCGCCCGCATGCGCAAAGTCCTGGAAACGCTGCCTGGCTAGAGGGTCAGGAGGGCCAGAGCATGTTGGTCAGCTCGGCGTCGAGGTCCATGTAGTCCGTCTCACGGCCCGCGGGGACCTTCTCGTACGTACGGTGGAGGAACTCGGTGAGCGGGGCCAGCGGCACTTCGAAGAGCGCCTGCCCGAACGGGGACGTGAGACTGATGTGGAGCGTGCGCTCGCCATCGGCACGCGCGGGCCACACCTGTACGTCGCCGTCGCCGACACGCCTCACGATGCCCACAGTGAGCAGTTCGCGAGCAAAGATCCACTCGACCGGCTCGTCATTCCCCACGTGGAAGGCCATGCGTATGGCGTAAGGATCGTCGGCTGTGTAGCTCAGTCCGGCGAGCAGGGGGACGGTAGTACGGTCGGGGACCACAAGCCGAAGGCCAAGCTCGGCGGAGACGGTGGTGCTGTTCATCGTCAGCCAAACCTTTTCGTCGTAGGTCCCCTCTTCGGGGCTTTCACTGCTCTGACGGACTTCGTCCTGAGCTATGACGCGGAACGAAGAAACCTGTAGGAAAGATTCCGCTCCAGGGGCCTTCTGTAACGCACATCACAGCTGGACATTTAGGCATCTACCAGGCTAAACGTGATCAAATCGGGTCGTATTTACGAGGGTTTTGCGTGTTGTGGAGCCTGTCCCGGCGCGCTCGACCATGAACGTTTCTTGTCAAAAGATCGCGATCGGTGCCTTACGGAACAGGACGATGGTATGCCACCGACCCACCTCGCCGGTGGGCAACCGCCGCGTTTCACCTGAATCCCTCCCACGGCCTCGTCCTCGTCACCCCGGAACCTCCCCCGATCCTCCCCGGAGCAACCCCAGAGCAACCGCGGAGCCACCTGCGAACCCGACTCGGATCCAGCGTGGGTCCGCGGTGGATCCACCTCGGACCCACCGCCCGATCGCTTCGCTTCGCCAGCAGGTGCCAGAGTGCGGTATGGTTTTCCCCGTCGGCACCGCGAGGGACCGGCAGGGCGGGCGATTAGCTCAGCGGGAGAGCGCTTCGTTCACACCGAAGAGGTCACTGGTTCGATCCCAGTATCGCCCACCGCAAAGATGCAGGTGAGGCGGGGTTTCGGAGAGATCCGGAGCCCCGTTTTCCGTGTCTGGAAGTCGATGGGAGCCAATCGGGGGGCCATCTCACTCGGACGCTCTACCCGTGTCGGCTGTCGCCGAAGATGATGTTCATCGTGTGGGCACCCTTAGTGATCACTGGTCTGAGCTGGTGCCGGTAGACCGCTTCCGTGACGCTGGTGCCCGCGTGCCCGACGAGATCGGCGATGGTCTCGATGGGTACGCCCTGGTCACTCATGATGGAGACGAACGAGTGACGCAGTTCGCGGGGCGTCCAGCTGGCACCGATCCCCGCATCTTTGGTGATCTTTCGGAATGCCCGGCGCACGTTTGACGCGTCCAGTTGGGTGCCGACGCTCGTGCAGAACACCAGGTTGTGGTCTTGCCATGCCTCGCCGACCTTGAGCTTGTGGGCGGCTTGGCGGACGTGGTGTTGCCGGAGGGCCTGAGCTGCCAGCTTGGGCAGTTCCAGCGTGCGCCGCGATTTGCGGGTCTTGGTGTCACCTCCATCTCGGTCGGCGCGCCATACGTAGATGGCGAACTTCCTGTGGTTGAACCCCACTTCGGTCGCTGGTCGCCAGGACTTGCTGTCCGGTATCCAGGCGACGACGTGATCCCAGCGCAGTGCGCGGGCTTCCTCGGTGCGAACGCCAGTGGTACGTTCCTGAGCACCATGTCACGCGCCTGAGCTTGCCGGATGGCCCTCTTCAGTACGCCGTGAATCTCTCGCAGGGTGGTGGTGGCCAGCTTGCCGGCGAGCTGGCCAAGCCACTCATCCACGTGATCGGCACGTAGCTGCTGGAGTTTGATCTTTCCCAGTCTTGGAATGACGTGCGTCTCGGCGAGGATGCGTAGCTTGGTTACGGTGCTTTCGGATCGGCCCTTGAGACCCTTGCTGAGCCAGTCGTTGACGGCATCGCGCACGGTGTAGGTCTCCGATGCGTTGATGCCCGCCTCAAGGTCTTTGACGGCCTTGATCAGCTTGTCCTTGACCGCGGTCTGGGTCTTGGCCTTGCGCTTGAGACGCTGGCGTCTGCCGTCGGGGCCGAATCCGAGGGAGATGGCTCCGGTGTAGCCGTCTCCCTCGGGTAGATGGTCGCTTCGTACTTGCCGATCAGGATCTTGGCCAAGGGATCACCCTTTCTCGTGACGGTTGAGGTACTCCTCGATCGCCTTCCTGATCACCCACGACACATCTCGCTCCTGCGACTCGGCGTACCTGCGGAGACGGTCTTTCAGTTCCGTGTCCACGCGCACGGGAGGCAGGGTTGTTCGGTCGCTCGTCATTGACGGCTTCCTTTCGTGCCATGCAGTTATCAAGAGGCGCCGGCTGGACGGTGTCGCATCCGGCCTATACGAACGGTGTAGCACGGTGTTCTACGCCTCGTCTATCGGTTCCAGCGAGGAAATGAAGTCGGCAAGGTGTTGGTCGGTGATCCGGCGAAGCTTGCCGATCTTGATGCTCTTGAGCTGCTGTGTGCGGAGCAGGTAGTAGACCTTGTCGCGTCCGATGCTCAGCATCCCTGCGACCTGTTCGACGGTGTATGCCTGCATGTGCATCCCTCTCTCGGTTTGTCGTGTGCGGCTCTCTTTCTTCGCGGGGTTCGCGTGTTTTGGTTACGGGCTGTGATGGTCCGTCTGTTCGTCCGTCCGTGCCTGTCACGCCCTATACACGCGCAGACGCACGGACGGACGCGGACGATTACGGATCGTGTATTTCGGGGAGAGTGCGCCAGCGTCCCCGAGTGACCTGTTCGACCCGGCGCGCGCGGCCCAGTTCTTGGAGGCGTTGGTAGACCCAGGTGCGGCCAGCTCGGCGTACTCGTCGATGACGATGATCAGCGCGGGCCTGTCGGGGGATGGCTCCCAGACGCGTTCGCCACGTTTGGTGAGGTCGTCGGCCCGTCCGTCGAGGATGACCACGGCATCGGCCAGCAGGTTCTCTGCCTCTTGCGGGGTGGTGGCCAGGCGATCGATGCACGATGCCCAGGGCATCAGCTCCATGCCGCGCTTGAGGCCGACCGCCCACAAGATGACGTCCTGGCAGGCGGTCAGGTCCCCCAGCGGGACGTTCACGCCGCCCGACTTGCCCGCCCCCGACATGCCCGCGAACAGCCCATGCCGCCGCAGCAGGGGGACGCGGACGGGTGCGCCGTCCTCGAACAGGCCAAGCTTGGCGGGCTGGGTGATCGAGGTGATGGAGGGGCCTGGCCAGGCGATGGCGTCGGCATGCGGGTCGGTTTCGATGACCCGTACATCAGCGCGGTTGGCCTGCTTGGTGGCCACCGGTTGGACGCGAATGCCGCCGCGTGTGGTGCCGATCGCCGATTCGAGGCGGGGGACGGCGCTGATGGCGTCTTCGACGGTCTGGCCGAGTCCCAGCCCGAGGCGGAAGCGGTAGCCCCACAGGTCCACGATCGCGGACTGAACGCGTGATCCAGTCAGGCCGACCGCTTTGGCGATGTCGGGCCAGGCGGCCAGCGTGCGCTCGACGCGCAC
The DNA here is from genome assembly GCF_043496855.1 of Nonomuraea sp. JJY05. Classification (NCBI taxonomy): domain Bacteria; kingdom Bacillati; phylum Actinomycetota; class Actinomycetes; order Streptosporangiales; family Streptosporangiaceae; genus Nonomuraea; species Nonomuraea sp. JJY05. The sequence continues at coordinate 24,672 of NZ_JBIEIS010000079.1, forward strand.
GCGGGCTCGCCGGCGGCGGTGCGCCCACCATGGGACCGCCAGCAGCATCCCGCCGATCAGCAGGATCGCCGGTAGTGGCGGCGTGGAGGGGCCGATGCGGGCGGCGGCGGTCAGCCACCCGCCCGCGAACGCCGTGGTGATCGCCGCATAGCCGCGTTCTATCGGGCGGGTCAGGTTGACCCACCGCCCCCACACGAGCAGCGCCAGAGCCACGGCGGCGGCCACCAGGGGGACGGTGGGCCACCAGGTCGGGTACCAGGTGTGCAGGGTCGCCCCCGCCACCACGGTGACCAATGCGGCGGTGAGGGGGGCGAGCTCGGACCGGTAGCGCCAGACGGCGCGGGCGATGCCGGCGATGACCAGCGGCGCGAATTCGAGGTCATCGGTGATCAGGCCGATGGGTTCGACGCCGTAGCGGCGCATGCGGCGGGCGTTGCGCCGCACCTGGTAGCGCGAGGCACGATGACGGCTCATCGGCCACCACCCGCCGCACGTCGAATGTCGGCGTGGTGCTGGAAGTGCAACTCGTCGCGCACGTAGAACAGGGGGTCGTACTCGCCCTCCTCGTGCGCGGCGAGGGTGGCGCGGATGGCGGCGATCAGGTTGGCGCGCTGGTAGCGGGCGGTGGACAGTTCGGTGCGGAGCTGGTCGATTTCGGTGATCAGGGCGGGAGTGTCGGCCAGGGCGTCGAAGATGTGGCGCCACAGGTGGTTGACGGCGGGGGCGGACTTGGCGAATGCCGTCAGTAGTTCGGCGGCGGTGGTGTTGCGGGTGGCAGCTCCTTGGAGATCAGCGTGTGGGTAGGGGTGGCGTTGGGTCATTAAGCATCACCTTCTTCGGTTGGCGGGCAGGTCAGTGGCCGGTGATCCAGCTCAGGGCGGCCTGGATGGCGGTGCGGATGTCGGGTGCGAGCGTGGTGGCGGCCAGTAGGAAGCCGAACAGCAGGCAGATCAGCGCGTGCCACCAGCGCAGGCCCAGATAGCGCCAGGTGATGAACACGACCGCACCGACCACGAGCATCAGCGGGACAGTTACCGTCATGAGGGCTTCACCTCCTCTCACGGGATCTCGCGGGGGACTGCGGATGGGGCTAGATGCCGTCGTGGCGGGACTTGCGGCGGCACCAGCGCCAGCGGGCGCGGTACTTGCGGCATCGCAGGGTTCCGGGCGTGGCGGCTCCGCACAGGCATCGGCCAGGCTGGAATGGGAGGGCTCGCATCAGTGGGTTCACCTCCTCCCGGGGCAGGCGGCGGGCGGGCAGTGGTGGGCGTGGGTGCCCAGCAGGCGGCGGCTCAGAGTTCCGGTGGGGGTGTGGCGGCGGTCCTCGGCGCGGATCACGGTGACCAGCACCGCGAACAGCGTCAGCGTGCCGATGGACAGGGCCAGGCCCAGGAACACGACGAACAGTCCGAGGTCCATCGCTTACGCCCCCTCGATCTCGTCGAGGGTGATCGCGTCGCGGTAGGAGTCCAGGGCCTGGATGCGGGCCATGGCCGCGTCCGTGACGTGGAGGGCTTCGTAACAGACCGCGCCGAACGTCGCACAGGCGACGTGATGTCCGCGCTGGATCGTGGGCGTGACGCCCAACTGCGCGGCCACGCGCCCGACTTCGGCGATCGCTTCCGTCTCGGTGGTGGCGTCGGTGTCGTAGAGCGTGTGGACCGACACCCGCACCGTTCCGTATCTGGGAACGGGCACGTGCGAGTGGCTGTCCAGGAAAGCGGCGAGCGTGTGCAGTCCCGCGATCAGGTCGCGGCGCTGGTGGCGCTGAGCTGGGCTCATCTAGATCACTTCCCTTCCGTTTCCGGTGACCTACGAGGCGAAAGTAGGTTTCGGGGAAGGGGTGAACCCATCGCGCGATGTGATCGTGTAGTGAGATCAAAAACATCCGGCGATGAGATGGATCAGATACTGCGGTGAGATAAACCCCAGCTCACGACGCCGGTTTGGAGACCGCGGGCGGCGCTGTAGTAGGCGTGGACGCGATATAGACCGTAGTGAACGGTCCATTTGGAACCCATTTCGGTGCGTTCGCCTTTGTCGATGTCGGCTTGGCGAGTTTGGGTGATGCGAGTGATGGCGTGGTCGACGGGGAACATCGGGCTGATGCTGCGGGAGAAGGCGATTTGGAGGGGGCCGCGGACGTGTCCGGCTTGGGCATCGCCGGTGGAGAGGACAGCCCCGAAGAGGCGGACGTCGTAGAAGTTGTCGCACATCCACTTGTGGACAGCGTCGCGTTCTTGGGGGGTGGCTTTCTTGCTGGGTTTGACGCCAGCGCCGGCGAAACCCCGTTCGATCTGGCTGTTGAGGGCAACATCAGCCTCGATGAAGATCTTGTAGCGGGGGTCGTCGGGGTGGAGCAGGGGGACGGTGTCGCGGATCTTGCGCTTGAGGGCCACGTCCGTGACTAGGCCCTGGTAGGTCTCCGCGTCGAGGCGGGGTTGGTTGCCGGCGTCGGGGTCGCCGTTGGGGTTGCCGTCGTGGACATCGAAGAGCATGACGATGTCGTGGCGGCGGGCGGGGTCGAGGTGAGTAGGGATCTGGTCGGTCATGGTCAGTCCTCCAGGGCGACGGAGTTGTCGGTGTCTAGGGTGGTGCCGGGTTCTGCGTCGGTGTTGGGCTCGTCGGCGGCGCTGTCAGGGATGAGGTCGTCGGCAGCCAGGCGGCGGGTGCGGGCGCGGGCGATGTCGTGGTTGGGCTGGTGACGGCACGGCTGAAGTAGCGGTCGCCGAGGGTGGTGTTGAGCTGTCCGCCACCCGCGCGGGTAGCGGCGTATTGGAGAGATTCCAGAACGGCGAACATGCGGCCGGCCAGATAGGCGGGGGTGTCGTCGTTAGGGTCGAGGGCCATGGGAAGCCTCCGGGCTTGGTTGGGATGGCAGCGGGTCAGGCAGAGCCGGATCAGGGCTTGGCGAGTGAGGTCGAACCCGCCGTCGGTGCGGACGCGTAGCAGCAGGTGGGCCAGCATGGCGGAGGACAGCCGGGTGCCGTTGAGGGCGGAGTGCAGGAGCTCGCGTTGGATCCAGACGGGGCGTTGGGCACCCTTGGCGCCGAAGGAGGCGTAGCTGCCACGGGCGCCGTTCTTACCGGGTTGCCAGCGTCCGAGTGCCAGGGCTAGGCGAAACAGGGAGGGGAAGCGTCGTTGGCCTGTCCAGGGGTCGGTGATGAGCATGTCGGAGAACCAGGACGCGATGTGTTGTTCCGCCTCGGGCAGAGGGATGTCGATCCAGTCGCGGACCATGATCCGGGCGGAGTTGTTGGACAGGGTGGTCGCGCAGAAACGTTCGGTGTGTGAAGTGCCGGCGACGATGGGAGCGCCGGCGCGGGGCGCGTCCAGCATGGTGGCGATCTTTATGGGATCAGGTTTGAAGAGCAGCTGGATGGTAGCCCTGCTCTGCGGGACGGCCGGGTTGCTTGTGCGGTCGTTTGGCACGATCCACCAGATGATCGCGGTGCCGCCGATGGTGCGCCGGTGGTTGGGATGTTGCAGCAGGTGTTCCAGCGTGCCCGTGTAGCCCTCGACGCAGGTTTCACACAGGGGAGTGTGCTGCAGGCCGGTGACAAGGTTGAAGCCGTGAGCGGGCTGGTTGACGCTCACCAGGGAGGCGGAGTTGCCGCGTTTACGCTCGGTCTTGCTGAACGGGTCGTGGCCCACGGTCGGTATCAGGCCGGGTCGGACGGGGCGTGGGGCTCGTTGTAGTACTGGCTGGACGGTGTCGCAGATCAGGCAGCGGTCGTGGGCACCGGAGGATTTGCGCTGCGAGGCGACCAGGCTCCAGTAGGCGCGGGCGCTGGCGGTTGCGTGGGCGGGCTGGCCGTCGATGCGGAACATCACGATCTGGCCAGAAGTGAAGTGTTTCGGCGGCTGGATGTGGCCAACGCCCTGGGAGGTGAGGAAAGCGCGTAAGGCTTGCGCGGCAGGCTCGTGGGGGTCGTGGTCTGCCCAGGCGCACACGAGGTCGATGAATGCCTGGTGGTAGCGGTGCGCTCGGGCGCGTTTGCGTTCGTCGTCGGCGTCGTTGGGGTCGGGCCAGCCCAGCGCGTACTCGATCTTGTCGCAGGCCAGTAGTGGTACGACGGCCGAGGTGCGGCCCAGGCTGGGCACCACCATAGGCAGGCCGCGCCGTCCGCTGGGATCACCGGGATCGCGGATCGGCGCGAGCTCGGCGACCGGTCCTGCGGCCGGGTAGCCGCGTCCGTCCAGGTCGACGAGCCAATGCACACCGGTTTGGATGTGGAAGGGCGGCGGGATGTGCTCGGGGTGCGCGGTGGCGTATTGCTGGAGGCGAGTCAGGAGCATCAGGCCCTCCGCCGTTCGGCGGTGTCGATCTCGGCATCCCGGGCCGGGTCGTGGATGCCTTCACGCGGCACCTTCAAGACGCCCTGTGCAGTTCGGCGGTGAACCACAGCGAGCGCGGAGCCGGGGTGTCGTAGTCGATGCGCAGCAGCATGACGCCCAGGTCTTCACTGCGCTTGATGGGCTGATTGCTGTAGTCGGGTGTGCTGAAGTCGGTGCAGGAGAACTCACGGGTGCCCAGGTAGGGGTGGGTGAAGGAGGCTCCGCGCTCGATCCGGCGGTGGAACTGGTCGCGGTACTTGGCCACGTGAGCGGTGGCGTGGGGCTTGAGTTCTATCTGGGCGTGGATGCGGTAGGCCACGTCGCGCAAGGCCACGGTGTTGCGCTGGTCGCGCTTGTCTGGGGCACGGAAGTGGTAGCGGCGACCCTCCTTGAGTACCGTGCTGAGGCTAGGCGCGTCGGTGACCTCGTTGCGCCTGATGCTGAACCACTTGATCTCGTTGAGCACGTCGATCTGCTCGATCCGGTAATCGACTCCGGCTTCCAGAAGATCGCCTGAAGCACGCCGCGGGCGGCGCTGGGCGTCATCACCGGATAGCTGACCCGTTCGGCCTTCAGCTCCGGACGGGTGAAGCAGGCGAAGTCTCCGCGCACCTCCATAACGAGGGCGGGACAGGACTCGCGGGCGGGTTTGCTCACGCGCTCTCCTCTTGGCGGGAATGACGATGCCGGTATTGAGGTCGTAGTCGCCGATCCACTCGTACAGATCGCCGATGACTGGACGCATCAGGGCTGCCACGTGCGGCTTGGTGAGTTGGCTCTTGGGCAGCGAGATGGTGTAGGGCTGAAGGCGGCGCAGCCACACATGCCCGCGGGCGGGGTCACGCCGCAACTGTTGAAGCCAGCTGTCGATCGGATCCGGCCGCTCGTTGGCGTGGGGGTTGTGGTAGCGAACGACGACCACGACACCACGGCGTAATCCGCCGGCCGGCGCGGCAGCCCACGCACACCGCGCTGTTCAAGTCCGACGCCGAAGAACCGCGGACGCGTTGCTCAAGACTGCAGCCCGCCCTGACCACTCTGCACAACAGCGCTCGCGAGCACGCCATTTCTCTTACTCGGGCCTGCGCCGCCGGACGGAGGGCTGCTGCTCGCGGGTCCGGCGCGTCTGGGCCCTCGCGGGGCGCCCTGCGGGAGCGAACTCCTCTTCCTCGGGCTCTTCGCCCTCCTCTTCAGGCTCTTCCTCTTCGGCCCTTTCGGGCTCTTCCTCCTCCCACTCCTCCTCTTCCGGCTTCTCTTCCTCCTCGGCCAGCTTGGCGCGCTCCTCCTCCATCGCCGTCTCGTGGTCCTTGACGACCTGGCTGTCGCGGATCTCCCCGCGCCAGCCCTCGCCGACCTCGTCGGGGTGCAGCAGGAGGTGCGACATCACGTGCCGCCTGAAGTGCTTGAGCTCCAGCCGCGTCCGCCGGCCCTGGGCACGCCACAGATTGCCCGTACGCTCGAAGAGCCCCTGCGGGTGATACTCCAGCACTACCAGGACACGCGTGAGGTCGTCCGTGACCGCGTGGAACGTCACCGCACCGTCCACGTAACCCTTCGCACCCTCCGACCGCCAGATGATGTGCTTGTCCGGGACCTGCTCGATGATGTGGGACTTCCACGTCCGGTGGGACCACCAGACCTGCGCCTTCCAAGAGAGTTGCTCGTCGCTTTCCTGATTGACCATCTCCACCTTCTTCATGAAGGTCGGGAAGTCCTGGAACTGGGTCCACTGGTCGTACACCAGGCGGCGGGGAGCGCCCACGTCGATCGTCTCGACAATGTTGGCGATCTTCTGGTGACCACCCTTACCACCCTTACCACCGGTGATCTTCTGCCAGAGCCCCTTCAGACCCCCCTTCAGTCCACCCCAGAGGCCGCCTTTGAGGCCGCCCTTCAAGCCGCCCTTGAGGGCGCCCTGGAGGGCGCCGCCCAGCACGCCGCCGGGATTGTCGGAGCCGGTCACCGCGCTGATGAGGCTCTTCCCGCCGCTCCCCACGTAGTCGGTCAGCCGACCGGTGAGATCCTCGATCTTTCCTTCAGCGGACGAGAGCAGCCGCTCGCTCGCGGCCTGCAGCAGGTTCTGTGCCTCCTGCACGAGCCGGGCCGTCGGAAGGCTTGCGGCGATCCCTTGGCCGACGTCCTTGGCCTTCTCGGCAACCTCGCCCTCGGCCTTCCGCGCCGCACCGGCCACGCCCTGGGCCGTACCCTTCGCCCCGTCGGCCACACCCCGGCGTGCCCGCTCGGCCGTGCTGGCGGCCCTCCTTGCCGTTTCCGTCGCTCCCTGGCCGGCGCCACGAACCGTTTCCCCGATTTGTCCCATTTTTGCCTCAGCCACCTGACTCACCTCCGCAACTGGCCGGCCCGCCGTACCGGACGGGCAGGCCGCTGTGCCTGCTCGTCCTCGTGGTCCTTGTCCTCGTAGTCCTCATCCTCTTCATCGGCCGCCCGCTTTGCGATCTGGCCGGAGTCCGTCACCCCCTCAGCTCCCCTCAAACGGGACAAAGAATCTAATAGAGGGGAATAATGGACAGGCCTTGAGTTAGTGCGGGGTAGGCCGCGCCCTCGTCGAGGTTGGTCCCACTCGGCCTGAGCGCGGCGGTGCCACCGGCTACGCAAGTTGTGGAAGACGGCCGCGGCGCGAGGTCCCGGCCAGTCGTGATCCGGCCGCTCGACGCGCAGGTCGGCCAGGACACGACCCGCTACCCGGCCCACCACACTGCCCTTTCCGGCTTGCCGGCTGTGATCAGCTCCCGTGATGAGCTTTGCGCCGAACGCCCCTATCCGTCTCCGGGTAAGCGGCGTTGACTGGCGGTGTCCGGTTACCTGTCTTCGGGCAGGATGTGCCGGCGATATCGGGTGGAGGCGGTCGTGTCTACCGAGACCGTGATGTGGGTGGCCGTCATCGTCGGGGTGATGGTGGCGGTGCCGGCCGTCGGCTTCTTCTTGTTGCGCAGGCGTCGAGGTCGCCTTCGCGAGCGATTCGGCCCCGCCCACGAACGCACTGTCGCCGCCGCGGGCAACCGCAGGGCGGCCGAGCGTGAGCTGCGAGCCCATCGAACGCGGTCAGGCCCACTCGATGTACGGCCGCTCGATCCCGACGCACGCCGCGGCTATGCCGACAGGTGGGCCGCGGTGCAGGAGCGTTTCGTGAACGAGCCGGGTCCCGCGGTCGGCGAGGCCGATCTGCTGGTGCGGGCCGTCATGGCCAAGTGCGGCTATGCCACCAAGGACTTCGCGCAGCGGGCGTCCGATCTGTCGCTGCGACACAGCCGCACTCTGGAGCACTATCGCCAAGCCCATGAGGTCAGCGGGCGCGCCGCAGGCGGTTGGGTGTCGATCCAGGAACTGCGGCAGGCCATGGCGCACTATCACGCCTTGTTCGACGATCTTCTCGGCGGCGACCCGCGGATCGTCCGGGCTCGGGCGCCGCTCGAGCACCCGTGACACTCCCGCACGGCGCTGCGGCTCCCCGCCGGTAGGCTGCGGGCGCTCCGGGGCCGCGAGCCGAGAACACGATCGATGGATCCGCCCCGTGGCGGTGCCACAGGAGACTCACGGAGGTGCCAGGCCGATGGCGTTGCCCCGGCAGGAGAACCAAAGCCGCCTTCTTGTCGATGGCGAATCCTCTACCGTGCCAGTGGAGGAGAGCAGCGCCGACGAAAGCCACAAGGAACGCATCGACCGTGAATTATCTGAGCTCCTGCAAGGGCTGCGGGTCATGGTGACCGGGGTGCAGGTGTTGTTCGCCTTTTTGCTGGCGATGCCGTTTCAGAGCGGCTTCGCCAAGGTGGACACCTCGGGTCACTGGTTGTTCTTCATCGCGTTGACGGGGTCGGCGATCGCCTCGCTCTGTTTCATCGCGCCCGCTGTTCAGCACCGGCTGCTGTTTCGTACCGGGCTGAAGGAGAAGATCGTGCATCGCGCCAACGAGCTGGGCCTGGCCGGTGCCGTATCGCTGGCGGTCGCGATCACCGCCGCGATGGCGCTGGTGGCCGAGGTCGTGCTCGGCAATTGGCTCGCCATCGTGTTCGGCGCCGCGGCGGCGCTGGCCACCTGCTGGCTGTGGCTCCTGCAGCCGATCATCGACCTGCGCCGCCAAGCAACGGCCACCCCACCGCAGACAACACACAACGAGAACTAGCCAGGCGGCGGTGAGCAGGCCCCGAGGTGCTCGGCGAGATAGGCCTTCCAGACCCTTCGTGGGGAGAGTCCATGGACATTGATGTCGCCGAACGTGAACACCTGGCGGTGGATGAACTGCAGGCACGGTTGACCAGAGCCTTCGCCCGCAGACATTCGGCTGAACGGGTACGTTCTGCGGTGGTGGCGGCCCACCACCGTTTCGATGGGCGGCCGATCCGTGACTTCGTTCCGATCTTCGTGGAGCGGATCGCCAAAGAAGACCTGCGCCGGTCCGCCTCCTAGTATCCTGCGCCTGAAATTCGTCGGCTAAGTCTAAAGTGACTCATGGCGCGGACGGGACGGCCGAAGACTGAGGTGACTCTCTCGGCGGAGGAGCGGGCGACGCTGGAGCGCTGGGCGCGAAGGAGCAAGTCATCGCAGGTTTTAGCGATGCGCTCGAAGATCGTGCTGGCGTGCGCGGACGGCAAGGACAACATCGAGATCGCCGCGGAGTTGCGCATTCATCGGGACACGGTCTCCAAGTGGCGCAGGCGGTTCGTCCGGCTGCGGTTGGAGGGATTGATGGACGAGCAGCGTCCGGGCCGGCCACCGTCGATCAGTCTGGACCAGGTCGAGCAGGTCGTGGTGGCGACGCTGGAAGAAACGCCGAAGGACGCCACGCACTGGTCGCGGGCCTCGATGGCCGAGCGCAGCGGGTTGTCCAGGTCGACGATCGGGCGGATCTGGCGGGACTTCGGGCTCAAGCCGCACCAAGCCGACACGTTCAAGCTGTCGACAGATCCGCTGTTCGTGGAGAAGGTCGTCGACGTGGTCGGGCTGTATCACAACCCGCCCGAGCGTGCAGTGGTGCTGTGCGTGGACGAGAAGTCTCAGATCCAGGCCCTGGACCGGTCGCAGCCGGTGCTGCCCATGATGCCGGGCATGCCCGAGCGGCGTACTCATGACTATGTCCGCAACGGGATCACGAGCCTGTTCGCCGCGTTCAATGTCGCCGACGGCAGCGTCATCGGCGAGTTGCATCGCCAGCACCGCGCCGCGGAGTTCAAGAAGTTCCTGATCACGATCGACAAGACGGTGCCAGCCGAGTTGGACGTTCACCTGATCTGCGACAAGTACGGCACCCACAAAACTCCGGCGATCAAGGCGTGGCTGGCCCGCCACCCCCGCTTCCACATGCACTTCACCCCGACCGGTTCATCCTGGATCAACCAGGTCGAGCGCTGGTTCGGCTTCCTGACCGAGCAGTTGATCCGACGCGGCGTACACAAGAGCGTCCAATCCCTGGAAAACGACATCCGCGACTGGATCGCTCAGTGGAACGACAATCCCCGGCCCTTCGTGTGGAAGAAGACCGCAGAGGAGATCCTCGACTCCCTCGCCCGATATTGCCGACGAATTTCAGGCGCAGGACACTAGCACTGCTGTCTCTGGGCGCCCCGAGGAAGAACCGGGTGGCCGGGCACTTCCAGTCAACGCCTCCCACTGGGATGCGGATACGGGCGTTGTCAGCCGAAGGTCGTGCGCGCCCAGCCGAGCGCGGCGGTGGGATCCATCCCGTGCGGGATGCGGTCGGTGGGGGTGTAGCTGAGCCACTGGTCGATGAGCCGGCCCAGGCGTTCGGGCACGTCCGGGGTGAGGTG
>NZ_JBIEIS010000008.1:0-374454 GCF_043496855.1 Nonomuraea sp. JJY05
GGCGTCGTCCTGGCCGATGATCCGCTTGTGGAGCTCGTCCTCCATGCGGAGCAGGCGCTGCGACTCCTCCTCGGTCAGCTTGAAGACCGGGATGCCGGTGGCGGTCGCCAGGACCTCGGCGATGAGCTCCTGAGTGACCTCGGCCACGACGTCCATGTCGCCGGCCTTCCACTCCTTCTCCCGCCGCTCGCGCTTGAGCTGGAGCTGCTTCTCCTGGTCGCGGAGGGCAGCCGCCTTCTCGAAGTCCTGCGCGTCGATCGCGGACTCCTTGTCGCGACGGACGTTGGCGATCTTCTCGTCGTACTCGCGCAGGTCCGGCGGAGCGGTCATCCTGCGGATGCGCATCCGGGAACCGGCCTCGTCGATGAGGTCGATGGCCTTGTCGGGCAGGTAGCGGTCGCTGATGTAGCGGTCGGCCAGCTGCGCGGCGGCCACCAGCGCGTCGTCGGTGATGGACACGCGGTGGTGCGCCTCGTAGCGGTCGCGCAGACCCTTGAGGATCTCGATCGTGTGGCTGAGCGAGGGCTCGGCCACCTGGATCGGCTGGAACCGGCGCTCCAGCGCGGCGTCCTTCTCGAGGTACTTGCGGTACTCGTCGAGCGTGGTCGCGCCGATCGTCTGCAGCTCGCCGCGCGCCAGCATGGGCTTGAGGATGCTGGCCGCGTCGATCGCGCCCTCCGCGGCACCCGCGCCGACGAGCGTGTGCAGCTCGTCGATGAACAGGATGATGTCGCCGCGCGTGCGGATCTCCTTGAGCACCTTCTTCAGGCGCTCCTCGAAGTCACCGCGGTAACGGGAGCCTGCGACCAGGGCGCCGAGGTCAAGCGTGTAGAGCTGCTTGTCCTTCAGCGTCTCGGGCACCTCGCCCCTGACGATCTTCTGCGACAGGCCCTCGACGACGGCGGTCTTGCCGACGCCGGGCTCGCCGATGAGAACCGGGTTGTTCTTGGTCCTCCGGGAGAGGACCTGCATGACCCGCTCGATCTCCTTCTCGCGGCCGATGACCGGATCCAGCTTGCCCTCGCGGGCCGCCTGGGTCAGGTTGCGGCCGAACTGGTCGAGCACCAGGGAGGTCGACGGGGCCGACTCCTGCGGGCCGCCTGCCGCGGCCGGCTCCTTGCCCTGGTAACCGTGGAGCAACTGGATGACCTGCTGCCGGACACGGTTGAGATCAGCTCCAAGCTTGACCAGCACCTGGGCGGCCACACCCTCACCCTCGCGGATGAGCCCGAGCAGGATGTGCTCGGTGCCGATGTAGTTGTGGCCCAGCTGCAAAGCCTCACGGAGCGACAGCTCGAGGACCTTCTTGGCCCGCGGGGTGAACGGAATGTGCCCCGACGGAGCCGACTGGCCCTGGCCGATGATCTCCTCGACCTGCTGGCGCACACCCTCAAGGCTGATCCCGAGGCTCTCCAGAGCCTTGGCGGCCACGCCCTCACCTTCGTGGATCAAACCAAGAAGTATGTGCTCAGTGCCGATGTAGTTGTGGTTGAGCATCCTGGCCTCTTCTTGGGCCAAGACGACAACACGCCTCGCTCGGTCGGTGAACCTCTCGAACATCTCGTCGCTCCTCACAGAGCGGTCAGTCAGGTCCGGTAAATCCGGGCCCGTCATCCCGCATGCTAGCCCTGGCTCGGCGAACCGTGCCCTCTGCCACTGACACGCTCTATAGCAGAGACGTTCCCCGAGAGCAGGGCGTTCACCCTCATCCAACTACTGTTCGGGGGTGACGTGTTCCCGATACGCCGCAAGCGAACGATGTTTAGGACGCTTCGCGGAAGCGTCAAAAATTACCCCCTGCGGCGCACGCGGTACACACGGATCGGCCATCGGACGCGCCGGGGCGGAGCCAGCGTTGGGGCGCCACTTCGCCCGCACATCTCAGATGCCGCGTCCGTATCGTTACGTAATCATCCTACGTAGCGGAGGGCCGCCGTCCAAACGGCCGCTCTACGCCCTGAGCACAACGCGGCACCGGCGGCACAGCAAGGGAATCTTGCATCCGGTCAGCCCGGTTACCAACTTCATCTCGCATGATGAGACCACGCCTCGCTCGGCGCGCGGGATTCGCGGCACTTCTGCGCAGTTGGGAAGGCACGGCATTGTGCGTAGATGCCGGGGAACGGGGATTCTCCGAGCCGTGCTCGGGTTCGCGGGTTTTGCCCGCCGGCGGGGGATCCCGGCGCCCGCGGTATTGCCCGCCGCCGCACATCCCGTCCGTCACCGCTTTACCTTGGAGCCGGTCGCGGGTTTACGCTCAGTGAGATCACCCGTATACACCCGGCGGCGCCCGTAGATCACTTCCGGGCTATACGGCGCCGGATTTTCCGTCATGGCGCGTTCCATGAGCGCGTGGGGCCACTCGTGACGTACGGACGCGAGCGTACGTTGAATGAGGTATGGCCGCCCCACGCGGCTTTCGGCGCGCGACTGCGGCACCGCCACATATGTGGACGACCGCCGGTGAAACAGCGCCGCGGACGAAGCTCAACCCGCAGCCAAAACGCCCGCATATGTGCACATGGAAGATCACAGTCCGGGCGTCCGGCTTTCGAGTTCCGGCCCGGATAACGATCATGCGCTTATGGCGGCCGCCGGGGTCCTAGGCGAACGGCATAAGCGCATGGTCGATCGTCGGCTTGATCAGTGGGCCGCTTCGTACTTCTCGACGACCGTGGAGGCGATCCGCCCGCGCTCGCTGACCGGGAGGCCGTGAGCCTTGGCCCACTGCCGGATCTCCGAGCTCTTCTCGCGGGTCATCGCCCTGCTGCCGCCGCGACCGCGGCGACGTGTGGTGACGGCGCCTGCCCTGCGCGCATGCTGCACGAAAGGCGTGAGTGCGTCCCTCAGCTTCTTCGCGTTAAGGTCGCTGAGGTCAATCTCATAGGACGAGCCGTCAATAGCGAAGCTGACCGTCTCATTGGCCTCGCCCCCATCGAGGTCATCGATGAGAATCTCCTGGATCTGCTTGGCCATCTACGCAATCCTTTCGCGGAGCATTGTTTCATTCGCCTGCCCAAACATATACCCGGAAAGGCGCGGAGACAATTCAGCGCAGCGGGGATTCGGCTGACTGGCCGATCAGTTCTGCCCCTCGGGCCGATCCTCGCGGTTTCGGCGGCCTCCCAGGGCCTCGGATCGGACCAACTTCACTACGCCAAAGATGAAGGCACCCCCGACCACCGCCGGTGGGATGAGCGCTGACAATACGTCTGTTAGGGCTTCCATTCGTCCTCGCCTCCACGGCTTGCGGGGTTTCCGGGGCGCATTATGCGGATGGGAGCGCGCCCAGGAGGGGCGTTGCGGCCCTCACGACGCGCTAGGTGACTACCGTTCGCACCCGACCATAGCGGCGCACAGATGCCGTGCGCCTCGCAGGGCACCAACATCCGGCAACCCGGATGCCCCATAGCCTAATGCCAGTCTCTCCAGGCTCCTTACCGGATCAAGAGAAAATTTTTGGAATTGGCGTCCTGCCAGGCACGGGATGGATCAGCGAAGATCTTTTACCACGCGCGTTCCGGCCAGCCTGTCGTGCGGCCCGCGTTCCAGGGGCTTGTCGATCAGGATGAGCAGCCCCACGCAGAACAGGAGCATTCCCGCGACCAGATTGGCCACTGGAATGCCCATCAGCATGACGGGGCCCGGATAGACCAGGGACCGTTTGAGCAGCGCCCTGGAGGCGACGTGGGGCGGCGCCAGGCGAATCCCCATGATCGCCTTGCCGAACGTCCTGCCGCGCCGGTAATGGGCCCACCAGTCGTAGCCCGTATAAGCCAGCCCCGCCGCCAGCCACGCGAACGCACCGGGCAGCCGGCCGTCGAACGCCTCCAGCATCCCGACAGTTCGGAAGATGCCCCACAGGGCGATGAACAGAATGTAATAGAGCACCCCGAAGACGAACGCCTCAATCGCCCGGGCGGCGAGCCGTTCCCACCATTCCGCGGGCGGCGCGTCCGCCTGAGGCGGCGACCCGGCCATAACCCCACCTCGCGTCATCAGCGGCTCAGGTTCCCCATTTTGGTACGGCCTGTGCACACAAAACAGGGGCCGACGCGAAGCCGGCCCCTGCTTTTACCTGACGCTTGGACTACTTGATCTTCACCACTACGGTGTTCGAGAACTTGTCCGCGAACGTCTGCTGCAGCGGCTTGTCCCACAGCTGCGAGGCACCGTTGACGCCCACGGCCGCGTAGGCGAGCAGCGTGCTGATGAAGCCCAGCGGGATGGCGCCGAGCACATAACCGCCCCAGGTCAGGCCGGCACGCTTGAGCGCCACGTCGGTCGGCAGACCGCCCGGCGGCAGGCCCTGGCCCACGGGGACGACCTTGATGCCCATGACCATCTTGCCGACGGTCTGGCCCTTCGCCTTCAGCAGGAAGAAGTCGTAGCCGACCCATATTGCGGTCACGATGATCGTCGCCAGGATGCCCACGATCACGCTCGAGAAGACACCGCTGCTGGCGCCGCTGCTCGAGACGTAGCTGGCCACGAAGATCGCCGTCATGATGGCGGTGATGACCAGGTTCACGATGAAGAGGATGACGCCGTCGATGAGCCTGGCCACCAGACGCTGCCACCACTCCGCCAGGGGGGCCGGAGCGCCGGGCGGCTGCACGCCCACGGGCCCGGGCTGGCCGTAGGCCTGACCGTAGCCGGGCTGGCCGTACTGCTGCGCCTGCCCGTAACCCTGCTGGCCGTACTGCTGCTGCCCGTACTGCTGGTCGCCGTAGCCCTGCTGGGCGTATCCGGGCTGGGACTGCTGCCCGTAGCCCTGCTGGCCGTAGTCGGGCTGCGACTGCTGCTGCTGCCCGTAGCCCTGCTGGCCGTAGTCCGGCTGGGACTGCGGCTGCTGGCCGTACTGCTGCTGGCCGTAGTCCGGCTGGGACTGCGGCTGCTGGCCGTACTGCTGCTGGCCGTAGTCCGGCTGGGACTGCGGCTGCTGCCCGTACTGCTGGCCGTAGCCCTGCTGTCCCGACTGCGGCTGCTGGCCGTAGCCCGGCTGGGACTGGGCCTGCTGGCCGTAACCGGGCTGGGACTGCTGCTGGCCGTACTGCTGCCCGTAGTCGGGCTGGGACTGGGCCTGCTGGCCGTAGCCCTGCTGTCCCGACTGGGGCTGCTGCCCGTAGCCCTGCTGCTGCCCGTACTGCTGACCGTAGTCAGGCTGGGACTGCTGCTGCTGGCCGTATTGGGGTTGCTGGCCGTAGCCCTGCTGGGCCTGCTGGCCGTAGCCGGGCTGGGACTGCTGCTGCTGCCCGTACTGGGGTTGCTGACCGTACTGCTGCTGCCCGTACTGGGGTTGCTGACCGTATTGCTGCTGCTGACCGTACTGGGGCTGCTGGCCGTAGCCCTGCTGCCCGTAGGCGTCGTCCGCCCGGTAGCCGATCACAGTCGCGTCCGGGTCGGGCTCGCCGGGGTGGCGGCCCTGGTTCTGCTGCCCGTAATAGGGAGGCGCAGAGTTGTCGCCGGATTCGTCCTGTGGATACGGCGGCTGTCCGGTGCTCACCGTGTCACCTCGCTTCGAGTGCGCATGTGGCACGTGTCAGGACACATGCCTGTGCTGCCCAACGTATCGACATAGGTATCAACAATCACCTTTCCATCTGGTCAAGGTCCACGTCACCCGATGTCAGGTGGAGCAGCATGCGGGTGTTTCCCAGCGTGTTCGGCTTGACGTGTTCAAGATCCAAAAACTCCGCCACACCCTCGTCGTACGAGGCCAGCAGTTCGGCGTAGACCTCGGGTGAGACCGGCGTGCCCTGAATCGGGCGGAACCCGAGCCGCGCGAAGAAGTCGACCTCAAAAGTAAGACAGAATACACGTCGCAGACCCAAATCCTTGGCCTGCTGGATGAGCGCGGAGACGATCCGGTGGCCGACGCCCATCCCCCGGCACTCGGGATCCACCGCCACCGTGCGGACCTCCGCGAGGTCCTCCCAGAGCACGTGAAGCGCGCCGCAGCCGACGACCTGCCCGCCTCGCTCGGCCACCCAGAACTCCTGTACGTCCTCGTACAGCGTCACCGTGGCCTTCTCCAGGAGTCGAGGCCCCGCCCCCGCGTAGGTGTCGACCAGGCGCCTGACCGTGCGTACGTCGGGCGTGCGGGCACGCCGGACCACCACCGCGGTCTCGGGCACTGTCAGCTCGGCCACCTGCTCCATGGTTCTCCAGGGTACAGATCTCATTACGGCTCAGCCCTAACTCCCATGTCTCGGCCCATCTTGTTACATCTCGTGGTCAGCTCGGCACGGGACGGGCGCGGCCAGCTCGCGCCCGCCGAAAGCGCGGACGAATGGGGCATAGGGCCTCTTCTGCACGGGTGCCCACGAGATCACCTTGTGACCCTTCGGTTGTGAAACCTCTACAGACTTGGCAGTTCTGGTTGAGCACGAACCCGGAGTGCATTAGTGTCCAGCGACAATGTTCCCCGCGTGTCGCGCGGGAGACACGCCCAATTCTCGCAAGGGAAGCCGGGGAACCGCCGGTGGCGACTGCGACGCCACCACCGGGGTGAATCCGAGTCTCTCGGTAGGGCTGCTCCGGCCCGAACCCGTCAGCTAACCCGGTAGGCGTCGACGAGAGGAGCTGGTTGGTGAAGCCCACGCTCAGCGGTGGGGGGAAGTCGGCGGGCAAGCACGCCCGCCCTCCGGAACGGGCTCGGCGACCGCGCCGCATCGGTGTGGTGAGTCTCACAGTCGCCGCGCTGCTGTTCGCCATCCCCGTCGGTCCGGCGTCCGCGGATCCCGAGCCCTCGCTGAAAGAGCTCGCCAACCAGGCCACGAAGCTGCACACCGACATCGAGACGCTGACCGAGCAGTACAACGGCCAGCGGGAGAAGCTCAAGACCGCCAAGAAGGCCGCTGAGGCGGCGCAGAAGACATTGACGAGCAGCGAGTCGGATCTGGCCACCAAGCGCGCGAGGGCCGTCGCGCTGGCCCAGAACGCCTACATCACCGGTGGCCTGAAGACCCTCGCCTTCGCCACCTCGGACGACCCCGAGGGCTTCCTCAACCGCGCCGCGACCTCGTACGCGCTGCAGACCGAGCAGGGCGAGGAGATCAACCAGCTCACCAAGGCGATGGACACGGCCACCCGCGCCAAGGAGAGCGCCACGGCCCGCATCGACGAGGTCCAGAAGCTCGTCACCGAGCTCGACGGCAAGCGCGACAGGATCACGAAGCTGGTCGCGAAGGTCGAGAGCAGCCTGTTCAGGCGGGCCCTGGGCGAGGCCGGGCGCCCCGGCACGCGGGCCGTGCGGGTCAACCTGCCGATCCCGGGCTCGGGGAAGGCCGCGGAGGCCGCGCGGTGGGCGCTCACGCAGCAGCTCAAGCCGTACGTCTGGGGCGCCGAGGGTCCCAGCTCCTACGACTGCTCCGGGCTCGTCATGGCGGCGTTCCAGCGGGTGGGCATCTCGCTGCCGCACTACACCGGCGACCAGTGGACGGCCGGCCGGCACATCTCGCGCGAGGAACTCCGGCCGGGCGACCTGGTGTTCTTCTACAGCGACCTGCACCACGTGGGCATCTACATCGGCGGGGGCATGATGGTGCACGCCCCGCAGACGGGTGACGTCGTACGGATCGCGTCGATCGCGAGGCGGCCGTTCGCCGGCGCGGTGCGCATCGCCGACTGAGCGCGGCACCCCGGCGGTCCGCCGCGGCTAGATCAGCTGGCGGCGGGCTGCCCAGGCCACGGCCTCGATCGCTGTGGCCACGCCTATGCGATCGCAGATGCCCCGCAATCTTCGGCGAACCGTGCGCCCGCTGATATCCAGCCGCCGCCCTACCCGATCGACCGTGACTCCCTTGGCCAACTCCGCCAGCAACGCCAAATCAGCATGGCTGAGCTCAACGCCTTCAGTGAGCACATCCATCGGGAGCCCTCCCCCCAACAGCAGAACTTGGACCTCACAGACGGGCCAAAGCCGCTCCTCGCAGACGGTAAACGCATCCTGGAAAGGTCGTCAAGCATGACAATGGCCGCACTTGACGAGCGCTATTGACATGATCCGTTATATATGACGTACTCGCGATATGTCAGAACGTAGAGTGATCACATTGGGGCTTCCGGAATGACCCTGACCTGCGTTCCAGTTTTCGATCAGCGTGGTATGGATATTCCCCATGATCGATACATCTATGGCGTGATCTTTCCACCATGGGATCAGCCACCAATCGCTCGCTTTGTACGGCGTGACCATGCGATCCGACAACCCAGGTCAGATGGTTGATTAAGGCGACGTGATCAATCCACTGGGGGAATCTCCACCCTGGGATCCGACCGTGTGGAGGGCCCCGAGTGTGCCGGGCGACCTCGATTCCGGGTGCGCGTGAGCGGCGCGGGGCGCGGTGGTCACAGGGGTGGCCGGAGCACTGCGGGCAGGCGCTGACCCGGGCCCCGGCGACCTTGACGCGATGCTTACAAGCGGCTTCGGATCGAGAACCGGGCGGCCCGGAAGCCGGATTCGCGACGGCGATGATCGCTCAGGCGTTGGCGGCGTCGTAGCGGCCCCTGGCGGCCTCGACGTCCTCCATGTGGGTCTCGGCCCAGCTCTTGATCGCGGCCACCAACGGCATCAGGCTCTCGCCCAGCGGCGTGAGCGCGTAGTCCACGCGTACCGGCACCGAAGGGGTGAGCGTGCGCGAGACCAGGCCGTCGCGCTCAAGGCCCCGCAGGGTCTGCGTGAGCATCTTCTGGCTGACGCCCGCGAGGCGCCTGGACAGGTCGCTGTAGCGGCGCGGACCCTCCGAGAGCGCCGTGAGCAGGAGGGTGACCCATTTGTCGCTGAGGGTGTCGAGCAGCTTCCTGGAGGGGCACTCGGCGAAGTAGGCGTCGAAGACCTGCCGGGCCTCGTCGCGCTGCTCCGCCGCCGTCTTCGTGGCCACTCGCACACCCCTTCCCCGGCTCCCACTTACCAGGAGAGAGTAGAGCGCCCGGGGCGGGCGCTCCAAGACGCGGCTCAGTGGGTGGGCTTGACCAGCGGGAACAGGATGGTCTCGCGGATGTTCTTGCCGGTGAAGGCCATGATCATCCGGTCGATCCCCGCGCCCATGCCCCCCGTGGGCGGCATCGCGTACTCGAGGGCCTGCAGGAAGTCCTCGTCCAGCTGCATCGCCTCGAGGTCGCCCCCGGCGGCCAGCAGGGACTGCTCCACCAGGCGGCGGCGCTGCTCGATCGGGTCGATCAGCTCCGAGTAGGCGGTGCCCAGCTCCGTGCCGAAGCCGATCAGGTCCCACTTCTCGGTCAGCAGCGGGTTGTCCCGGTGCTGGCGGGTCAGCGGCGAGGTCTCCAGCGGGTAGTCCATGACGAACGTGGGCTGGACCAGCGTGTGCTCCACCAGGGCCTCGAAGAGCTCCTGCACGAGCTTGCCCTGACCCCACTTCGGGTCCCAGTGGATCTCGCGCCGGTCGGCGATCTTGCGCAGCTCCTCCAGGCCGGTCGAGGTGGTGATCTCCTCGCCCACGGCCTCCGACACCGCGCCGTACAGGGTGATGCGCGGCCACCGGGCGATCCCGAGGTCGACCTCCACCCCGTCGTGGACGACCACCGTGGTGTCCAGGGCGGCCACGACGGCCTTCTGGTACATCCGCTGGGTCAGGTCGGCCATGTCGTTGTAGTCGAGGTAGGTGCCGTACGCCTCGAGCATCGTGAACTCGGGGTTGTGCGTGGAGTCGGCGCCTTCGTTGCGGAAGTTCCGGTTGATCTCGAAGACCTTCTCGATGCCCCCGACCACGAGCCGCTTGAGGTAGAGCTCGATCGCGATGCGAAGGTAGAGCTCCATGTCGTAGGCGTTGATGTGGGTCTTGAAGGGCCGGGCCGCCGCGCCGCCGTGGATGGGCTGCAGCATGGGCGTCTCGACCTCGAGGTAGCCCTCCTCGTGCCAGAAGTCGCGCACCGCGCGAACCGTGGCGCTGCGCAGGCGGGCCATCTTCCGCGACTCGTCGTTGACGATGAGGTCGACGTAGCGCTGGCGGACGCGCGCCTCCGGGTCGGTGAGCCCGACGTGCTTCTCCGGCAGCGGGCGCAGGCACTTGGCGGTGATCTGCCAGCTGTCGGCGAGGATGGACAGCTCGCCGCGCCGCGAGGTGATGACCTCGCCGGTCACGCCCACGTGGTCGCCCAGGTCGACGTCGCGCTTCCACGCGGCCAGCGAGTCCTCGCCCACCTTGTCGAGCGAGATCATGACCTGCAGGTCGGCGCCGCCGTCGCGGAGCGTGGCGAAGCAGAGCTTGCCGCCCACGCGGTTGAGCATGACGCGCCCCGCGACCGCGACCGTGTCACCGGTGGCGGTGTCGGGCTCCAGGCCCTGGTATTTCTCCCGGACCTCGGCGTTGGTGGCCGTACGGGGGAAATTCACCGGGTAAGGGTCGACGCCCTCGCTGCGAAGGCGGTCGAGCTTCTCCCTCCGGATGCGCATCTGCTCGGGAAGTTCGTCGCTCACAACAACAAAGGGTAGGGGATATGGCGACCTGCAAGGGTTCGTCGGCACGCTGCAGGACCGCTGCAAGAGCCCTCTTCTATCAATGTCTCACGAGCTCAGGGGGGAACCGGCAGGGAGCCGGTCCAAGGGGAGCTCAAGGAGAGAAGATGTTGAAGAAGATCGCGACAGGCTTCCTCGCCGTCGCCGCCACCAGCGCCGTGGCCCTGTCGTTGCCTTCCGTCGCCAGCGCCAGCACGGTCGGCGCCGCCGGCTACGACAACGACTACTCCGACTACTGGAGCCCCGTCTACTCCAAGAACGGCCTGGCGAAGTCGCAGGGCTGGATCGGCGTCAGCTGGGACGAGGACGGCGAGTCGAACGAGGTCACCGTCAGAGGCCGGCTCTACGACCTGGACAACCGTGACGAGGACGAGGGCGGCAAGTGCGCATTCGTGAAGTTCGAGGCCAGCGACTTCGACCACGACTGGTCACCGGTCTACTCCAAGAAGTACTGCGGCTTCCCCGGCTACAAGAAGTTCAGCTTCTCGGAGAACGACGTCTTCAGCGTGCGGGTGAAGGTCTGCCAGATCGGCCAGCACAGCAACTACCCCACGAAGTGCGGCCGCTGGGAGTACCTCTACACCGCCGAGAGCGAGTGACGAGTCGTCCCCGGACGCGCGAGCGGCCTCCCACCCCGGCGGGAGGCCGCTTTTCCGTGTCGGGGATCAGGTGGTGTTCCTGTTGTAGATCAGGCGCAGGCCCATGAGCGTCAGCCACGGCTCGTGCACGTCGATGGAGCGCGACTCGCCCACCACCAGCGCGGCGTGCCCGCCCGTGGCCACCACCGTCACCTCGTCGGGGTCGTCGGCCAGCTCGGCCGCCATCCGCTCCACGATCCCGTCCACCTGGCCCGCGAAGCCGTAGATGATGCCGGCCTGCAGGGCCTCCACCGTGTTCTTGGCGATCACCGAGCGCGGCCTGACCAGCTCCACCTTGTGCAGCTGCGCCCCGGCGGCGGCCAGCGCGTCGACCGAGATCTCGATGCCGGGAGCGGTCACCGCGCCGACGTACTCGCCCTTGGCCGACACCGCGTCGAACGACGTCGCGGTGCCGAAGTCGACGATGACGCAGGGGCCGCCGTACTGGTCGATGGCCGCCAGCGCGTTCACGATGCGGTCGCTGCCGACCTCCTTGGGGTTGTCCATGCGTACGGGCACCCCGGTGCGGATGCCCGGCTCCACGATCACCGCAGTCACGTCGCCGTAGTAGCGGCGGCACATCTCACGCATCTCGTTGAGCACGCTCGGAACGGTCGAACAGATGGCGATGCCGTCGATGTCGGCTCCCTTGAGCAGCGGCGACTGTGCCAGCAACCCTTGGAGGACAACCGCGATCTCGTCGGCGGTGCGGCGGGCGTCGGTGGCCAGCCGCCAATGCTCGATGACGTCCTCACCCTCGAACAGCCCGAGCATCGTGTGCGTGTTGCCGACGTCGATCGTGAGCAGCATCAATTACCCCCGCAGATCCAATGCGATGTCCAGAGCCGGCGCAGAGTGCGTCAGCGCTCCCACCGCCAGATAGTCAACGCCAGTTTCGGCCACACGACGAGCCGATTCCAAGGTCAATCCCCCGCTGGCTTCGAGCGCAACCCTCTTCTCTGCCCGATTTTTCACGACATGTACGGCGCGGGCCGTGTCCTCGATCGTGAAGTTGTCCAACAGGATCTCCTCGGCCCCTTCGTCGAGCACGGCCTCCAGTTGGTCGAGCCGGTCGATCTCCACCTCGATCGGCAGATCGGGGTAGCGCTCCCTGACCGCCCTGAACGCCTCGGCCACCCCGCCGGCCGCCACGACGTGGTTGTCCTTGATCAACGCGGCGTCCGACAGCGACATCCGGTGGTTCACGCCGCCGCCGCAGCGCACCGCGTACTTCTCCAGCGCCCGCAGCCCCGGCAGCGTCTTGCGGCTGTCCCGCACGCGCGCCGCCGTGCCGCTGATCGCCTCCACCCACCTGCCGGTCAGCGTGGCCACCCCGGACAGGTGCGTGAGCAGGTTGAGCGCGGTGCGCTCGGCGGTCAGCAGGGCCCGTACCGGTCCCTCGACCGTCATCAGCACGTCGCCGGCCCGCACGCGCTCGCCGTCCTTGGCCCTCCTCTCGGTACGGGCGGCGCCCAGCCGGACGAACACCGCCTCCGCGACCGCCAGCCCCGCCACGACGCCGTCCTTGCGGGCCACCACGTCGGCCGCCGAACGCTGCTCCGCCGGGATCGTGGCCAGGCTCGTCACGTCGCCGGCCTCCTGCAGGTCCTCGGCCAGCGCCCGGTCGATCAGCGCGTCCACCTCGGCCGGGTCCAGCCCGGCGGCGGTGAGCTCCTGCGCCAGGCGCGGCGGCATCACGTCGCCGTGAGGTGTGTACGTCATGCGGGGGCCCTCCTCGGTCAGGGTCACGTCCAGGTGGCCCAGCCATTCGTTGTCGTCACGGGTGTCGTAGTCCTCGCGCCAGTGCGAGCCGCGGGTCTCGAGCCTGGCCGCCGCCGCCCGGGTGAGCACGGTGGCGACGGTGAGCAGGTTCGTGGCCTCCCAGGACTCGGTGCAGGCAGGCACCTCGACCGGCGTCCAGCGGGCGTCGCGCAGCGCCCTGGCCGTGGCCAGCAGCGACTCGCGGCTGCGCAGCACGCTCGCCCCGGTGCTCATGTGCGCCTGGATCCTGGGCCTGACCCTCGGGTCCACCAGCCCGGAGGCGGCGCCCCCCTCGACCGGCTCGCCCGGCGCGGGGCGTACCGCCTGGATGTCCTCGGCGATGCGCTCGGCGAAGACGAGCCCTTCCAGCAGGGAGTTGGAGGCCAGCCGGTTGGCGCCGTGCACGCCGGTGCAGGCCACCTCGCCGCACGCGTACAGGCCCTCGATCGAGGTACGGCCGCGCAGGTCCGCCATGACGCCGCCGCTGGCGTAATGGGCGGCCGGGGCCACGGGGATCGGCTCGGTGGCCGGGTCGATGCCGTGCTCGCGGCAGACGGCGTAGATCGTGGGGAAGCGGGTCTCCCACTTCTCGCGGCCGAAGTGGCGCCCGTCGAGGAACATGTGGTCGCGGCCCGTCTCGCGTATCCTGCGCATGATCGCCTTGGCCACGACGTCGCGCGGCGCCAGATCGGCCAGCTCGTGCGCGCCCTGCATGAACCTGACGCCCTCGTGGTCGACCAGGTACGCGCCCTCGCCCCTGACCGCCTCCGAGATCAGCGGCTGCTGGCCCGTCGAGCCCTCGCCGAGCCACAGCACGGTCGGATGGAACTGCACGAATTCGATGTCGCGCACCACGGCCCCCGCCCGCAGCGCGAGCGCGACCCCGTCCCCGGTGGAGACGGCGGGGTTGGTGGTGGCCGAGTAGACCTGGCCCATGCCGCCGGTGGCCAGCACCACCGCCCTGGCGCGCACCGCGCCCACCCCGTCGCGGGCGCCCTCGCCCATGACGTGCAGCGTCACTCCCCTGGCCCGGCCCTTGGCGTCCTTGAGCAGGTCGAGCACCAGCGCGTGCTCGATCACCTCGATCTTCGAGGCGCGCACCGCCTCGGCGAGCGCCCGCTGCACCTCGGCGCCCGTGGCGTCGCCGCCCGCGTGCACGATCCGGTGCCGCCGGTGCCCGCCTTCCCTGGTGAGCTGGAGCTCGCCATCGGGGGTGCGGTCGAAACGGGCACCGCGGGCGATGAGCCGCCGCAGCGCGCCGGGCCCCTCCGTGACGAGCGTGCGCACCGCCCGCACGTCGCACAGCCCGACCCCGGCGATCAACGTGTCGTTCAGATGCTCATCGGGGGTGTCGCGGGGATCCAGCACGGCCGCGATGCCGCCCTGGGCCCACCGGGTGGAACCCGCCGACAGCACGTCCTTGGTGACGACCAGCACCTTGGCGGACGGCTCGAGCTCCGCGTGGCGCAGCGCCACGGTCAGGCCCGCGATACCGGAGCCGACGACGACCACGTCCGCCTCGACGGTCCAACCGGGCGCGGGCGCGGTCAACCGCAGGGGAATCGCCGGTGCACTCATCAGGGGTCTCCTCACTGAGGGATTTCGTCAATATGACGATAACGCCTCGTGCGGAGTGAGGAGTCAGCGGCCCTCTGTTTTCCTGATGAACGCCTCGTACTCGGCGAACGGCTCCAGCCCCACGGCCGCGCGGCGCTCGTCGAGCAGGCCGGGGTCCTCGATCGGCATGGGCTCCAGGCCGCCGGCGCCGTCGTGGAACTGGGTCCCGTAGAGCTGGGGACGGCCCGAGCGCACGCGTACCCGGTCCTCCAGGTACGCGAAGTCGCGCGGCGAGGCCTCCTCACGCTCGACCGCGTCGGCCATCGCCTCGTGGAAGACCCGCTGCGCCCGGCTGGAGGTGGCGTGCTGGGCGAGCAGCCAGGCCGCCCGCGCGGCCCGCTGCCCGACCTGCGAGCCCAGCGGCCAGCCGCGGGTGGAGACCACGGAGTAGAGCCAGGCGGTGTTGCCCTCGTCGAGCCTCTGCAGCCGCGCCAGCTGCCTCTCATCGGGAAAGCCCCTGGCCGGGTCGCGCATCGCCTGGTCCATCTGCATGCGCCGGAGCAACTCGTCCCGCAGCTCCTCGTCGGTCATGAACCGACGGTAATCCGCCTCAGGCGGGATTCAAGGTGAGGGTGACGTTGTCGATCAACCGGGTGGTGCCCACCGTGGCGGCGACCGCGAGCACGGCCATCCCCGCGTACGACTCGTCCACTTCGGCGAACGTCGCCGGATCGACCAGCGCCAGATAGTCGGTCGCGAGCCGGGGCCCGGCCGCGTCGAGCACCTCCTGGGCCACCGTACGGACCCTGGCCGGGGTGAGCTCGGCCGCGCCCGCCCGCAGGGCGCGGGAGAGCGCCAGCGCCACCTGGCGGTCGTCGTCGGACAGGTAGCGGTTGCGGCTCGACAGGGCCAGGCCGTCGGGCTCGCGTACGGTCGGCGCCCCCAGGATCTCGATGGGCAGGTCGAGGTCGGCGACCATGCGGCGGATGAGGGCGAGCTGCTGGGCGTCCTTCTGGCCGAAGACCGCGAGGTCGGGCTGGACCAGGTTGAACAGCTTGAGCACGACCGTCAGCACGCCGTCGAAGTGGCCGGGCCGGAAGGCGCCCTCGACGATCGAGCCCATGTGGCCCGCGGAGACGCTCACCTGGCGGTCTGGCGCGTACATCTGCGCGGCGTCCGGGTGGAAGACGACGTCCACGCCCTCGGCCCGGCACACGTCCAGGTCGGCGTCGAATGTACGGGGATAGCGTGAAAAATCCTCGCTTGGGCCGAATTGCAGGGGATTGACGAAGATGCTGACCACGACCTGATCGGCGCGGACGCGGGCCTGCCTGATCAGCGACCTGTGCCCCTCGTGCAGCGCGCCCATGGTGGGGACGAGAGCCACCTCATCACCACGACGCGCCTTGACCAGGTCTTCCCGGCCCCTGGCAACGATCAGCTCCATGAAAACGCCCTCCGCTTATGGCCTCCGCTCCACGGAGGCGGCTCGGTCGCTGGGGAGCCGTCGCCTTCCCTCGTCGCTCTGGTCGCTGCGCTCCCGACGCTCCTCAGTCCAGGCAACGGCGCTCCCTCGCGTCAGGTCCATATATTGCCCCCCAGCGCGTCGAGGAGCCGCTCCGCCTCCTCCGGTTTGAGCAGCCCCGCGGCCAGCGCGCGGTCGGCCGTGAGGCGGGCCAGCGCGATGTAGGCGTCGGCCGCCTCGGGCGCCGCCAGGATCAGCGCGTCCACGTGCTTGCGCACCGTGCCGGCGTCGCCGCGGACGACCGGGCCGGTCAGCCCCGTGATGCCCAGCCGCAGCACGTTGTCGAGCGCGGCGCCGAGCAGCGGGCCCAGCATCCGCCCCGGGTGCTCGACGCCGATGCGCCCCAGCAGCTCCTGCGACTCGGCGATGAGGGTGACCATGTGGTTGGCGGCCCCGGCCAGCGCCGCGTGGTAGAGCGCGCGGTCGGCGTCGGCGATCCAGACCGGCTCGCCGCCCATCTCGATCACCAGGGCCTCGGCGATCGGCCGCAGCACGTCGGGGGCGGTCACACCGTACGAGATGCCGGTGAGCTTGTTGAGGTCGTCGTCCCTGCCCGTGAAGGTCATCACCGGGTGCAGCGCGAGCGGCAGCGCGCCGGCCTTGGCCGCCGGTTCGAGCACGGACAGCCCGTACGCCCCGCTGGTGTGCACCAGCAGCTTGCCCTGGAGGTCGGCCCCCGTGGTGGCCAGCCCGTTGACGAGGTCGGGCAGCGCGTCGTCGGGCACGGTGAGCAGGATGAGCTGGGCCGCCGCGACCACCTCGTCGGGCCTGGACGGCTTGACGCCGAGCCGGTCGGCCGCCCATCGCTGTGAATTGTCCGACACGCCGCTCGCGGCGGCGATCCGGTGCCCCGCCTGAGCCAGTGCGGCACCGAGAGCCGAGCCGACCTTGCCCGCCCCGAGTACGCCGACAGTCAGCCGTGCCGGGCGATCCCCTGCGTCCATGACGTCACACCCCTGTCGACCTGCTGATGCGAAGCCTGCCGGGCGGACTGCCGCCCTGGCCTCAACCAGGCACGACGAGCAGGGCTCCGGTCCGACGAGCAGGCTTCTGTTGTGGCACTGCCGACCAGCGTAACGGCCTCTCAGGGCTGCGGACTGTAGGGCAGGTCCCGCGACTCGCCCGGGGGCTCCTCCGTGACCGCGGTTTTGCCGCCCGTTGAGTTAACGACAAATGCGACAAGGGCATACAAAACGTGCACCCCCTGTCGGAAGAGATGAGGAGAGGGGTTTCATCGCATGGCAGCGGGCGCCGAGTCCATTCATCCAGGACCCGACGCCCGCAGGATGGGACCTCTTTGGAGGTGCGACCGACTGGCCGCTCGCCGACCGACCAGCCGGAGTTGGAGCCCGGGCCGGACGAATGCCGGCCCGGGCTCTTTCTTCTTTCAGTGGTGGCTCGGCACGTTGGCGTAGGCGCCACCCTTGCACCCGGCGAACGCGGCGCCGATGACGGCCACGGCGTTGCCACAGACGTTGATCGGGATCGCGATGGGAAGGTGCAGCTGGTTGCCGCCGAGCACGCTGCCGTTGCCGCTGGTCGTGTCGGCGTGCGCCGGGGCCGCGAGCGACAGCATGGCGACGGCTCCTGTGACGACCATGACCTTCTTCAGCACGAGGGCTCCTCTCAGTTGGGCGGCCCGGGGCCGCTGGTGCTTGCGCGGAAGCGGTCGCTCGCACCAACTGGGGGATGACGCAACGCGACCGCTCGATGACATTAGGTAAACGTACCGCAAGTCGGCGACAATGAGTAGCCAAATGATGACGATGCGTGTCACACGAAAGTCATGAGATAGTCCTGGACATGTGGCTCACCTGGCGCGCCGCAATGGAGCGTGCGCTGTACGGCGAGGAGGGCTTCTACCTTCGCGAACGCCCTTCAGGCCACTTCCGGACCTCGGTCAGCGCCTCCCCGGCGTTCGCCGACGCCGTGCTGGCGCTGCTGTCGGAGGTGGACGTCGAGCTCGGCGGTCCTGACGTGCTCGACCTGGTCGACATCGGCGCGGGCGAGGGCACGCTGGTCGCCCAGGTGCTGGAGGCCGCCGAGCCCGCGCTGCGAGACCGGCTCCGCGTCACCGCCGTCGACCTGTCCCCCAGGCCGGAGGGCCTGCCCGAGCGGATCGCCTGGCGGCGCAGCGTGCCCACCGGCATCACGGGCCTGGCGGTCGCCAACGAGTGGCTCGACAACGTGCCGCTCGACGTGGCGGAGCAGACCGCCGACGGGCCGCGACTCATCATGGTGAACGTCCGCACCGGCGAGGAGCGCCTCGGCGAGCCGCTGCCACCGGACGACCGCGCCTGGCTCGACCGATGGTGGCCGCTGACCCGGGTGGGCTCGCGCGCGGAGATCGGCCGCCCCCGCGACGAGGCGTGGGCCTCTGTTGTGGGACGCCTCACAAAGGGCCGAGCGATTGCCGTGGATTATGCACACCCTGTGGATAACCGGCCCCTCTGTGGCACGTTGACCGGTTACCGCGACGGCGCGGTCGTTGCCCCGATCCCCGATGGGACCTGCGATATCACGGCTCATGTCGCACTTGACGCGTGTGCCGAGGCCGGGCGCGAGGCCGGCGCGATATCCACAGCCTTGTCCACACAGCGCGACGCGCTGAGGGCTCTGGGGATCACCGGCACCCGGCCTCCGATCGACCTGGCCCGCACCGAGCCGCGCGCCTACATCCGGGCGCTGGCCAGGGCGTCGGAGGAGGGTGAGCTGATCGACCCGGCCGGGCTCGGCGGGTTCGGCTGGCTCAGCCAGCGGCGGTGACCTCCAGCGCCCGCAGCCCTCTGATGATGAAGCCGGGCTTCCAGCTCGGCTCCTCCCGCAGTTCGAGCTTGGCCGCCCGGTCCAGGAGCGCGCCGTACGACTCCATGAGCTCGATGCGGGCCAGCGGCGCGCCCAGGCAGAAGTGGATCCCGGCCCCGAACGAGATGTGCGGATTGTCGGCCCGCCCTACGTCGAGCCGGTCCGGGTCCTCGAACACCGCCGGGTCGCGGTTGGCCGAGCCGAACAGCAGCGCCACCTCCGACCCGCGCGGGATCTCCACGCCGTGCACCTCGATGTCCTCCAGCACCCAGCGTTCGAACATCTGCAGCGGCGTGTCCCAGCGCATCACCTCCTCGACGGCCGTGGGCAGCAGCGAGCGGTCCTCGCGCAGCCGCGCCAGCTCGGAGGGGTTGCGGAACAGGGCCCACCAGCCGTTGCCCGTCACGTTCACGGTGGCCTCGTGGCCGGCGTTGAGCAGCAGCACGCACGTGCCGACCAGCTCGTCCTCGGTCAGCTCGTCGATCTGTGCGAGCGCGCTGATCAGGTCGTCGCCGGGGGCCCGGCGGCGCTCCGCTGCCAGGGTCTTGAGGTAGTCGGCGAACTCCGACGCCGCCCGTACCGCTGTGTGCTGGTCCTCAAGGCTCGGGTTGAGCTCGTACATGCCGCAGATCTCCGCCGACCAGGGGCGCAGCAGGTGGCGGTCGGCGTGGGGGATGCCGAGCATCTCCGCGATCACCGTCACCGGGAGCGGCTCGGCGACCTCGGCGAGGAGGTCGCCGCCGCCCTTCTCCACGAACGTGTCCACCAGGCCCTCGGCGATGGCGCGCACCCGGGGACGCAGCGACTCGACCATGCGCGGCGTGAACGCCTTGGAGACCAGCCGGCGCAGCCTGGTGTGCACCGGCGGCTCCACGTCGAGCATGCCCGCCCTGATCACGCGCCAGAACGGTTCCTGGAACTCCGGCTCCGGCGGCCTGCCGAACTCCTCGTGGCCGGCCACATGGAGGTAGGACCGCCCCAGGCGGCGGTCCCTGAGCAGGGCGTTCACGTCGGCATGACGTGAGATCAGCCACTGGTTCGTCGGCTCGAAGTAGCTGACCGGCGCCTCGCGCCTCAGCTCGTCGTACACCCGGTACGGGTGAGCCACGAAATCCGGATCCCAAGGGTCAAATCGCACTATTTCATCTTATGGAGTGGCGTCCTCCTGTGGCGCCGGTCGCTTGCTCCGCATCCGGATGTTCAGCAGCTCGACGACGAGCGAGAACGCCATCGCGAAGTAGATGTAGCCCTTGGAAATGTGCTGGCCGAAGCCCTCGGCGATGAGCACCACGCCGATCAGCACGAGGAACGCCAGCGCCAGCATCTTGATGCTCGGGTGCCGGTCCACGAACCTGCTGATCGGTCCCGAGGCGAACAACATCACCAGCACCGCCACCACGACCGCCGCGATCATCACGCCGAGCTCGTCGACCATGCCGACGGCGGTGATGACGGAGTCGAGCGAGAACACGATGTCCAGCACCATGATCTGGGCGATCACCGCAGCGAAGGAGGCGGCCGCGGCCTTCTTGCCGTCCTTGCCCACGGGGCCGTCCATGCTGTGGCCGATCTCGGTGACGCTCTTGCCCAGCAGGAACAGGCCGCCGAGCAGCAGAATCAGGTCACGTCCTGATATTTCGTGACCGAAGACGGCGAACAGCGGCTCGGTGAGCTGCACCACCCACGACAGGGCCAGCAGCAGGAGCAGCCGGGTGATCAGGGCCGCGCCCAGCCCCAGCACCCGGGCTCTGTCCCGTTGTTCGGGAGGTAGTTTCCCGGCCAGGATGGAGATGAAGATGATGTTGTCGATCCCCAGCACGATCTCCAGGGCGACCAGGGTGAAGAAGCCGATCCATATTTGAGGGTCGGTCACCCAGTCGAACATCTGCGCACCTCCATGACACGTTGGCGGGATTTCCGGTAGCAACGAGTCAGGGGCCGAATAAGTTCACCGACTTGCGATCGGTGGCGGGGATTGGGTTATAGTCTGCGCCGTAGGTCATGAGTGCCAGCGACAAGCCCCGGCTAGCTGGCCGGCAACCCTCGCGTCCGCGGCGGGGTGCCCCGGGTGAAGACCTGGTCCGCCACGAGGTGTGGCGGGCAAGCGCGGGCTCCGTGGCTGCTTCCAGGGGTCCGATGACCCTGAGGGAGATGTGCCATGTCCACATTGACGATCTTCAGCTCCGTCCCCGCCCGTGCCGCCGAGGCGGTTGCGGCCACCACGAGCAGGCCGATCCCCGCCGTGCTCGGGGCCGATCTCGAGGTGCCGGTCAAGGGCGGCAGGCTCGTCGGCTACGCCAACCTCGACTACGCCGCCAGCGCCCCCTGTCTCGAGCCGGTCAGCGCCGCCGTCACCGCCGCGCTCCCGGCCTACTCCAGCGTCCACCGGGGCGCGGGCTACGCCTCGCAGCTCACCACCGCCCGCTACGAGCAGGCCCGCCACACGGTCCGGGCGTTCGTCGGGGCCCGCCCGGACGACGCCGTGATCTTCACCCGCAACACCACCGACGCCACGAACCTGCTGGCCCGCTGCCTGCCCTCTGACACGACCACCGTGGTCTTCGACACCGAACACCACGCCTCCCTCCTCCCCTGGCAGAAGTCCGTACGGCTGGCGCCGCCCGCCTTCCCCGGCGAGGCCGTCCGCGCCGCCGACGAGGCCCTGGCCGGCATCGACGGCCCCAAGCTGCTCGTGGTCACCGCCGCCTCCAACGTCACCGGCGAGCTCTGGCCCATCGCCGCCCTGGCCCACGTCGCCCACCGGCACGGCGCCCGCATCCTGGTGGACGCCGCCCAGCTCGTACCGCACCGGCGCCTCAACCTGACCGCGCTCGACCTGGACTACGTGGCCTTCTCCGGGCACAAGCTGTACGCGCCGTTCGGCGCGGGGGTGCTGGTCGGGCGGCGGGACTGGCTCGCGGAGGGCGAGCCGTACCTCAAGGGCGGCGGCGCGGTGCGCTCCGTGGGCGACGACACCGAGTGGCACGACGACCCGGAGCCGCGACACGAGGCGGGCACCCCGAACGTGCTGGGCGCCATCGCCCTGGCCGCCGCCTGCGACGCGCTCACGGCCACCGGCTGGACCGCGCTGGTGCGGGAGGAGGAGCGGCTGATCGCGCGCCTGCGCTCGGGGCTGGCCTCGATCGAGGGCGTGCGGGAGCTGTCGCTGTGGGGGGATGACCACCCGCGCGTCGGCATCGTGTCGTTCACCGTGGACGGCTACTCGGCCCGCGAGGTGGCCGAGGTGCTGTCCGGCGAGTACGGCATCGGCGTGCGCGACGGCAAGTTCTGCGCGCACCCGTTCGTCCGGCACCTTCTTGGAGAGGCCGACGGCGGATGCGAGGACGGCACCGCCTCCGCGGTGCGGGCCTCCATCGGCATCGGCACCACGCAGGAGCACGTGGACCGGCTGGTCGAGGCCCTGCGGGAGCTCGTGGGCCGCTAGACGGCGTCGGAGCGGTTCGGCGGCTTGCGGTGCGGCGGCGGCTCGTCGGAGACCAGCGCGTCGATGTCCCTCATGTCGTCGTCGTTGACCGCTCCGGCCCGGTGCTCGGTCGGCTGCCTGGGCACCCGAGGCGCCTCGGCGGCCGGCGCGGGCGTCGTGGGGCCGGCGGTCCTGGTCGTGACGTTCGACGGCTCCGGACGCTGTGGCTGCGTGGCGCGTTCCTCCTCGGCGGCCCGGCGTGCCGAGCGCCGGCGGAACATCGCGGCGAAGATCCCGTCGATGCCGATCCGGCCGCCCCCGAGCGCCAGGAACAGCAGGGCCAGCGCCCCGAGCGCGCCGGGCAGCTCCCAGCCGCCGGCGCTGGTCAGCACCCCGTGCCCCGCGTGCACGTACGCGACGGCGCCCAGCATGTTGATCAGCAACAGCAGCCCTACCAGGCGCACCAGCAGGCCCAGGATCAGGAACAGGCCGCCGGCGGTCTCGACGACGGTCGCGAATGCGGCGGCGAGCTCCGGCATCGGGATCCCCATCCCCTTGAACGCCTGCCCCGTGGCCGCCAGGCCGCCCTGCCACTTCTGCGACCCGTGAACCACGAAGATCACGCCGGTCACCACCCGTGCGATCAACGCCGCGACATCAAACACAACTCTCTTCATGGTGTTATCTCCCCCCGTTCCTGGTATTCCTCCCCGTGTCCGAGTTAGGGATGCGTTTCCGTACCATTCCTTGACCCGGCCCCGCCCTGGATCAGCAACCGGCGCGGTGGCAGCATTGCCATATGACGGAACGTGTGGTCGGGATCGGCGCGGGTGCGAAAGAGCTGGCCACCGAGGACATGATCCTCAACATCGGTCCCCAGCATCCGTCGACCCACGGGGTGCTCCGGCTGAGGCTGACCCTCGACGGCGAACGCATCACCGCCGCCGAGCCGATCATCGGCTACATGCACAGGGGCGCGGAGAAGCTGTTCGAGGTCCGCGACTACCGCCAGATCATCATGCTGGCCAACCGGCACGACTGGCTGTCGGGGTTCGCGAACGAGCTGGGCGTGGTGCTCGCCGCCGAACGCCTGCTCGGCATGGAGCCCCCGGTCCGGGCCGTGTGGGCGCGCACGCTGCTGGCCGAGCTCAACCGGGTGCTCAACCACCTGATGTTCCTCGGCTCCTATCCCCTGGAGCTCGGCGCGATCACGCCGCTGTTCTACTCCTTCAACGAGCGCGAGCGCATCCAGGCCGTCATGGAGGAGATCTCCGGCGGCCGCATGCACTACATGTTCAACCGGGTCGGGGGCCTCAAGGAGGACCTGCCGCTGGGCTGGCTCGACCGGGTGTCGGAGGCCGTCGCGGAGACCCGCCGCCGCGTGCCCGACATCGAGGACCTCATCCTGCACAACGAGATCTTCCTCGCCCGCACCAAGGGCGTCGGCGTGCTCTCCCGCGAGCAGATCATGCAGTACGGCGTCAGCGGCCCCATCGCCAGGGCCTCCGGGGTGGACTTCGACCTGCGCCGCGACGACCCGTACCTGGCCTATCCCGAGCTGCCCGTCAAGGTCGTCACGCGGCAGGCCGGCGACTGCCACTCCCGGTTCGAGGTGCTGTTCGACCAGCTCAAGATCTCGCTCGAACTGGCCGACGCCTGCGTCGAGCGGCTGCGCTCGCTGCCTCCCGGGCCGATCAACCAGCGCCTGCCGAAGGTGCTGAAGGTGCCGGAGGGCCACACGTACGCGTGGACCGAGAATCCCCTCGGCATCAACGGCTACTACCTGGTCTCCAAGGGAGACAAGACTCCATGGCGGCTCAAGCTGCGCTCGGCCTCGTACAGCAACATCCAGGTGCTGCGGGAGATACTGCCCGGCCACCTGGTCGCCGACATGGTGGCCATCCTCGGCTCGATGTTCTTCGTCGTGGGTGACATCGACAAGTGAAAGTCGAGCGCGACAAGTACGTCGACTGGCTCCGGGCGCTGAGCCTGTGCGTCGTGGTGGTCTGGCACTGGGCGTTCACCATCCTGGAGTGGAAGCCGAGCGGCCCCGAGCCCACCAGCCCGCTGGGCTTCACCTCGGGGCTGTGGATCCTGACCTGGCTGCTGCAGGTGCTGCCGCTGTTCTTCTACGTCGGCGGCCACGTGCACCTGCTGTCCTGGGAGCGGGCCAAGACGCGCGGCGTCGGCATCGGCTCGTTCGTCTGGCGGCGCATCCGCGCGCTGGCTTTACCCGCCCTGTTCCTGTCCGGGGTGTGGATCGCCGTCGGGGCGGTCGTGACGTTCACGTTCCGGGTGGACTGGATGTGGCGGGTGGTGCTTTTGGTGCTCAGCCCGCTGTGGTTCCTGGGCGTCTACCTCGTGCTGATCGCGCTGCTGCCCGTGGCGCTCTGGCTGCACCGCCGCTACGACGTGCTGACGCTCATCTGGCTCGGCGGCGCGTCGCTGGTGGTGGACGTGGTGCGCTTCCGGTACGGAATCGACTGGGTCGGCTGGCTCAACATGATCATCGTCTGGGGGCTCGCCCACCAGGCCGGGTTCTTCTACGACCGGATCGTCATCCTGCCCAGGCGCTATGACGTCGCGCTGCTCTGGACGGGGCTGTTCGCCCTGTTCGGCCTGGTCTACTCGGGCATCTACCCGGGGTCGATGGTGGGCGTGCCGGGCGACAAGTGGTCCAACATGGCGCCGCCCACGTTCGTGATCGTCGCCCTGCTGCTGTTCCAGGTCGGGCTGGTGGAGGTGCTGCGGCCGTCGATGGAGCGGGTCCTGGAGCGTCCGGGCTGGCGGCGGGTGAACGGGTTCATCAACCGGTACTCGCTGCCGCTCTTCCTCTTCCACACGACCGGGATGGCCATCGCGCTGGGCCTGTCGTGGTGGCTCTTCGGCACCCTGGGCACCGAGATCCCGCCGGACCTGAAATGGTGGCTGGAACGCCCGATCGCCATCATCGGCCCGCTGATCTGCACCGCCCCGGTCATCTACCTCTTCGCGAGGGAGCGCCGTCGCCTGGACTGAGGAGCGGCGGGAGCGCAGCGACCAGAGCGACGAAGGAAGGCGACGGCTCCCAGCGACCGAGCCGCCTCCACGAAGTGGAGGCCATGAACACGCGAGGGAGCGCCGTCGCCTGGACTGAGGAGCGGCGGGAGCGCAGCGACCAGAGCGACGAAGGAAGGCGACGGCTTCCAGCGACCGAGCCGCCTCCACGAAGTGGAGGCCATGAACACGCGAGGGAGCGCAGCCCCGAAACCCGCGCTTAGTCCGGTTTGTGCTCGTCCGAGTCCTTGGGGATGCGGCAGGCGTGTTCCAGGTAGAGGGCGGCGCAGATCAGGACCACGCAGGACACGAACGACCCCGCCGCGACGAAGAACTCCGCCCTCGGCGTCTCCCGGTCCAGGATCTGCACCGTGTAGAGCCCGAACCCGGCGAACAACCCGGCGAACACCGCCCCGGCGTACGCCGACGCCTTGGCCAGCGCGGCCAGCCTGGCCACCGACAGCGGCTCCACCGGCTTGGTGCCGGGTTTCCTGGCGATCCTGGCCTTGGTCACCCAGGCGCTGTAACCCTCGCCGATGGCCAGCAGCAGCACGGTCGGGATCGCCGTCCACGGCATCAGGGGCAGGTCCGAGTAGAAGGGCCTGACGGCCGCCCACGCGATCAGCGCGACGACGGCGATGATGCCGACCAGGCGGCCCGGATGGGTGGGCTTCAATCGGGCCTCTGCAGCTTCAGGTCGTCGCGCAGGCGTACCCCCTGCTGGTCGATCTCCGCCAGGAGCTCCACCACCCGGCCGCGCCCGGGCACCACCGCGTCGGGGTCCGCCTTCGACCACGGCACGAGCACGAACGCGCGCTCGTGGGCGAGCGGATGCGGCAGTGTCAGCTCGGGCTCCTCGCAGACCGTGTCGCCGACCACGATCAGGTCGACGTCGAGCGTGCGCGGCCCCCAGCGCTCGGCGCGTACCCGCCCGAAGGCGTTCTCCACGCTCTGTGCCCGCTCCAGGAGCGTGCGCGGCTGCAGGCTGGTCTCCGCGATCACGATCGCGTTGAGATACGGCTTCTGTCCCGGTGGACCGCCCACAGGGTCGGTCTCGTAGACCGGCGACGCCTGGACGAACTCCAGCCCCGGGGCGTCGAACAGGGTGTCCACGGCGCCTTGCAACGTCTGGAACCGGGGCCCCAGGTTGCTGCCGAGAGCGAGGACGACTTTCATACGCGGCTCCGCTCTATGGTCACGACCACGTCGTCGAACGGCAGCGGGATGGGCGCCGCCGGTTTGTGCACGCTCACCTCGACCTTACGCACCAGTTCGCTGGCCAGACACACGTCGGCCAGCCGCTGCGCGAGCGTCTCCATCAACGCGACCGGCTCGCCCTCCACGACCTCGACCAGCGCCTCGGCCAGCTCCCTGTAGTGGACGGTCTTGGTGAGGTCGTCGCCGGCCGCGGCCGGCGCGGTGTCGAGGAACAGCGTCGCGTCCACGACGAACTCCTGCCCGAGCTCCCGCTCGGCAGGGAGTACGCCGTGCCTCCCCCTGGCCCGCAGGCCCTTGAGAGCGATGCGATCAGGGCTCAAGCTCGCCTTCCTCCTCCTCGTCGTCATCGCCTTGGAGCACCGGCGAACCGTGGTGCATCCACAGCCGCCAGCCCTGCGGGGTGCGGATGTAGACGTTGCTGGCCACCACCTTGCCCGCAGCGAAGCTGGACTCGCCTTCCTCGCCGGCGGTGAGGATGTTCTCGACGCAGGTGAGCACGGCCACGTCGCCCAGCACGGTCGTCTCGACGTCGGTCAGCACGAACTGGATGTAAGTGGTGTTGGCCATGATCAGGGCCCACGACCGCAGCACCTCGGACCGGCCGCTCAGCAGGGTCCAGCCCGGGTGCACGCAGCTGACCTGGTCGTCGGCGGCGTCCTCGGCCCAGATCTCGGTCATCTTGTCGAGATCCGCATTTTCGATCGCGGTGTAGAACTCCTGGTTGACCGTCTCGATCGCTACGGTGTCGACGCTCATGTGTTGGCTCCGGCTCTCTTCCATGCGGCTGCCACGCGTACGGCATCGGCGTTGGGGCCCACCTCGTGGACGCGTACGCACCAGGCGCCCGCCTGGGCGGCCAGCGCGGTCACGGCCAGCGTCGCGTCGTCGCTGCGGCTGAACGGCCGGGGCGTGCCGTCGGAGCCGGCCAGCAACCGTCCGAGGAAGCGCTTGCGCGACGCTCCGATGAGCAGTGGGTAGCCCAGCCCGGCCAGCTGGGGGATCCCGGCCAGCAGTGCCCAGTTGTGCTCGGCGTTCTTGGCGAAGCCCAGGCCGGGGTCGAGCACGATCTGCTGCTCCGTGACGCCTTCGGCCAGGACCAGGTCGACCCGCTTGCCGAGCTCCTCACGCACCTCGGTGACCACGTCGGCGTAGACCGCGCGGCTGTCCATGTCATGACTGTGGCCGCGCCAGTGCATCACGACGTACGGGACGCCGGTCGCGGCCACCACCCGCGGCATCTCCGGGTCGGCGAGACCGCCGCTCACGTCGTTGACCAGCCGCGCACCTGCCTCGACCGCGGCCTTGGCCACCTCGGCCCGCATCGTGTCGACGCTGACCGCCACGCCCTCGGCGTGGAGTGCCCTGATCACGGGGACGACCCTGGCCAGCTCTTCCTCCAGGGACACCCTGGCCGCGCCCGGACGGGTGGACTCGCCGCCCACGTCGACCAGATCGGCCCCCTCCTGGACCAGCTCAAGGCCGTGCTGGATGGCGGCCGCCTCGTCGAACCACAGGCCGCCGTCGGAGAAGGAATCGGGCGTCACATTGACCACACCCATGACGAGGCACCGATCCGCACCTCCCGGCACGCTGATGGGCACGCTAGTCATGGGCCAAGCCTAGGCGCTCCCCCACACATGTTGACATCGTGGGTACCCCGTTCGGTCATCAACGACCCAGGATGAGCGCCATCGCCTCAGATCGGGTCTTGTCGCTCGTGCGGAAATCGCCGCGAACCGCCGAGGTGACGGTCTTGGCGCCCGGTTTGCGGACGCCGCGCATCGTCATGCACAGATGCTCGGCCTCGACCACCACGATGACTCCGCGCGGCTCCAGAACCCGCATGAGGGCGTCGGCGATCTGGGACGTCATGCGCTCCTGGACCTGAGGGCGGCGGGCGAACACGTCGACCAGGCGGGCCAGCTTCGACAGGCCCGTCACCTGGCCGCGGTCATTGGGGATGTAGCCCACGTGGGCCACACCGTGGAACGGGACCAGGTGGTGCTCGCAGGTCGAGTAGACCTCGATGTCCCTGACGAGCACCATCTCGTCGTGATCGACGTCGAAGACCTTGGTCAGGACGTCTTCGGGCTTCTGGCCGAGCCCGGAGAACTGCTCGGCCATGGCGCGGGCGACCCGGGCCGGGGTGTCGAGGAGGCCGTCACGGTCGGGATCCTCGCCGATGGCGTAGAGGATCTCGCGTACGGCCTTCTCGATCCGGCCCAGGTCAACGTCGTACTGAGTCACACACTGTCCCCGGACGGGAGGGCGTCCTGGTGGCCCGCGGTGAGCGAGCCGTTGGCCGACTGCTCCTTGGGGGTCAGGATCGGCGGACGGTCGGAGGGGAGCCGCTTGCCGTAGCCCGCGTAGGACGGGCGGTGCGCCTTGACCACCACGGGGGCGAAGATCTCCAGCACCTGCTCGCGGGAGAGCGTCTCCTTCTCCATGAGCTCGAGCACCAGGTTGTCGAGCACGTCGCGGTATTCGACCAGGATGTCCCACGCCTGGTCGTGCGCCGTCTCGATCATCCGGCGGACCTCCTCGTCGATCGTGGAGGCGATCTTCTCGGAGTAGTCACGCTCGTGGCCCATCTCGCGGCCCAGGAACACCTCGGCCTGGCCGGTGCCGAACTTACGGGCGCCGAGCTGCTCGCTCATGCCGTACTCGGTCACCATGCGGCGGGCGACCGCCGTGGCCTTCTCGATGTCGTTGGAGGCGCCGGTGGTGGGCTCGTGGAAGACGAGCTCCTCCGCCGCGCGGCCGCCGAGCAGCATCGCGAGCTGGTCCATCATCTCCGACCTGGTGGCCAGGAACTTGTCCTCCATCGGCAGCGTCATCGTGTAACCGAGGGCGCGGCCGCGGGACAGGATCGTGATCTTGTGGACCGGGTCGGAGTTGGGCAGCGCGTGCGCCACCAGCGCGTGACCGCCCTCGTGGTAGGCGATCATCTTCTTTTCCTTGTCGGACATGACCCGCGACTTGCGCTCGGGCCCTGCCATGACGCGGTCGATCGACTCCTCGAGGACGTCCATCGTGATCAGCTTCTGGTCGGCCCGCGCGGTGAGCAGGGCGGCCTCGTTGATCACGTTGGCCAGGTCGGCGCCGGTGAACCCGGGGGTGCGGCGCGCGATGACGTCGAGGTCGACGTTGGGGGCGAACGGCTTGCCGCGGCCGTGGACCTTGAGGATGCCCTTGCGGCCCTCGAGGTCGGGGCGGTCGACGGTGACCTGCCGGTCGAAACGGCCCGGGCGCAGCAGCGCCGGGTCGAGGATGTCGGGCCGGTTGGTCGCGGCGATGAGGATCACGCCGCCCTTGACGTCGAAGCCGTCCATCTCGACGAGCAGCTGGTTGAGCGTCTGCTCGCGCTCGTCGTGACCGCCGCCCAGGCCGGCGCCGCGGTGGCGGCCGACGGCGTCGATCTCGTCGATGAAGATGATCGCCGGGGCGTTGGCCTTCGCCTGCTCGAACAGGTCGCGCACCCGCGAGGCGCCGACACCGACGAACATCTCGACGAAGTCGGAACCGGAGATCGAGTAGAACGGCACACCCGCCTCGCCGGCCACGGCGCGGGCCAGCAGGGTCTTACCGGTGCCGGGCGGGCCGTACAGCAGCACGCCCTTGGGGATCTTGGCGCCGATCGCCTGGAACTTGGCCGGGGCCTGCAGGAACTCCTTGATCTCCTGGAGCTCCTCGATGGCCTCGTCGGCACCTGCGACGTCGGCGAAAGTCGTCTTGGGGGTGTCTTTGGTGATGAGCTTGGCCTTGGACTTGCCGAAGTTCATCACTCGCGAGCCGCCACCCTGCATCTGATTCATGATGAACAGGAAGATCAGCACGATGAAGACGATCGGCAGGAAGCTCACCAGGATGCTGACGAGGAAGTTTTCCTGCGGCACCTCGGTGGTGAAGCTCTTGGTCTTGCCGGCCTCGTACTGAGCCTGGAGCTCGTCGGTCAGCTTGCTGCCGTAACCGGTGACCCAGTTGGACTGGATCAGCTTCGTCGGGGCGTCGCCGGGCTTGACCGTGATCGGGTTGGTCAGCGTCACCTCGATCCGGTTGTCCTTGTCGACAATCTTGGCGTTGCTGACGTTTCCGGCGCGAATCTGCTGGAGAACCAGGGACGTGTCGGCTTGCTTGAAATTGCCACCGCCACTCCAAAGCTGGGTGACGAGGAGGAGCAGCACGACGATGCCCAGGATCCACAGCAGTGGCCCACGTGTAAATCGCTTGAGATCCATCCGATGCGGAACCCCTTGCGGGCCCGTCCCTTCCTGACCATGGCCTGGAACCCCGGGCTGGCCCGGGGCCGCGGCATCCGGCACCGCGACTTCTGACTACCCGAGGGGGACACGCGGTCACCCTCCAGGAGTCTGAAGGTACACCGGCAGAGCGCACGGGGGGACCCGCCCGCTACACCGGTCTTGCCCTATCAACGTACGTCACCTTGTGCGGTGTTCCCGGCCGCGGTCCAGATTGCTACTTGTAAACGTGCGGGGCCAGTGTGCCGATGAACGGCAGATTGCGGTATCGCTCGGCGTAGTCGAGGCCGTAACCGATGACGAACTCGTTGGGAATGTCGAACCCCACGTATTTCACATCGATCGGCACCTTCACCGCGTCCGGTTTCCGCAGCGCGGTGCAGATCTCAAGTGAGGCGGGATTACGCGACTTCAGGTTTTCCAACAGCCAGTGCAGGGTCAGGCCGGAGTCGATGATGTCCTCGACTATCAGCACGTCGCGGCCCATGATGTCGGTGTCGAGGTCTTTCAGCACGCGTACGACGCCGGACGACTTCGTGCCCGCGCCGTACGACGACACCGCCATCCAATCCATTTGCACCGGCACGTGCAGGGATCTGGCCAGGTCGGCCATCACCATGACGGCGCCCTTCAACACGCCCACGAGCAGCAAGTCTTTGCCCGCGTAGTCCTCGTCGATCCGCCCGGCAAGCTCTTTGATCTTGGCCTGGAGCTCGTCCTCGGGAATGAGGACATTTTCCAGGTCATTGCCCATGTCGGCAGCGTCCACCTGTGGTTCCTTATGCGATGGGACTGATGGCGAGTATCAGGGTGCCATACCGCCGGACGGCGGTCAGACCCCCGGGCAGGTCCACGGCCTTCTGCCCGCGCCAGCTCGTGACCAGCCGATCCACGGCCACCACGTGCGTGGCCGAGAGGGCCCCTGACGGCGCTCCCGCCGCAATGGCCGCCCGCCGCAACACCCGCCGCCTGACGGCGCCGGGGAGCTTCTCCAGCTCTGGTACGGCCAGTGTCACCGATCCCGGAATATCGCTAAGAGCGCAATTTTGGTACGCCGATTCTGCCCACTCGTCGAGGGCGTCCGCGTCCTCCCGCGCCATCCCCGCGGTCCGCGCGAGCGCCTCGGCCACTCCCGGGCCCAGCTCCGCTTCGAGGACCGGCAGGACCCTTCTCCGCACGCGAACCCGCGTGTAGCGGGGGTCCTCGTTGTGAGGATCGTCCCAGGGGTCCAGCCCCATGGCCGTGCAGGCCTTCACGGTGGTGGCCCTGGGGATGCGCAGGAGCGGCCTGCGATAGCGCCCGCTGCGCGCCGCCATCCCGGACAGCGACCTGACGCCGCTCCCCCTGGCCAGGCCCAGGAGCACCGTCTCGGCCTGGTCGTCGCGCGTGTGCCCGAGCAGTACCGCCTCCGCCTGGAGCCGGTCCGCCGCCCGGGCCAGCGCGGCGTACCTCGCGTCCCGCGCCGCCGCCTCGGGTCCGCCCTCGGTCCCGACCGTGACGGTGAGCACCTCGGACGGGCTCAGCTCGAGCCGCCGGGCCCCTATCTCCGCGACCGTCCTGGCCCGCTCGGCCGAGCCTTCCTGGAGCTGGTGATCCACGGTGAGCAGCCCTGCCCTGAGGCCCAGCCGGGGCGCCACGAACGCCAGTGCCGCCGCCAGGGCCAGGGAGTCCGCGCCGCCGCTGCAGGCGGCCAGCACGAGTGCGCCCTTCTCGACGTCGGCCAGCGCCTCACGCACTGCCCGGCGCACGTCGGCTACAGCTGGATGTGGACCCACGGGTGCCATTCTCACCCTCCGCCACCGATCCCGCCGCCACCCGACCGCCGGCTGCGCCGCACCCGCCGCCCTAGTACACCAGGCGAGCAGCCGCCCACCGTCACAGAGCGCCGAACCCCACCGCACCACGACCCGCCGCCGCGGCACTCCGATGGGACAGGGCGCCGCCCGCGCCACGGCCGCGCCGGCCTGCGGGCGCACCGCCCCGGTTGTTCAGCGGTGGTGCGCCCGTCGGGCGGCTGTCGGCGGGGAGGGTCAGGCCGGGAGGGCCGGGGTGCCGA
Organism: Nonomuraea sp. JJY05; assembly: GCF_043496855.1. Classification (NCBI taxonomy): domain Bacteria; kingdom Bacillati; phylum Actinomycetota; class Actinomycetes; order Streptosporangiales; family Streptosporangiaceae; genus Nonomuraea; species Nonomuraea sp. JJY05. The sequence continues at coordinate 32,760 of NZ_JBIEIS010000008.1, forward strand.
TGACGCGGCTGATCCAGGCGTCCGGGTCGGAGATCTCCGCCGTCGTCGGAAGCGTCTCGGGAGAGGTCCAGATCTTGTTGAAGCCATCCATCCCGACCCGGTCCACCACCTTCCGCACGAACGCCGACCCCTCGGCGTACTGCTTCATCTTGAGGTCGATCCCCAGCAGCCGCCGCACCGTGCGGTCGAGGCGGGAGCCGCCCTCCCGGCGCTGGGCGAACTTGGCGCGGATCTCGCCCACCGAGGGCACCACGGACGGGCCCACCGCGTCCATGACGTAGTCGCCGTGCCCCTCCACCAGGGTCATCACGGCCGTCAGGCGGTCGAGGATCTCCTTCTGCCCCGGCGACTGGATGGCGTCGATGAGGTTGCCCTCCCCGCCGCGCACCACGTCGGCCACCGTGTCGGCGGCGTTGCGGAGGCGTTCGAGCAGCGTGGGCAGGTCGAGGTCGGAGGCGAGCAGGAACTCGGTCATCTGCGACCGGACGTATTCGCGCAGCCACGGCACGCCCGTGAACTGCACCCGGTGCGTCTCCTCGTGCAGGCACACCCACAGGCGGAAGTCGTGCGGGTCGACGCCCAGCTCGCGCTCGGCGTGGACGATGTTGGGCGCGACGAGCGTCAGCCGGCCCGCGGGCTCCTGGCCCGTGGGGTCGGGCGGGAGGAACAGCTCGTACTGCCCGAGGACCCGCGAGGCGAGGAAGGCCAGGACGGCCCCGACCTCCACGCCCGTGATGCGCGAGCCCACGGCGGTGACGATGGCGGGCGGCTGGTTGTCGCCGCTGCCCATGCGCTCCGTCAACGGCTCGAGCACCACGCGGAAGCCCTCGACGTTCGCCTTGATCCAGCCGGGCCGGTCCACGACGGTCGCGGCCTGCGGCGCGGCCTCTGCGTGGATCTTGGTGAACTCGCGCACGTGGCCCTCGGCCTCACGCGACAGGGTACGGAGCTCGGTGACGGCCTGCCTGGCCTCCTCCCGGCTCACTTGAGGACCGGGGCGCACCAGGCGCGTGCCGGTCGTGACGGCCAGATCCCAGTCGATCACCTGCATACCGTCCACCGTACGTGCTCGATGCCCAACCTGCGAAGGAGCGCCGGTGTCTGGACTGAGGAGGGAGGGAGCGAAGCGACCGAGTGACGAGGGAAGACACCGGACCCCAGCGACTGAGCCGCGATCCAAAGGATCGCCAAAAGCACGCGAAGGAGCGCCGGTGTCTGGACTGAGGAGGGAGGGAGCGAAGCGACCGAGTGACGAGGGAAGACACCGGACCCCAGCGACTGAGCCGCGATCCAAAGGATCGCCATAAACACGCGAGGGAGCGGGGTCAAGATCTGGCGACGATGGCGGCGAGGCGGTCGAGTACGGGTTCGGCTGAGGCCGGGACGCGGTCCGCCATGAAGGCGAAGGTCACCAGCCGCCCGTCCTTCGTGGTGGCCATGCCCGCCAGCGTGTTGACGTTGTTCAGGGTGCCGGTCTTGGCGCGTACGAGGCCGACCTGCCCCCTGCTGTCGCTGCCCGTGAACCGCCGGCCGTTGCCCAGCGTGCCGGAGAAGCCCGCGATCGGCATGCCCGAGGCGACGGCGTGCAGGTCGGGCTGGCTCGCGGAGCCGGACATGGCGATCAGCTTGGCCAGGGCGCCGGCGCTGATGCGGTTGCGGGTGGACAGGCCGCTGCCGTCGGAGAGCGAGATCCCCTGCGCGGCCCCGAGTCGCTGGAGCACCGCGACCACGGCCTTGGTGCCCCCTTCGAACGACGCCTCCTGGCCCTCCTTGATGGCCACGTGCCTGGCCAGGGCCTCGGCCAGGTCGTTGTCACTTCGGGTGAGCGCGTGCTCGACGAGGGAGTAGATCGGGGCGGAGTCCACCCGGCCCAGCTCCGGGGCGCCCGCCGGGGCCTTGCCGGGCTTCACGGACCTGGACACCGTGATCCCCTGTTTGGCCAGCAACTTGGCGAAGGCCACGGCGGCGTACTGGGGCGGGTTGGAGACCCGGGGCTGGTGGAAGCGGGGGTTCTGGCGGCCTTCGTCGATGGTCAGGGCGTAGACGGGCGCGACCTCGCCGTCGGGGACGTAGTTCGGCTTCCAGCCAGGGGCGATCGGCGAACCGACAAACAACGAGGTGTCGTACGAAAGGGTGATTTTTCGAATGTTTTGCGACTTGAGGGTGGCGGCCGTGCGGGCCGCCAGGGTGGCCAGGCTCGCCTGCTTCGGGTAGGTCGGCTTCGCCGACGGGCCGGCCAGCATCGGGTCGCCGCCTCCGACCAGGACGGCGGTGCCCGGCTGCGGGCCCTGGACGACCCTGGTGGAAAGACGCGCGTCCGGGCCGAGGGAGGCGAGGGCCGCGGAACAGGTGACGATCTTCGTGGTCGAGGCCGGGACGATGGGGGTGTCGGCGTTGGAGGCGAAAATCCGTTCGCCGGTGGCCGCGTCGAGCACCACCGCGCCCACGTGGGAGCCGAGCGCTTCGTCACCCAGGGCACTGGTGAGCTGGCGCGTCAAAGTACCCTTGGTCGGGAGAGGTCCGTCCCCCGACTTCACCGAAAGCTGGGCCAGCACAGGCCCCGAGGTGACCACGGGGACGGAGGGAGACCCTTCCGGCGGGGACGCCGTCGGCTTGGTCGGTGGAGACTGCCTCGTCAACGCGCCCAGGCTGAAGTCGGTGGTCATCGCGTAAACGCCGATGACGATCGTCAGGGCCTGCAGCACGGCGAGAGTGGTCAACATCACCCACCGGTCGTGCCGCGCCACGTCGTCTGCCTCTCTTCTGTGTTCGCCTACGAGACATTAACGCCCAACCGGGGGTTCCCGGGGGCTTGAGTACGGGAGACGAAGCCGAACCAGGCACTGCCCGGTGAAGCGGAATCGGCCCATGAGAAAGGACCGCGGTGGAGTTCGACGTCGTCGTTGAGATTCCGAAGGGAAATCGGAACAAGTACGAAGTGGACCACGAGACCGGGAAGATCAGGCTCGACAGGCTCCTGTTCACCTCCACGCAGTACCCCGCCGACTACGGCTTCATCGAGAACACCCTCGGCGAGGACGGCGACCCGCTGGACGCGCTGGTGCTGCTGCAGGAGCCGACGTTCCCCGGTTGCTACATCACCTGCCGGGCGGTCGGCATGTTCAGGATGACGGACGAGAAGGGCGGCGACGACAAGGTCCTCTGCGTCCCCTCGACCGACCCGCGGATGCACCACATCCAGGACATCCATCACGTGTCGGAGTTCGACCGGCTGGAGATCCAGCACTTCTTCGAGGTCTACAAGGACCTGGAGCCGGGCAAGTCCGTCGAGGGCGCCAACTGGGTCGGCCGCATCGAGGCCGAGGCCGAGATCGAGCGTTCCTTCCGCCGGGCCAAGGAGGAGGGTCACCACTGACCCCCTCAGCGGGGCCTGGTGGCGCCCACCAGGTCCCCGCGCCAGATCGAGGCGACCCGCACCACGTCGCCGGTCTGCGGCGCGTGCACCATCTGGCCGTTGCCGACGTACATCCCGACGTGGTGGATGGTGCCCGGGTCGCTGCTCACGTAGCCGAAGAACAGCAGATCGCCCCGTCTGAGCTGGTCCAGCGGCACGTGCGGGCCCGACGTCCATTGGGTGCCCGTCCAGTGGTCCAGCTGTACGCCCACCTTCTCCCAGGCCCGCATCACGAGCCCTGAGCAGTCGTACGTGTCCGGGCCCGCGGCTGCCCACACGTACGGCTTGCCCAGCTGGGTCAGCGCCCAGTCGGCCGCCACGTCTCCCATGGCCGAGCCTCCGGTGGCCATGCTGTTGAGTGCCGTCGCCCGCTGCCTGGCCAGCAGCTCCGCGCGGGTGCGCGCCTCGTCCACCCGGCGCTGGAGGACCACCGTACGAGCCTGCAGCTCCGACGTCTCCTGCCGCTGCCGGGCCACCGCCTGCTCGGCCACGCTCCTGGCCAGCGCGACCCGCTCCGAGAGGACCCGGTGGGCGGCGTAGGCGTTCGCGGCCTGGGTACGCAGGATCGCGGCCACCTCCTGCGCGTCGCGCATGCTGCCGAGTATCGCCGCCTGTTCGCTCCTCATCTGCGCCATCAGGCCCGCTCTGCGCAGGACGCCCTCCCTGTCGCCCTGATCGACGAGCATGCTGACGACCGGGGTCATCAGCCCCAGCCCGGCGTAGCTCTCCGCCGCCAGCAGTGCGACGGCCTGCCTGGCCCGCTCGACCTCCGCGTCCGCCGCCGCCAGCCGCGCCCTGGCCTGCGCGTACGTCTGGTCGGCCTGCTGGAGCCTGACCAGCTCGCCGTTGTACGCCTCCACCAGCCGCTCCACCGCGGCCGCCATCCCGTCCAACCGCGCCTGCGCCGTGGCCAGCCGGGCACTGGCCGTCCCCAGCTCCCTCGAACGGTCCCGCGCGGCCTGCCGGGCCTTGCGCACCTCCCGCGAGGACGGGACGGGGTCGGCCATGACGGGCGGGCACAGAGTGACGACCAGGCAGCACACGAGGAGCCCGGCCCGGAATGCGCGCATTGGTCCCCCCGGAAACGCATGGTTACTCTATGCACACAGTTCCCGGCAATTCACTCACGTAACGTGATCAGCCATACCGGCCTCGATATCTCGCACGGCGCGGCGGAACTGCGGGGTCGGTGGCACGACGTGGCGCAGGGCGGGCGAGCAAGCGGTGCGGCACTCACCAGTGGTGCGGCGCGAGAGGCGGCGGGTGGAGGGATGGGGTCAGCCGGTGGTGGTGGCTGAGGGGGTGTCGCTGGGGGTCGTTGTCGTGGGTGGCGTGGGGGTTTGGGTCGGTGTTTGGGCCGGGGTGGGAGTCGGGGTGGGGCAGGGCGTGCGGGTGCGGGGGACGGATGGTGGGGGGTTGCCGACCGGTGAGTCGCGAGGCGGGTCGCCTGCTTGTGGGCGATGGGTCGGCGGGTCCGGCAGGGGTGGGGGGACGTACGTCGGGGGTTGCGCGTCCGGGGACCGAGGAGGGCCGGAGCGGTCGGGGGCGGAAGGCGCGGTGTCCGGCACTGAGGAGCGGGCGGCGTCGCGGGCTCGCGCGACGGACGGCACCAGCATCGGGACTGCGGTGACGCCGATCGGGCGGCTGGTCGTGTTGTCGAGGACGGGATCGCCCGTCACCGCCACGTCCGGCGGCTTCGAGCGCCAGGGCAGGCGGATGGCGGGCGGTTCGCCCGTCGCCGGGAACGCGGCCGTCGCCACCCCCGACACCCCGCTCCCCTCGGTCTCGAGCTGCTGGAGGATCAGTGCTATCGCCACCACGGCCGCGACCGCCGCCACCGCGCCTGCCAGCGCCTTATGCCACCCTCGAACGTTCTTGTCCGTGGGAACGGGAAATCCGGCGGCGCCCAGGTTGCCCGTACGTCTGGCGACGTAACGGCGGTACGGCAGGAGCTCGGGGTCGACGAAGCAGCTCATCACCCGCAGGCGGAGCGCGTCCGGCAGCGTCTGCTGGGGCAGCAGGCCGAGGACCTTGGCGGGCGAGACCTCGCGGTTGCGGTGCGGCGCGCAGGTCTCGCAGCGCCGCAGGTGCCGGACCAGGCGCTCGCGCATCTCCTGGGTCAGCTCGCCGGAGAACCCGGTGAGGATCGCGGCCCGCTGCGGGCAGTCGTACGGGCCCTTCAAGGCGAGGATCTCGGCGGTGATCGCCTCGCGCAGCCGCTCGCGCGCCCCCTCCAGGACCTGCTCGACCTGTCGCGTCCCCAGCACCTGGGCCAGCTCGGGCGCGGGCAGCGAGTGCCGGTAGGTGAGCTCCAGGGCCTCGCGGTCGGCGACGGGCAGGCTCTGGACGGCGTTCCAGGCCATGACCCGCAGGTCGGCGTCGGCCGCGTCATGCGGCGGCGGCGCCTTGGCCAGGGCTTCGGCGGGCCCCGGCGGCGCGGCGGCCCGGCGGCGCAGGCACTCGGCGCGGGCCAGCGCGTACAGCCAGGCGCGCAGCCGGTCGGGGTCGGCCAGCGCGCCCGCGTGCGCCTCCGCCGCGATGAGGGTGTCGCGGAGCGCCACCTGGGCGCTGTCCGCGTTCAGCAGGAGGGACCAGCAGTAGCGGTAGACGCTCTCCGCGTACGTGTCATAGAGCGCGGCGAGCGCGCCCGGGTCACGGGCGCGGAGTGCTTCGACCAGGACGCGGTCATTCATATGACCGAAGGTAATTGATTGGTAACTAGTAGTTCTACCGCTTTCGGGGTGTCGGTATGACAACGCCTTTGGATTTTACCCAATTCATTGTTTATGCTCCGACACGACCTGTGTGCTCCGGTCTACGGGGAATGGTTCGGTCACCGGCTTGACGGTATGGACCGGCACGGCTCCGGCGAGGGCCAGCTCCTCGTAGGGACGGCCGGTCGAGCCCCAGGTCCTGGCGGTGATGTCGGTCCTCGCGACCTTTGCGCCCTGCGGCAGCCCTGACACGGTGAGGATGAATCGCGGCGGACTTCCGGCTTTGACGTCGTCCACGAATGTGCTCCCACCGCCGAGGAGTTTGCCCGCTTTGTCGCGCAGCAGCGCGTTCACGACGAGGCTGCTGGCCGACATTTGATAGGGATTGCCGACATATCCAGTAATAAGGTATGAACCGTCTTTCTGGGGCAATGTCTGGACGCGGCTAATAGGGAACCGCTGGAACGCGGAGGGAATTCGCGCCGCCGACCGCCAACGCGCGGGACGGTACTGGATCGTCACCTTCGCCGGCTTCTCGGAAGCGGTGGCCTGGCCGGTGAAGGCCAGCGACCCGCCCGGCGGCACGGCGTCGAGCGGCTGGTCCATCCGGACCACCTCGGTGCCCTTGGCGTCGTGTCCGACGATCGTGGCCACCACGTGCTCGCCGAAGTGCCACGGGTTGGCGTTGCTGAGCACGCCTGCCCAGGTGACGGCGTACCCGTCGGCGGACTTGACGATGTTGGAGACCTGCTCCTTGAGCGCAAGGGGCTTGAGCTCTTGCACGGGCCGTTTCTCGCTCGCGCACCCGGAGAGGCAGATCGCCCCGAGTGCGCAGAGTGCGAGCAGGCTGACGGTTCGGCTGCGCGGGATCACTTTGCCGTGATAACCCGTGCATGGGCACGGCTGGCAGATGACACGCGCCAGGCGTACCAACTCTTTAACGGGGACGTACGACCCTGGCCTCGTCCCAAACCGGCTCGGACGACTCGTAGACCGTGCCGTCGGAGCCGAAGACCAGGTAGCGGTCGAAGTCGGCGGCGAACCAGCGGTCATGGGTGACCGCCAGGACCGTGCCGTCGAACGCTTCGAGGCCGGCCTGCAGCGCCTCCGCGCTGGCCAGGTCGAGGTTGTCGGTCGGCTCGTCCAGCAGCAGCAACGTGGCCCCGGACAGTTCGAGCAGCAGGATCTGCAGCCGGGCCTGCTGACCGCCGGAGAGCGTGTCGAACCGCTGCTCGGCGATCAGCCCCGCCAGCTCGTAGCGGGCCAGCGTCTTCATGGCCTCGTTCTTGAGCTTGGCGTGCTCGGTCATGACGATCTCGACCGGAGTGCGGCCGAGCAGGTCGGGCCTGGCGTGCGTCTGGGCGAAGTGGCCGGGGACCACGCGGGCGCCGAGCTTGGCGACCCCGTCGTGGCTGACCGGCTCCCCGGCCAGCAGGCGCAGGAAGTGGGACTTGCCCGAGCCGTTGGAGCCGAGGACCGCGACGCGCTCGCCGTACCAGACCTCCAGGTCGAACGGGCGCATGAGACCGGTGAGCTCGAGAACCTCGCAGCTGATCGCGCGCTTGCCGGTGCGGCCGCCCCTGAGGCGCATCTTGATGTTCTGGTCGTTGGGGGGCGCCTCGGGCGGGCCCGCCTCCACGAACTTGCGCAGCCGGGTCTGGGCGGCGTGGTAGGCGGCGGCCATGCCGTCGTTGTATCTCGCCTTGTTCTTGAGCATGTTGACCAGGGCCTTGAGCTTGGCATGCTCTTCGTCCCAGCGCCTGCGCAGCTCGTCGAGGCGTTCGTTGCGGGCCTTGCGGGCCTCGGCGTACGTGCGGAACCCGCCGCCGTGGATCCAGATGTTGCCGGACTCGACGGTCACGATGCGGTCGGCCGCGTTCGCCAGGAGCTGGCGGTCGTGGCTGACCAGCAGCACGGTCTTGGGCGTCTCCCTGAGCTGCTGCTCCAGCCACTCCTTGCCGGGGACGTCGAGGTAGTTGTCGGGCTCGTCGAGGAGCAGCGTCTGGTCGGGGCCGCGCAGCAGCGCCTCCAGGACGAGCCGCTTCTGCTCGCCGCCGGACAGCGTGGACACGTCCCGATATTTCATCTTTTCGTACGGGACGCCGAGCGCGGCCACCGTACAGGTGTCCCACAACACCTCGATGTCGTAGCCGCCCGCGTCGGTGTAGTCGCTGATGGCCTGCGCGTAACGCATCTGCGTCTTCTCGTCGTCGCGCTCCATCATGGCCAGCTCGGCCTCGTCGAGCCGCTCGGCCGCCCCGCGCACCGCCGGCGGGGCGACACCCAGCAGCAGGTCGCGCACGTTGCTCCCGTCGCGCACGCTGCCGATGAACTGCCGCATCACGCCCAGCCCGCCGGAGCTCGCCACGCTGCCGTCCACCGGCTGGAGGTCGCCGGCGATCAGCCGCATCAGCGTGGTCTTGCCCGCGCCGTTGGGCCCGACGAGCGCCGCTTTGACGCCTTCACCGATCCGGAAGGACACGTCGTTGAGCAGGGGCCGCCCGTCGGGCAGCACGTATGTGAGATGTCCTACTTCGACGTGGCCCATCCCGGCAGGCTACCGGGCGCCTTCCGACGCGGTCACCACATTTTCCGTCGCCGCGCAGGCCGGCGGTTCGTCAGACGAGGGCGGACTTGTAGAAGATGCTGGCCTTGCGGGCCCCCGCGGCGCCGGAGGCGAGGCCGAGGCACAGTCTGGGCCGTCCGGAGACGATCTGGATCGCCAGGCCCTCCGGCTCCCGGTAGTCCAGGGACTTGCCCGCCTGGCTGAGCGAGCGCTGGACCTTGGCGCCCGTGCGCAGGTCGACGCAGGTGAGGTACGTGTTGCCCGGCGCGGGGTTGGAAGCGCCGTACGCCGTGCCGTCGAGCAGGTAGAGGTAGTTGCCGTAAGCCGTGTAGCCCTGGAAGACGCCCAGGCCGGACGGCTGCGCGACGTCGTACAGCTTCTTGGCCGTGCCCGCCTTGACCGCCGCCAGCGAGTGCGCCACGAACCGGACCTGGCCGCCGACCCGGCAGCGCATGATCAGCCGGTTGGTGGACGGGTCGATGGCGCACGTGGTGCTGGTCGCGCCCGAGATCAGGGTGTACTTGGTGAGCGCCGAGGACGACGGCGTGAGCGTCTGGCCGTTGACGAACTTGAACCTCGCCAGCCGGCGCCCCCAGGAGTTCCCCGAGCCGTCGGCGACCGCGTCGGTCTCCGTCCACAGGTAGGCGGAGCCGCCCGACGGCTCCACGCCGATCTGCACGCCGTGGCCGAAGCCCTTCAGGTACATGTGGCCGAGCACCGAACCCGACAGGCTCAGCTTGGTCACGCAGAGATCCCCGGCCGCCGCCGAGCCCGAGCCGTTCTTCAGCTGGGCCAGGTAGATGTGCCCGTGGGCGTTGTCGAAGGCGAACGACTGCAGCACGGTCTCGTCGTAGAGCGCCTTCTTCCAGATCAACTGGGTGGCGGGCGCCGCCAGGTCGAACCGGCCCGCTGCGGCGGCGGCCGCCGCCGTCTCCGTGCCCGCCAGAGCAGCCGCCGCGGCTCCGGCGCCGACCTTGAGCAGATCTCGACGAGTGACCGGCATACGACCCTCCATAACGGATATTTACGGATATTTCAGGAAGTCATCACCATAGTGCAGCCCACCCGAGGATCTCCTCCGAACTCCAACGATCCGATTCGGCCGACTGTGAGAGGGCCCTAGACAGTAAGTGATCTAATGACTAGAACTGTAGGGAACTTCCCTCCCCAAGGACGAGTGATGACGCGATTCCGCTCCGCCTTAGCACCCCTCGCCATCGCGTTGGCCGGCCTGACGGCCGTACCGCAGCAAGCCTGGGCAGCCCCGCCCCAACCCGTCCCCTCGGTGGCACCGCAACAGCAGCAGCCGGCCGCGCCGAAGGCCGCGTGTGGCCCGACTGTCAAGGGAACCACCACCGACGCCCGCCTGACCAGCCTTTTCACCAACTACGGCAACGACAACAGCCGGCTGGACGACTGGACGGGCGCCGACGGCACCTACTCGGTCAAGCTGCCCAGCGGCAAGGAGCTGTGGATCTTCTCCGACACGTTCCTCGGCCGGGTCAACACCGACGGCTCGCGCCCGCCCGTGGTCGGTGAGGGCGGCGACACGGTCTTCCTGAACAACTCCTTCGCCGTCGAGCGCGACGGCAGGCTGTCCACGATCCACGACGGCACCGCCACCAAGCCGACCGCCGTCATGCCGCCGCGCGACCAGAACCACTGGTACTGGGCCGGCGACGCGACGGTGGCCGGCGGGCTCGTGGAGGTCACCTACCAGGAGTACGAGCGGTACGGCACCGGCGCGTGGGACTGGCGCTGGCACCGCAACGTGGTGGCCAGGTTCGCCCCGGGCCGGCTGAACGAGCCCATCAGCGTCACCGACCTGCCGTCCGGGCACGGCGTCGCGTGGGCCTCCGCGGTCCTCAAGGACGGCGGATACACCTACGTGTACGGCGTCGAGGACCTCGGCTCGCCCAAGTACATGCACGTCGCCCGGGTCAAGGGGCAGAGCCTGCTGGGCGCGTGGGAGTTCCTGAAGGCGGACGGCACCTGGTCGCCGAACGAGGCCGACTCGGCGCGGGTCATGAGCGGCGTCGCGAACGAGTACAGCGTCACCAAGGTCGGGTCCGGATATGTCCTGATCACGCATGACACGACCGAAGCGCTGAGCCCGAACATCGTGGCCTACACCTCGTGCTTCCCCTTCGGCCCGTTCACCGGCAAGCAGCACGTCTACACGACCCCCGAGACCAAGGGGAACATCTTCACCTACAACGCCCACGCGCACCCCGAGGTCGCGGGCAACGGTCTCGTGATCTCGTACAACGTCAACAGCTTCGTGAACACCGACCACTACCGGGACGTGACCATCTACCGGCCGAGATTCCTGGATGTGACCTTCCAGTGAGGCGTAACTGGGCGGCCCGCCTGCGGCCCGTCACCATCGACGGGCTGCGGGCGGTCGTGCTGGAGAACGAGCGGCTACGCGTGACCGTCGTGCCGGATAAAGGCGGCGACGTGCTGGAATTTCTGCACAAGCCCACTGACACGGACTTCGTCTGGCTCTCCCCGCAGGGCCTGCGCAACCCGCACGACCACCTCCAGGGCGCGGCCGACGACGTCGCCCAGTTCATCGACCACTACGAGGGCGGCTGGCAGGAGATCTTCCCGAACGGCGGCGCGCCCAGCGACTATCGGGGCGCGCGGCTGGCGCAGCACGGGGAGGTCTCCGGGCTGCCGTGGCGCTGCGAGGTCGTGGCCGACTCCGAGGAGGAGGTCGCGGTACGGCTCAGCGTACGGACGCGGCGCCTGCCGTACCGGATGGAGAAGGTCTTCAGGCTCAGGTCGGGCACGGCGGCGCTGGAGATCGAGGGCCGGGCCACCAACGAGGCCGGCCTCCCGCTGCACGCCATGTGGGGGCAGCACATCGTGTACGGCCTGCCGTTCCTGCGCCCCGGCGCCAGGATCAGGCTGCCGGAAGGCGTCAAGGTGATCCCCCACGAAAGTGCGATAAATCCGGCGGGCCGTCGGGTCCGGGTGGGCGGGCCATGGGAGTGGCCCGTCGTCCCGGCCGACGGCGGCGGCGAGACCGACCTGAGCGTGGTGCAGGAGCCGGGGTCGCCGAGCGACATCGTCTACCTGACGGGCTTCGACGAGGGTTGGTACGAAATTTCGGGGGATATCGGTATGCGGGTGGAGTGGGATGCGACGCTCCTCCCATACCTGTGGATGTGGCAGGAGCTCGGCGCGTCCACCGGCTATCCCTGGTGGGGACGGGCGTACACGCTGGGGCTCGAGCCGTTCTCCAGCATGCCGACCGACGGCCTGGCCGCCGCCGTGGACAACGGCACGGCCCTCGTCCTGGGCCCGCACGAGACGAAGGTGTTGAGGTTGCGCGCGGAGGTTCTGGCATGAGTGAGTTCAGCGGGAAAGTGGCGCTGGTGACGGGCGGTTCGATGGGCATCGGGCGGGCCGTGGTGGACCGGCTGGCCGCCGGCGGGGCGTCCGTGGTGTTCTGCGGCGTCGACAAGGACGCGGCGCTCGACAACCAGAGCGTCACCGGCGTGGTCGCCGACGTGCGCCGGGCGGGCGAGATGCGCGACCTGGTGGACCTGGCCGTGACCAGGTACGGCGGGCTCGACATCGTCGTCACCTGCGCCGGCGTGCAGCGCTACGGCACGGTCGAGGACACCCCGGAGGAGGTCTGGGACGAGGTGCTCGACATCAACCTCAAGGGCGTCTACCTCACCTGCAAGGCGGCCGTCCCCAAGCTGAGGGCCCGCGGCGGCGGCTCGATCGTGATCATGTCGTCGGTGCAGGCGTTCTCCTCGCAGGCGCAGGTGGCCGCCTACACCGCGAGCAAGGCCGCGCTCAACGGCCTGACCAGGGCCATGGCGCTCGACCACGCCGCCGACGGCATCAGGGTGAACGTGGTCTGCCCGGGCTCGGTGGACACCCCGATGCTGCGCTGGGCGGCCGACCTGTGGCGGGGTGACCTGTCGCAGGAGGAGCAGGTCGCGCAGTGGGGCCGTTCGCACCCGCTGGGCCGCGTGGGCCGCCCCGAGGAGGTGGCCGAGCTGGTGGCGTTCCTGGCGGGGCCGCGCTCCTCGTTCATCACCGGGGCCGAGCACCGGGTGGACGGCGGCCTGCTCGCGCAGAATCCAGCCGCCCTTCCCGAATAGCCCACAGGTTCCCCTGCAGGCCTACCAAAGCTGGCAAGTGTTGCGTCAACGCGACGAACTTGCAGGTCGTCCCACTGATACCAGTGGTCCTCGGCGTGCCGGGCACGCGACCCGATCCGGGCGCGCAGCCCTTGATCGTGCGGCGAGTCATAGCGACTCGTGATCGATCTTGCACGCTAGGTTACGAGGTCGAAACGACTCACCGATCGAGGAGAGACCTGTGAGGCTATCGAGAAAGGCCGCCGGCATCGCCGCCGCGGCCGCGATGTTAACCGCGGTCGTGCCGGCCACCGCAGCGGTGGCCAGCCCCCGCTCGACCTGCTACGGCGGTCGCGTCTGCCTGTACGCCAGCTTCGACTACAACCGCGGTCAGGTCGACCACTGGCGCGACTTCATCCAGGACGACTCGGACTTCTCCGACAACAACTGGCTGAACTGGGACTTCAGCAACTCCTGGCAGACCATGGACAACGAGACCAGCTCCGTCAGGAACCGTATCGGCTGCAGCGCCACCCTCTGGCAGCACCCGGGTTACACCGGAGCCCACAGCACGTTCACGCACAACTCGAACGACGGGTTCCTGGCGAACAACGCCATCGGCAACAACCGCGCCAGCGCGCTCGACATCTGGTGCCGCTGAGCAGTTACGGGAGTGCCGGTTTCCGGGCTTGGCCGCCGGAAACCGGCTGCCGCGGACTCCTCGCGGGCGCACTGCTGCTGACCACGGTCACGGCCTGCGCCGCCGACGAGCCCGCGCCGCGGGCGCCGGTGAAAGGCGTCTCCTCGGTGTCGGAGCTGGTGCTGCCGTTCGACGCCTACAAGACCACTCCCGAGCAGCGGGCCGTCCTGGGCAACGCCCACAACCAACTCGTCGTGCAGTGCATGCGCAAGCAGGGCATCACGATCGACCCACCCGCGGAGGACCCCGCCGCCATCGCCGCGGTGGACCCCGGCAACTCCCGCCGTTACGGTGTCGCCGACATCGAGGCGGCCAAGACCTACGGCTACCACCTCGCCCGGCCGCCCTCGCCCGACACCACGGGCGCCTGGGCCGGCAAGCTCCCCAAACCCGCCCGGCACCGCCTGTACGGCACCGCCGCCGACCGCGGCTGCCTGGACCGGGCCACGCTCACCCTGGACAAGGACGCGACCAAGGCCGACTGGCCGTGGCTGGCCCTGCAGGACTCGCTCACGCTGGAGCAGGCCGCCAAGGATCCCTCCGTGACGGCGGCGGCCAAGCGCTGGGAGTCGTGCATGGGCCAGGCGGGCCACTCCTACCCCGCTCCCGAGGCGGCCATCGCCGACAGCCGCTGGAACCTGGACGAGCAGGCCGTCAGCGAGGACGAGAAGCAGACCGCGACCGCCGACACCACGTGCAAGTGGTCGTCGGGCCTGGTGGCGGCCTGGTTCGCGGCCGACGCGGAGCTCCAGCGGGCGATCGTCCGGGACAACCCCGACCGCTTCGCCGCGCTCCGCGACAACCTCAAACAGCGCCTGGCCCGTGCCTCAGCCCTGCTGACCGAGCACGAAAGCGGCCAGGTCCGCTGACTGCCGCAGCCTGCTCGGCTCGTGGACGTACATCATGTGGCCAGCCTCGTAGTACCTGAACTCGACGTTGGCGGCCAGCTCCGCGGGCACGGGCAGGTGCGCGAACGCGTGCTCGGCGGCGTAGTACGGCGTCGCGCCGTCGTGGTAGCCGCAGGCCACGTGGACGCGCAGGTGCGGGTTGGCCCGCATCGCGCCGGCCAGCTTGTCGACCACCGTGACGTGGGCGCCCTCGAACTCCTTGAACGACCACGGCCACACCCGTGACGTGAGCACCTCGTACGGCAGGTCGTTGGCGTAGTCCAGATCGGTGCGCAGGTAGTGGTTGAGCGCGGCGCTGTAGGGGCCCATGATCGCGTTCATGCTCGGGTCGGCGGAGAAGTGCTCGCGCCCCGAGTCGGGGTCCCAGCCGGTGAACCGGCCGTCGAGGCGGCCGACGGTCAGGCGGCGCGAGCGCAGCACCTCGGTGAAGAACCTGATGTGCTCGATCCTCAGGTCCACCCGGTCGACGTAGTCCTCGCTCAGCCCCGTCAGCCCGGCGACCCTGGAGACGGCGGCCGCGCGCTCCTCGCGGGTGAGCCGGTTGCCGCGGGCGAGCGCCCACGGATAGTCGCGCTCGGCGTAGGCCTCCGCCTCGCGCAGCACGTCGGCCAGCGGCCGGTCACCGTGCAGCCCGTGATAGTGCGCAATAGCGGCATAAGTCGGCAAATAGAGGGCGTAGGACAGGTCGTTGCCCTGGTTGAAATCACCGGTGATGAAGTCGAGCACCGAGGAGATCAGCATCACGCCATTGAGGTACATGCCGTACCGCGACTGCAGGTGGTCCGCCAGCCCGGCCGCCCTGACCGTCCCGTACGACTCCCCCGCCAGGAACTTCGGCGACATCCACCGCCCGTTCCTGGTGGTCCACAACCGGATGATCTCCCCGACGGACTCGATGTCGCCGGTGAAGCCGTGGTACGGCTCCGGCTTCTCGCCCTCGGCCGCCCGCGAGTATCCCGTCGAGACCGGGTCGATGAAGACCAGGTCGCTCACGCTCAGCAGGCTCTCCTCGTTGTCGGTCAGCCCGTAAGGGGGAGGCAGGAGCGCGCCCGCGTCCCCCATCACGACCCGCCGCGGCCCGAGCACGCCCAGGTGCAGCCACACGCTCGACGACCCCGGGCCGCCGTTGAACGCGAACGTGACCGGCCTGCTCAGCGGCTCGGCCCCGTCGAGCGTGTAGGAGGTGACGAACATCTCGGCCTTGGGCCGCAGCCCCCCGAACTTGCCGTCGTCGATCACCTCCTCGCGCAGCACCATGGTGCCGGTGGTGGCGGTGTACGCCTGCCCGGACGGCAGCGTGTGCGAGGTGGTGACGAGATTGTCAGCCGGCGGGGCCGGCTGGGTTTCTTCCGACATATCGCTCAATTATGGAGCTATATCCAGGGACACGGTGGGATCGGCGAACCGTTCGTTCGGCACCGTGGCGTACCAGCCGGGCCGCCCGGGGTCCCGGTCGTACGGGTAGCCGCCCGTCTCCCGGTAGAACTCGGCATAACGGGCGACCCGCTCGGGATCCAGCCGCACCCCCAGCCCGGGGCCGGGCGGCACGGCGATGGCGCCCTCCGAGTACGCCAGCTTCCCGCCCTCGATCACGTCGTCCCTGAGCTGGTGGTAGTGCGCGTCGGCGGCGTAGGTGAGGTTCGGCAGCACGGCGCCGAGGTGCAGCATGGTCGCCAGCTGGATGCCCAGCTCGCCCGAGGAGTGCACGGCCACCCCGAGCTGGAACGTCTCGCACACCCCCGCCGCCTTCACGCACGGCCGGATGCCGCCCCAGAACGTCGTGTCCAGCAGCACCACGTCGGCGGCCCTGCGCATGACGTTGGAGGCGAGCTGCTCGAAGTTGACGACGACGGTGTTCGTCGCCAGCGGCACCCTGACCTGCTCGCGGATGGCCCTGAGCCCTTCGAGCCCCCAGACCGGGTCCTCCAGGTAGTCGTTGTTCAGCCCCTCGATGGCCCGGCCGAAGCGCAGCCCCTCGGCCACCGACAGCACGGCGTTCGGGTCGTACCTGAGCCGGTCGCCGGGGAACGCCTCGGACAGCGCCCGGTAGCACTCCAGCTCGTGGTCCGGCGGGAACACGCCGCCCTTGAGCTTGTGGACGGTGAACCCGTGGGCGTCCTTGAGGTGCTTGGTGTGCTCGACGAGCTGATCGGGCGTGCGGATCTCGCCGTACCCCTCGGCCGCGTACCGGAAGAACAGGTACGAGGCGAACGGCACGGCGTCACGGATCCGCCCGCCGAGCAGGTCGTACGCGGGCACGCCCAGATGCTGCCCGATCAGGTCGACACAGGCGAACTCGATGGCCGCGAGGAGCTGCGTCCTGTTGTTGTAGAGCGAGGCCGTCGGGTTGGCGATCTTGAAGCGCAGCGCCTCCAGCTGGAAGGGATCATGGTCCTTCAGGTACGGCATGAGCGCCCGGAACGCCGCTTCCGCGCTCTCGCCCCCGCCGCCCATCTCGCCCAGGCCCACCAGCCCGTTGTCGGCCTCGACCTCGACGATCGTGCGCACGAACCGGCCCCAGTGGGCGCCGTTGCTGTGCCGCAGCGGCGCCTCCAGCGGGACCGCGACCGTCGTGGCCCTGATGTCAACGATCTTCACGAACACGTCCCCCAAACAACGGCCACCCCGCAGGCGGGCAGCCGTACCTTGACCGTCTCGTCCACCACGTCGAGCCCGCGGGCCGAGCGCAGGCCCGGCAGGTCGACCGTCACCTCGACCGGCTCGGCGGCCAGCGACTGCAGCCGTACCACACGCTCGTCACCCGCCCGCCCGAGGGACGTGACGAGCACGTCGGGGTGGTCGACGGACACGTACGTCTCGGTGACGTCCGGGCTGTCGGTGATGAGCGCGCCGACGAACGGCTCGGTCAGCCCCGAGGCCGCCGCCGCGCCGAGCCGCCGCGCCTGGGCGCCGGCAGTCGTCGCGGACCCGGCGACATTGAGAGTCGAGGTCACGGCGTAGCGGAACGTGGTCTCGCCCTGCTGCTGGGCCGGGAAGTTGGTGTCCCAGATGTTGTTGAGCGCCCACGAGTAGACCGTGCCGTCCTCCTGGTCGAGGGTCGGCGGGAACGGCGCGTACGGCATGTGAATGGTGCCGAGCTGCACCAGCGGCGCCTCCAGCGTGGCCCAGGCGACGGTCAGCTCGGGGTCCTCGAACGCGATCCAGTGCCTGATCGGCAGCATGTACTCGGCCGAGCCGGGCACGCGCGGCACGTCGGGACCGCCGACGCCGCCGGTCAGCTCCCAGGCGGTGGGCACCCCCGTGGCGAACGGGAAGGCCAGGAAGACGGCCTCCTTGGCGGGGGTGCCCTGCTTGGCGAGCTGGTAGGTCAGGTCGACCCTGGGCACGCCGCCGTGCAGCTCGATCGTCGTGCGGATCCAGTCGACGCCCTTGCCGTGCAGCTCGACGACGAGCTTCTCGCCGACGGCCGTGCGCTGGGCCTTGGTGATCGTGGCGCCCTTGCCGATGGCCCGGTCGCCGAGGAGCGTGCGGTCGTGTGCTCCGACGTGTCCCGACAAATGGTTGAAATGTGGGGCGGTGGCGTACTGGTCGTAGACGTACTGGCCGAAGCCGGCCGCCGCGTCACCGTTGACCAGCTCGCGGCCGGCCCGCTTGTCGAAGATCGAGCCGATGTAGCCCTCGCGGACGTCGTAGGCCACGCGGTAGAACTCGTTCTCGATCACCCCGCTCAGGTCCAGCTCGACCGGCTCGGGAGCCTGGTTCACGCCGGGCACGACGTCGAGGCGGGCGTAGCTGAAGCCGGGGACGTCGGGGACGACCGCGTGGACGTGCCGCCCGATGGGCCGGGTCGGCCAGTCGTCCGGGTGCACCAGCTCCTCGTGATGCGGGAGCGTCTCCCCGGTCCGCGAGTCCACCAGCGCGATCGGCACGTCGACGCCCACCACGTCCCTCGGCAGGAACGCGCGTACGACGTCGGTCCGCGTCCACGTGCCGGGGTTGAAGACGGCGAACGACGCCAGCGCGCCGCCCTCGGTGCCCGCCTCCGACAGCGCGGCACCGAACCTGCGGACCGCGGCGTGCAGCAGGTCGGCCGCGTCGTCCTGGGCGTCGTAGGCGCCGGAGGACTTGCGCGTCCACTGCAGGCCGCCCGAGTCGCCCGCCTCCTCGGCGTCCTCCCACGGGTTGGCCGCGCCCCAGGTGTGCTCGTTGAACAGGGCGACCTTGTCGTAGGCCGCGTCCACCAGCTCGGTCGCGTCCACCCCGGCCAGCGTGTGCAGCGTCTCGGCGACCCGCAGGGCCGACTGCGCGCGGCGCACGTAGCCGAGCGGGCGCGCGCCCGAGCCGAGCCCGTCGGCCCACCAGTCGGTCCAGTCGCCCTCGTGCACGGCCAGCCGGTCGTGGTAGCGCTCCTCGACGTGCTCGAAGAAGTCGCTGTTCACGGCCGAGCGCAGGCGCGGGTAGGCCCACTCCTCGTTCCACCGGCGCGCGATCGACGCGGGCACGATCGACGGGCCCGCGTTGTCGGCGTGCGCGCCCTGCACCCGCAGGTGCAGCACGTCCAGCTCGTACGGCTCCTTCGGCGCGTCCGGCCCCTGCCAGCCGAACGTCCCCGGCCCGTACGGATAGCCCCGCGTGGCCAGCGCGGACAGGTAACGCGGCAGCAGGTCGTCGGCCAGCTCGTAGGAGTCGGTCAGCCCGACCGTGTTGCCCTCCATGTACGCCATGCCGTGCGGCGTGTCCGTGAACCAGACGATGATCTCGTTGCCGCTCGGCGCCCGCCAGCGGAACGGCCTGGTCAGCTTGTCGCCGCCGTGCAGGTAGGGCACGGAGCGACCGGCCCAGTTGTGCGCCGCGGCCAGGTAACGCACGCCGTGCGCGTGCAGCGCGTCCACCAGGCCGACGACCGCGCCCGGCACGTCGGTGTGCATGGCGGACCTGGTGGCGAAGCCGTACTTCTGCTCCAGCTGGGTGGTGAAGCGGAGCTGGCGGTGCAGCTCCTCGGTCGAGCACGCCTCCGTGTGGAGCTGGAACGGCAGCGCGGTCACCTCGATCACGCCCTCGCGGGCCTTCCGCGCGAAGGACTCCACCATCTCGGCAGGTCGCGCGGCCAGCCACTTCAGGGCGGGCATCGACGACTCGACCGTCCAGCGGAACTTCGCGTCGTCCGGCCAGGACGCGGTCTCCTCGGCCAGCCGCAGCGCCGCGTCCAGGTAGTCGAGGTGGTGGCGGAGCACGGTGCCCTGCGGGTCGGTGTAGCCGATGTCCAGGTGCGAGTGGTGGACGACGAACACGCTCCACTTGCGCTGCGGGGTCACCGTGACCTGCGCGGTGCCGACCACCCCCGCGTCGTCGCGGCACTCCAGCGTGAGCGCGCGCGGCGCGTCCACCTCGGGCACCAGCAGCGTCACGTCGCTGCCCGACGCGCTGTCCACGCCGACCAGCACGTGGGTCAGCGGCTCGGTGCTCGACACCCGGACCGCCTGCCGGCCGTCGTGGGTGAACAGCGGCAGCACCGCGACCCGAACCTCCAGCCCGCGCACGCTGATCACCGGTGTCGAGGTGTCGTCGCGCAGCGCCTGCCTGATCCCGTCATAGTCGGGACTGCCCAGGCTCCGCTGGAGCAACCGGCTCGTCATCACACACTCCCTAGAGACAGGCCCCTGGCGAAGAGGCGCTGGGTGGCGAGGAACAGCACGACGGTCGGCAGCGAGACCACGAGCCCCGCGGCCAGGCCGACGGGCACGGGCGTCCCGGCGTACACGTCGGTCATGAGACCGGCGATGGCGGTCATCACCGGCCGCACGTCCTCGGTCTGGGTCAGGGTCAGACCGAAGATGAGGTCGTTCCAGACGAAGGTGAACTCCAGGATGAACACCGCCGTCAGCGCGCTGAGCGAGATCGGCAGGTAGATGCCCCAGAAGATGCGCCAGGTGGAGGCGCCGTCCATCCTGGCCGCCTCGAAGATCGAGAACGCCACGCCAGTGTAGAAGTTGCGCAGCACGAAGGCGGCCAGCGGCACGTTGATCGCCGTGTAGATGAGGATCATGCCGAGGCGGCTGTCGTACAGGCCGGCGTCGCTGTAGCCGACGAACAGCGGCACGAGCAGCATCTGCGAGGGGAAGACCGTGCCGCCGAAGATCAGGATGAACCAGAAGAACCCGTGCCGGAGCCGCAGCACCACGATCGTGTACCCGGCCAGCGCCCCGATGATCACCGCGAGCAGGGGCGAGACGACGGCGTAGAGCGCGGTGCTGGCCAGGCTCTGGGTCAGGTTGGCGCTGTCGAGCGCCCGCGCGAAGTTCTCGAACAGCGCGAAGTCGGACGAGGGCTCCCACGCCCGGCCCGGATCGTACGAACTGGCCGGGCGCGCGGCGTTCACGAGCAGCAGGTACGTCGGCCCGAGCCAGACCAGCCCGAGCACGATCAGGACGGCACGCCGGATCACTGGGCCACCTGCCGCTTGAGATAGAGGTAGGACGCCAACCCGGTGACCAGGGTCAGCATCACCGCGACGGCCGAGCCGTAGCCGTAGTCGCTGGCCACGAACGTCTCCTTGTACATGGTCACCGCCAGCGTCTCCGAGTTGCGCCCCGGGCCGCCCTGCGTCAGCACCCACACGATGTCGAACGTCTTCAGGCCGGCCACCAGCGCGAGCCCGACCACGACCGCCGTCAGCGGCCTCATGAGCGGCCAGATGACGTACCTGAACAGCCGCCACCCGCCGGCCCCGTCGAGCCGGGCGGCCTCGATCGGCTCCTTCGGGATCGACTGCAGTCCCACCACGAACAGCAGCATGTTGACGCCGAGCTGCTGCCACGTCCAGACCAGCAGCATCGCCAGCGTGTTGACCGGCGCCTCCTGCAGGAACGCGGTGTCCACGCCGAGCAGCTTGTTGGCGATGCCGTCGTGCGACAGGATCGGGCTCCACACCATGGCCAGGCCGGCGCCGCTCAGCGCGTACGGCAGCAGGAACGGCACCCGGTACCACACGCCGCCCTTGATGTCGTACGACAGCACGGCGACCAGCAGGCCGAGCCCGACGGGCAGCACCATCGTGCCGATGACCCAGAACAGCGTGTTGCGGACCGAGGTGAGCAGGGCCGGGTCGTCGAGCAGCTTGCCGAAGTTGTGCACGCCGATCCACTGGGCCGGCTCCAGGCCGTCATAGCGGGTGAGGCTGAGGTAGGCCGTCCACAGGAACGGCGCGTAGAGCAACCCCGCCACCAGTAAGACCGCCGGCGCCACATAGCCGTAACCGAACCGCCCGAGTATGGGAGCACGCGTGCTCATGGCCTCACTCCGTTCGGCGGCGCTCCCTCGCTCACTGATGGGTGCTCCAGTACTCGTCGGCGGCCTTCTGGATGGTGTCCAGGACCTCCTTGTAGCTGCCGGGCTCGGTCACGAACTTGCCGAAGCCGTCCAGCGCGGCTGTCAGGACCGGCGGCGGCGTGGCCTCGAAGTACCGGTTGACCAGGCGGTACTGGCCGCTGCCCGCGTCCTTCGTGACGGTGCTGAGCACCTTGTCCGAGATGCTCACCTTGGGGTTGGCGCTCACGTCTCCCCTGCTGGTCGCCCACTTCTCCTGCGCCTGCGGCGTGGTCCACCACTTGAGGTACTTCTGGTTGGCGGCGGGGTCGGCGCCCTTGGTCAGCGAGCAGAGCGGGCCGCTCTCGAAGATCATCGAGGTCTTGGGCAGCGAGGGGTTGACGTTGGGGATGACGAAGAAGTCGTAGTCCTCGCCGGGCTTCATGTTGCGCTGGGTCATGCTGGTGTTGAACCAGGTGCCGAAGGAGACCATCGCCGCCTTGCCGTTCTTCAGCACGTCACCCGGGTCCGTTTTATCGCCAGGGTTGATGAAATATCCGGCGTCGATGAGGGACTTCCACTTCTCCATCACCTGGACCACGCCCGGATCGGTGTACTTGGCCTTGCCGGTGGCCAGGCGGTCGTACAGGTCGGGGTCGGAGCCGGCCATGAGCTGCTCGAACCAGACGAAGGAGAACAGCACGCTGGTGTGGTAGAAGGCCTTGACGCCGTTCTTCTTCAGCGTGTCGGCCACCTTGACCAGGTCGTCCCACGTCTTCGGCGCCGTGAGGCCGTACTTGTCGAAGATCTTTTTGTTGTAGAACATGCCCCAGTAGGCGACGTTCATCGGCACGCAGTACTGCTTGCCGTCGATCGTGTAGTACGGCGCGAGGTCCTTCGACAGGTCGCCGGCCTGGATCGCCTGCTGCCAGATGTCCGTGGTGTCGGCCACCTGCTTCTGCTTGACGATCTCTTCCAGCATCCCCCCGGTCTGCCAGGTGAACAGGTCAGGCTTGACGTTCGTGCGGAACGACGCCTTGATGAACGCCTGGTACTGGGCCGAGTCCGTGTATCCCGTCGGCTTCATGCCCAGGCCGATGCTCTGCTTGGACAGGGCGCCCATCTCGTCGAAATACTTCGTCCAGGCGCCCTTGTCGTTGTACAGGGTCAGCTCGCTCTTCTTCTGCGTCTCGGCGCCGTTTCCGCCGCAGGCGGTCAGGACGAGCGCCGCCACGCCGAGCGTGACCACACGTGACCGGAACATGGACCGGCCTCCTTGTTTCTTCAGGGGTCTTACGTCAGGGGTGATTGCAACCTGTGCTCTATAACCGTCTTCACGTCCACCAGGTGGGCCCGCATGCGCTCCTCGGCCTGCGCCGCGTCGCGTGCTTCGATGGCCTCCAGGATCGCCAGGTGCTCGTCGTAGTCGCGGCGCCGGTCGTCGAAGATCTGCAGGATCTCCTGCTGCTCGGGTCCGTGGACGGTGAGCAGCGAGTCGACGACCTCGTGCAGCACGCTGTTGCCGGCCAGCCGGGCCGTCGCCCGGTGGAAGGACATGTTCGCGTCGTGCAGGAGGGCGTCGTGGCCGCGCAGGTGCCTGCCCGCCTCTTCGAGCACCCGCTTGAGCGGGGCCAGCTCCTCGGGGCCCGCGTTCTGCGCGGCCATCGCGGCCAGCGGCGGCTCGATCACGATCCGCGCGCCGAGCAGCTCCAGGAGCTGGGCGGCGTGCATATCGCGCATGTTGGGGTTGGGCAGGACCACCCGCTCGATGTCGGCTCCGACGTAGATGCCGGAGCCGTGCCGCATCTCGATGGCCCCGGTGGCCTCGAGCCTGCGGAGCGCCTCGCGCAGTGTCGGGGTGGTGACGGCGAAACGCTGGGAGAGCTCCCTGGTCGAGGGCAGCCTGTCGCCGGGCCGGTGCCCTCCTGTACGGATGAGCTCCAGCATGCGCTCGGTCAGAGCGTCGGACAGTGTCGGCCGCGTTACCTCGGACATATCAAGTGATCTAATCACTTATTCGTGTGGGCGTCTATGATTTCGTCATGAGACGTGTGCTGGCGTGGATCGCGGCCGTTTTGGCGGTCCTGGCGCTGGTGGGGGTGGGTGGCGCGGGCTGGTATTACTCCGGCCTGGTCATCGATCCCTCGCATGGCGGATCGTACCCACTGGAGGTCGTGGCCTTCGACGGCTCGAAGGTCACGCTCAAGGGCGGCTCCGACACCGCGGCGCCCGGCACGTACGGCCTGACCTGGCGCGACGGCAACGCCACGCTGGGGCCGGTGGTCTCCGTCTCCGGCTCCACGGTCGTCAGGGAGGTGACCCGCGTGCGGCGGGGCACGCTCGCGCCGGGCGTCCACGCGTATTTCGACCGCTGGATCTGGGGCCACGAGGACCCGCGCTCGGCGCTCGGCCTGCCGTACGAGACGGTGTCGATCCGCGGGGAGTTAGGCGACTTCCCCGCCTGGCGAACCCCCGGCACCTCGAAGACCTGGTTGATCGCGGTGCACGGCCGCAACGCCAACGCCTCCGAGGCCCTGCGCTTCCTGCCCGTCCTCCACTCGCTGGGGATGCCGGTGCTGGCGATCAGCTACCGCAACGACGAGGGCGCGTCGGCCGGCGAGGACGGCAAGTTCCACCTCGGCGCCAACGAGTGGCGCGAGGTCGCCGCGGCCATCTCCTACGCGCGCGGCCAGGGGGCGACCGGAGTGGTGCTGTACGGGTTCTCGATGGGCGGCGGCATCGTCCCGATGGCGGCCAGGAGGTTACCCGGCGAGCCGATCAAGGGCCTGATCCTGGACAGCCCGGTCATGGACTGGAACGCGCCCATCGACCTGGGGGCGCGGCAGCGGGGAGTGCCGGTCTGGCTGGCCTCGGTGGGCAAGTTCGTGGTGGAGCGGCGTACGGGGATCTCGCTCGACGACCTCGACCACGTGCGGCACGCGAAGGAGTTCAGGCAGCCGATGCTGCTCTTCGTGGACGACGACGACGCCAGCGTGCCCGTCGAGCCCTCGCTGCGGTTCGCCGAGCTCAGGCCGGACCTGGTGACGCTCGTACGCACGAAGGGCGGCGGCCACGTGGGCTCCTGGAACGTCGACCAGGCGCGCTACGAGCGGGCGCTGCGGGACTTCCTCACCGCTTCAGCAGCTTCATCATGATGTCGATCTGCCCCTTGCGCGAGGCCCGCACCTGCCCCGCCCACTCCTGAACGGCCGGGTTGGCCCCGCCCGCCACCTCGGCGGCGGCCATCTGCGCGGCGTCGTCCTGATGCGCGATGAGCAGGTTGAGCAGGTCACGCTCGAAGTTCTTGGACTTCCGCAGCGCCTGGATCCGCTTGACGTCGGTCTCGGGCATGCCTCCGTGGTGGTCGTGCGCGCCGTTCGGGGGCGTGAGCGGCTGGTCCCAGGAATGCAGCCAGCGCAGCATCCGCTCGACCTCGCTCTGCTGCGTGCCGGCGATGGCCGCGGCCAGCGTCCTCAGCTCCGGCGTGGTGGCGCGCTCCGCCCCCACCTTGGCGATCTCGATGCCCTGCCGGTGGTGCGGCACCATCATCTGCACGAACATCACGTCCTCGGCGTTGACCGGGGCTTCCTGGGGCCGGGCCGGGCCGCAGGCGGTGATCAGCAGCAGGGCCGCCAAGGCGGGCAGTGCGCGCATTATCGATAGGAAACCTTCCTAAGGGTTTCCTGTCAGGCTACGTGACTTCGTAGCGCAGGTAAACGATCCCCGAAGGGAACGCCCGGGTTTCCAGCAGCCGGGTCCTGATGGAGGCGTCGAGCTGGGGGAAGAACGGCTTGCCCGCGCCCAGCACGAGCGGGTGGACGAAGATGCGGAACTCGTCCACCAGCCCGAGCCGCAGCACGGGACTACTCCGGCCCGCGGAACTCATCGCCTTTTCGCGAGGAATTCGAGTGCCTCCCCGCTGTGGAACTTCGAGATCCCCAGCATGAACTCCCGCTCCGGGAAATCGCCGTCGAGCAGCCGGAGCGGCCCGGCGGTGAGCGACAGATGCTGAGCCAGCTCGTACAGCCGCATCCGGTCTTCGTCCAGCCCGTCGACGCGCAGCCGCTCATAATGCTCGTGGAAGCGGATCCGGAGGAAGACGTGCTCCCATTCGGCGTCGAAGAACATCGTGCCTTCGAGGTCGATCAGCACCGGCACGTCGTGGTCGTCCACCAGCACGTGATCGGGTCCGAGCTCCCCGTGAATGAGCCCGTAGTCCGGCCGCGGCCGCACGCCCGCGGCCATCTCCCGCAGCGCGCCCTCGAAGTCCTCCCGGACCGCGCCGATCCGCTCGACCCGCACGGCCGCCTCGTCCAGGTCCCGCAGCGCCTGCTCCAGCACGACCTCGACCGCGGACGGCCGCCGGATCCCCTCGATCTTCCCCACCCACGGCGCCCGCTCCCGCCCCATGGCCTCAAGGCTCGCCGCCAGCCGATCCATCACCCGGCCCGCCCTCGTGGGGTCGTCGCGCAACAACGCCTCCAGCGTCCCTCCGCGCACATCCTCGATCACCGCGACGTCCCCCGGCCGGTCCACGAGGTAGACCTCGGGCACCCGCACCCCGAGGCCGCTCAACCGGCTGTGGGCGGC
The DNA here is from genome assembly GCF_043496855.1 of Nonomuraea sp. JJY05. NCBI lineage: Bacteria > Bacillati > Actinomycetota > Actinomycetes > Streptosporangiales > Streptosporangiaceae > Nonomuraea > Nonomuraea sp. JJY05. The sequence continues at coordinate 59,022 of NZ_JBIEIS010000008.1, forward strand.
CTCGAAGAACCGCAGCCCGGAAGCATGACCGAACGGGGTCTCCGGGTCGGCGTCCGCCGCGGCCGGCCAGAAGTCCTCCTCCTGGGACCAGACATAGACGATCGCGCCGGGCCGCCCGTCGTCGAACGAGAGCCGATAGACGCCCTTCTTGCTCCCGCCCCTGAGCCGCTCGACCCCCGCAGGCCGGCGCCCCTTCCCGAAGGCCGCACGCGCGATCTCGGCGAACCGCTGATCATCCATCACATGCCCGCCCTTGCCGTGCTGTGGATCCTCAAGAGCCGAGGCCGGCGTACTGCGGCTTCCCATGCCCACCTCATCCGGATCGCCGCAACGTCAGCGACTGGAACCGGAGTCGGTCAGATCCCACGACGTGGAAATCCACCACCTCGAAGGCCTTGCGTGCGTACTCCTGGAGTTGCTCATCGCCGCGGAAAGAGAAGAACCGAGGAGGATGGTGATCGTCGCCTTCGAAGGGACCCTCACCCGTCAAGCTCCCTCCGCCGTACACGCCGAGAAAGAAGAGGCCACCGGGCCGCATCAGCGTGTGGATCGCATCCATTACCGCCGGAAGGTCGCTGTTGGGCACATGCAGCAAGCAGTTCACCGCGTACACGGCGTCGAACGAACAAGGCGGGAAATCGAGGCTCAGAAAGTCCATGGCATGGGCTTCCACGCCCTTCTGTCGGCAGAGAGCCACCATGGCGGGCGACAGATCGACAGCCACGACCTCCAGGCCGTTCTCCTGGAAGTACGCGCTGTCCTGGCCCGTTCCGGCGCCGACCTCCAGCAGCCGCCCGCAACGCTCGCCCCGCAGCCGGCTCAGGAACGCCTCCCGCTCTGCCAGCTTCCACGGAGCCTTGCCGCTGACGTCGCGTCGTTCGGCGCCATCGTCGTATGCCGTTCGGAGGGGGCCGATCACGTCGTCGTAGCGCGCGCTCATCGCGCCATGATGCCCTACGAGGGATCTTGACGACAGGCACCCGCTGGACACATCGTTTCGACCGGACGGCGGCACGAGGCTGGAGACGGCTTCGCGGGCGCGGCCCGGGCAGTCGGCGCGGCTCGCGCGGCCGCGGTGAGCGGGGCGGCGTGAGCAGGGGGCCTTGAGCAGGGGGCCTTGAGCAGGGGGCCTTGAGCAGGGGCTGTGAGCGGGCCGCCGTCCTATGAGGCGTCGTGGACGACCAGGGCCAGCTGGACGCGGTTGTCCAGGCCCGTCTTGGTGAGGATGCGGGAGATGTAGCCCTTGACCGTGCCCACGCTCATGTGCAGCTCACCGGCGATGACGGCGTTGGTCTTGCCCTGCCCGACCGCCAGCGCCACCTCCCGCTCGCGGTCGCTGAGTGCCGACAGCACCCGCCGGGCGTCGACCCGCCGCCGGTCGTCCTCCTCGGGCTGCAGGTGGGCGATCAGCCGCCGGGTGACGCTCGGCGACAGGCTGGGCTCGCCCGCGGCGACGCGCCGGATCGCCTCGACGATCCCCTCGGGCGGCGTGTCCTTCAGCAGGAACCCGCTGGCTCCCGCGCGCAGCGCCCGGAACACGTGCTCGTCCGCGTCGAACGTGGTCAGGATGATGACCTCCGGCGCGTCCTGGCGGGCGCGCAGCCTGCGGGTCGCGTCGATGCCGTCGACGCCGGCCATCCGGATGTCCATCAGCACCACGTCGGGAGAGTGCTCGCCCACCGCGGCCTGGACCTGCGCGCCGTCGGCCACCGCACCCACCACCTGGAGGGCGGGCGCGCCCTTGAGCATCAGCGTCAGCCCAGTCCGGACGAGCGCGTCGTCGTCGACGATGAGCACCCTGATCGCGGCGGGCACACTCCCGGCCCCGCCGAGAGACGCACCCGCAACCTCACCCCCGGCAGAACCCGCAGACCCACTCACGGGTGGACCTCCAGCCCGACTCACAGCCGCACCCCCAGATCCACGGGCGTGCCCGCAGGCCCGCTCACGGGTGGACCGGCAGACCCGCTCACCGGCTCACTCATGGGGCCGCTCACGTGGCCATGGTAGCCGCGCCGCCAGCCGGAACCCGTCGCCGTCGGTGCGTCCCCGCTCCAGGTACCCGCCCGCCAGCGAGACCCGTTCCTCCAGCCCGGCCAGCCCCGCTCCGCCCCCGGTCGTACCCAGCCCCGCCGCCTCCGGCCCGGTGGGCAGCGGGTTGCGCACCTCGACCGTCAGCTCGTCCCCGGCCGCGCCGGAGACCACGACGGTGACGGGCCGGCCGGGCGCGTGCTTGCGCGCGTTGGTCAGCCCTTCCTGCACGACGCGGTACGCCGTGCGCCGGGTCGTCTCCGGCAGGTCGGCGAAGCGTACGTCGTGCTCGTGCAGCTCAATGCGCATCCCGGCCCGCCGCGACTCCTCCACCAGCGGCGCGAGGCCAGTCAGCGGGAGCTCGGCCGACGGGCTCTCGCGCAGCACGGAGATGACCCCGCGCAGCTCCTGCAGAGCCTGGTGGGCGCTGGCCCGGATCACTCCAGCCGCCTCGGCGACCTCGTCCGGCCTCGCGCCGGCGTTGAATTCCAGTGCCCCGGCGTGCACCGCCAGCAGCGACAGCCGGTGGGCGAGCACGTCGTGCATCTCGCGGGCGATGCCGAGGCGTTCGGAGCGGCGGGCCTCCTCCGCGCGCAGCCGCTGGTCGGCCTCGGCGCGGCGGGCCCGTTCCGCCAGTGACGCCAGCAGCTCCCGCCGGGTCCTGGCCAGGATGCCCCAGCCGGTGATCGCCCCGCCGAACAGCACGCCGACCAGCGCCCACACCGGGTACGGCGCCAGCCCGGGCGGCCGCCAGGCGAACCTGACCAGCGTCGCCGCCACCCACGCCACCCCCACCGCGACGGCCGCGGGAGGTCGCCGGTACAGCGCCGCGACGAGCGTGGCGATCCCCGCGGCCACCGACGCGGCCGCGGCCGGGACGGACAGTGCGATGACGGCCAGCGAGGCGGCCACCGGCCACCGCCGGCACAACCACAGCCCCGCGCACGCCAGGGCTCCGCCGACCACGTCGGCCCACAGGTACCAGCCGGGCGTCCCAGGGACCAGATCCCCCCAGACCACCGCGACGCCCCCTGCCACGGCGAGCACGATGCCGCCGACCCCGACCGCCCAATCACGCCGCGACCGCCCCGGATGCGGCTGCCCACCCACCCAGTCACGCCACGACCGCCCCGAGCCCGGCTGCCCACCCGCCCCCGAGCCCCAGCGGCTCCCGGCCTCCCCGCCGCTCGCGGCTCCGCGGTCCCGTCCCGGGCCGTCGTCGTCTGCGGCTTCTCCGTGCCTCCAGGGTTCGCCGTCGCGGCGGCCCCCGTCCCTGCCCTGTGCTGCGAACACAACCGCAGATCGTATCCACCGGCCTTACGCCTGGTAAGCAACCAAAGTCACCACCGCCGCCCCCGCCCTGGCAACCAAAGTCACCACCCGGAAGCGACCGAAGAGGCCACGGACCGGCCTGGCGGCAGCAGCGCGCCGCGCCCGCCCCGGGAGACCGTGAGCGCATGGTCACCTCACGAGCACGCGGCCGGTGGGCCGCGTTCCTGCTGGCCGGGCTCACCCCGGTCGTCGCCGAGCTCACGCTCGGCAATCCGCCCCTCCGCCAGGCTTGGCTGCTGCTGCTGTGGGTGCCGATCTACGGCGCCGGCACCGTACTGATCCGCGAGCTGGTACGCCGTACCGGCCGGGGCTGGCCCGCCATCCTGCTGCTCGGGGCGGCGTACGGGATCGTGGAGGAAGGGCTGGCGCTGCAGGCGCTCACCAGCCCGACCATCTACGGCGTGGCCGGCTGGGCGCCCAGGATCCTCGGTCTCAACAGCGCCTACACCGAGCTGAACCTGCCCTACCATGCGGTCTTCAGCGTGGCGCTGCCGATCCTGCTGGTGGATCTCATCGTCCCTGCTCTTCGTCATCGGCCCTATCTGGGGCGGACCGGGCTGGTCGTGTCGGGGGTGGTGTTCGTGCTGGGCGCCCTGCTGCTGCGGTGGACGACGGCCTTCATCGACCCCGGCTACCAGGCACCGCCGGCGGCGCTGGCGGCGTTCGTGCTGGCGATCGCGGTGCTCGCGGTGCTCGCGCTGCGATTCGTTCCCCGCCCGCCGGACGCGCCGGCCACCGCACCCCAAACGGTTCCCACGCCGCCGACCGCCGCGCCCCGGACGGTTCCCGCGCCGCCGGTCGTCGCGTGCCTGGCCGGGGTGGTGGCGTTCGGATATCTCGCCCTGCTGTTCCCCTTCGGCGGCGCCCGGCACCCGGCCTTCACCCAAGGCGGCTGGGTAATGATCCCGATGGTGGCGGCGGCGCTCCTGGCAATGGCGGCGGGGGTGCTGCTGCACCGGTGGACGGCGCACGGCGGATGGAGCGACCGGCACAGCCTGGCGCTGGCCGGCGGGGCGCTCGTGGCGCACACCGGGTTCGGGGTGATCGCCAACGGCGAGACCGCCACCGATCGTGTGTCGCTGGCCGCGCTCGGACTCGTCATGATTGCCCTGCTGGCCCTGCTCTCCCGGCGTACGCGGAAAGACGCTCAGCACGAACACAGCGAGCCTGATCAGGTGGGATCTTCGGCGATCAGTAAACCTGTGCCGGGGTTCGCCGACGCCCCTGCCTCAGTCTCCGATCTCTGATCGCCGCAAGCACAAGGAGGTGAGTCAACAGGCCGACACCTACGATCAGTCCTGCGACCTGAAACGCAGGCGTCGTGAGCTCACCGGACAGGGACTTGAAGGTCAAGGCGAACCCCACCCAGAGCTGAGCCCCACCCCGAAGGCCGTCAGGGCGTCAACCACGACCTCTTCTGATCAACCGGCTCCACGGCTCACTGTCCCACAAGTGGCCATAAGCGACCACCCACCCCGCCACGGGACCCTTATCCGCGATACCCGCCTCCATGAGTAGTCCTGCGCGTACACGGCGGCGTCCGGGCTCTACCTGATCCCCAGGTCGTGCAGCTCGACACACCCAGAGCCCACTCTCGCCGACCCCTGGCGCCACGCGGAGTCGCGTCGCAGCGCCTACTATCCGGCATCGTCCGGTGAGGGCTGGTCGCGCGGACAGCACCCAGCAGATCGATGGCAAGGATCGACGGAGTCGGTCCGCGGCAGCCCATCGCCCCGGTCCGGGAAACGAGCACCGAAGTGAGCGATCAGCACGGCCTCAGCTCACTTCGACGCGCAACGCTTACGGGGGGTCATCCATTGCCACGGCAACTCGGCTCCGCTTCAACGGTTCATTTCGTCCCGCCGAGGGAGGTCCCAAGAGCAGTCGTCATGTACAAGACGCTGCGCCCGGATCGCTCGCGTGCGACCAGCCCGCTCTCGCGCAGTACGCGGAGGTGTTGTGACACCGCGCTGGGCGTGATGCCGAGCGCACGAGCCAAGTCCGTCGTGGTTGCGGGGGACCGCAGGGCCTCAAGCAGTTCAGCTCGCGCCCGGCCGAGCAACCGGACCGCGCTGCCTGCGGGTGCCTGCGTGCCCGCAGTCCACAGCGCCCCGACGCCCCGCGCCGGATAACGCACCGTGGTCTGCGTGGACGTCCTCTTCTTGATCAGCACGTAAGGTGAGCCGACAACGACCGGCATGAGGACCAGCCCACCCGGACCGCGGTCCACGACCCGCTCGGCCCGCCAACGCGCTCCCCCAAGCTTCAGCTGGCCATCGCGCCAGTGCAGATCCGGATGCAGGTCGGCGAACAACCTCTCGGCACCGCCCGCGGCCATCTGCCTGGCGCGATGGATGACGTCCGCATCGAGTACGGCCCGGATCCGCGACCAATGCGGCGCGATGAGCCGGTCATGTGCCGCGCGCAGTTCCGCGGCGATCGCACGTAGCCCTTCCGCCGGCCGCTCGGCGAGCGCGACAACCGGGGCAGGGGGCTCGTCGCCGAACACGCGCCGGAGGCTGATCCGTACTTGCGAAGCCGGTGTCCTTTGCAAGGCTGCCAGGTCGTCCTCGATGGATGTCCCCGCCCCGGCCGGGGCCGGAACGAGGAACTCCGGCCAGTTCGGCCGATCGCTCACGAGCAGCGGCCACGTATGCGAGAGGTCGAGCGGATGCCTGGCGAGTTCGTCCGCCGCCCATCGCGGCCACCGCAGATTGAGCGGGTTCCGATCACGATCACCCAGTTGCTGCAGGCCGGACACGGTCTCCGACAGCGGCGAGATCGCGAATCGCGGCGGCCCCCCGCCCGCTGCCGCGGACATGAAGGCCTCTGGTGCGTACCGCTTCAGGGCTTCAGGCGTGTACGCCGCCGACACCACGGAGATCACCCAGGAGCCAGAAGGAACAGGCCGGTCCCGGGAAATCAGCATCGGCCGGGAGTTCTACTCACAGGCCTACGTGCGGTCCAAGGACGGCAAGTACGTCTGGAAGTCGCCGCGGACAGTGGGGAAATGGAGCAACTGGCAGAACCTGGCCGGGGTCGTCTGGGGAGAGGACCTGATCAACGGGATCAACCCGGGCTTCCTCAAGCTGGGTGCCTCTCACGATGCGACCAGCGCCGACGGCGGAACTTTTTGAGGGAGTGAAGACTACCCTCCACAGCGGCACGGTGACGGTTCCCGAGCTGGGCGAGAGGCAGGCCGGGATGACCTTCGGGACCGAGGACGAGGACGGTTCGTGGAGCGGGCCGATCACCTGGAAACTCTGGGTGGGACCGGACAACCTGCCGAGACGTTTCCACGCCATCATGAGGTTCACCCCAAAGCGCGGTAGTGGTAAGGCCGAGACCATGACGATGAACATCATCTATCGAGGATGGGGAGAACCCGTCAAGATCACGGCCCCGCCCAAGCACCTCATCACCGACGAATGGTGATCGACGCCCCCTTGTAAGAGAGCCTCGCCCTTACGTGTCTGCCACGACCGGCACGGTGCGTCAGCCGGCGCGGCGTTGGGCATCGGCGAGCCTCGCCAGGCCGACCGGTTCGAGGTCTAGAGCCAGGTGACAGACGTTCATTCGCTGCCCTGCGGCCAGAGCCGAGCTTGATGCGGAGGAGCCGGTCTGCTGGGCTTGCCTGCGTCGATGGTGTGCGAGGTGATCAGCCCCCCAGCCACCCATCTACGTTAAGGGCTGTGTGGCGATCACCTCGGTGCCGGAGTGCTCCCGCCGGAGGCATGTCTTGACCTCATCGGCTCTGTCCGGGAGTTGGCATCCCTCTTGGTGCTAGTGAACGTTCTGTACGCGGTTCCGCCTGCGTTCGTTGGTGCGGCGGGGTGGCCGGTCGGCACCGGCCCGGAGAGGCCGCACGCCCGCCCGGACCGCCCGGCCGCCCGCCGCCCAACGGGCGGCGGCCGACGGCGGTGACCATCAGGCGATCCGGTAGGCGGCGGCGCCGTTGTGCAGGAAACGGGCGCGGCCGTGGCCGTCGGAGCCGACGAGGGACAGGACCTGGTGGCCGGAGGACTTCGGTTCGGCGGTGATGACGGAGCTGTCGTTGAGGCGGACGACCTCGACGCGCTTCTCGGACCCGCCTAGGAAGGACTCGGCGATTTCATTGCGTGGGCGGTAGATGAGGAACGCGCGGTCGTGCTCGCTGGTAAGGGTGAGGTCGTACAGGGTGGAGCGATAGGTGCCGCAGATGCGGTCCGCGTCGATCCCGGTCGGGTACAAGGGCGGCACGGGTAGTGGTGCCGTCTCGACGTCGGCAAGGTCCCTGAGCGCCGCACCGAAGATCTCGTAGGCCAGGGGCTCACCGCCCGTGCTGTTGGTCAGTACGGCCACCGCCACGCCCGCCGATGGGACGACGCGAAGGAATGCCTTCTGCCCCTTGGCGACACCGGTGTGGCCGACGACGCCGTCCTGGTAGAGCATCCAGCCAAGTCCCCAGCCGATGACGCCGCCGCCGAAGTCCGGGACGAATTCCACCTGGGGTTCGCGCAGTGCCGCCAGCGCGTGGTCGGTGAGATGCAGGCGGACGAACTCCAGCAGCTCGCGTGCGCTGATCGCAAAGTGCGAGCCGCTGGGCGCGGAGTAGTAGGAAACCGCCCACTCTCTCGCCGGAACGACCTCTCCGCCGATCTGGACGTGGCCGACGGCGGCGCGGTGCAGGATCGCCTCATAGGTGTCGGTAGCGGCGGTGTGCAGGCCCAGTGGTGTCACCAGGCGTTCGCGGAGCACGTCGTGGAAGGGCTTGTCGCGTAACACCTCCACCAGCCTGCCGAGCACCACGTACCCGCTGTTGGAGTAGGAGAAGACGGTGTCAGGCGGGAGGAGATGGTCCGCCTCGGCGAGGGTGGCGACGAACTTCTCGATCGCGTCGTCGTTGCGACCGGTGTCGGTGAAATGGTTGCCGTCGATACCGCCGGTGTGGGTGAGCAGGTGGCGGGCGGTCAGGGACGCGGTGGCGGCCGGGTCGCTCAGCCGGAAGCCGGGCAGGTAGTCGCGGACAGGACGGTCGAGATCCAGCACACCGTCGCCGACCAGTTGCTGGATCAGCGTGGCTGTCCAGATCTTGGTGATCGAGCCGATCTTGAACACAGAGTCGGTCGTGGCCTCGACCTGGGTGCGCAGACTCAGCACGCCCGCGGCCTCGTCCTGAATCTCCCCGTTGGCCAGCACGGCGACCTGGGCGCCTGGTACGTCGTATTTCGCGACAAGCTCGCCAAGATCCCATCCCATCCCGCCAGGCTAGTGGCGACGGCCTCGTCCAACAGCTCGACCAGGACGACATCGACCGGGCGGCCGAAGACGCCACCACCCCAGGCGACCGGCTCGTGCTCATGCTCGCCGCCGTTCACGCCGCCCGCACCGGCGCCATCCGCTCCCTGCTCCTCGATGATGTCGACCTCGGCAACCGACGGCTCACCATCGCCGACCGCACCCGCCCCATCGATGAGTTCACCCATCAGATCCTGCTCGAATGGCTCGATTACGCGCACCTCCTTCAGTTCGCATGAACTCTGGGACTTCACTGGGGTTGAGGAACGAGCGGACAGCCGCTGGCGTTGAGAACGAGCCGGCGAGCGATCTTTCCAGCCCTATCCCACCTGCGGGCCACACCCACTCGTGAACTCCCCCGCACTCCCGCTCTGCGGCGCTCGGCACACGTTGTCGATCAAGGGGATCCGAATCGACTACCTCGACGCCAGCCTTCGAGGTGTAAGCACGTAGCTGTATTTCGCTGCTGTACGCCCACGCAAAAGGCCCTCCCGGATCATCCGGGAGGGCCTCTGACGTGGAGCCGCCTTGGGGATTCGAACCCCAGACCCCTTCATCACGAGCAAAATCAAGGACTTGCTCATCCTCCCCTACCGAGGGAGTGACCTGCCTTTTGCCGTCCGTCAGAGTCCGTGGACGTCCATGATCGAACGTCCTCGTTGTCACCCACTTCGTCACCCAGCCGCGTCGGCAAGACCTTCGAGCGCTAGGCACAAAAATGCAGCTCAGCGTGGCCTTGCCGATACCCGGTCGCCCTATCTGCGTGCCCGATATCTCAAGAGCGCGCCTTCAGAGATGGCCCGCCAGCCTGTACGGGCGGGCCGCAGCGAGCGAAGAAGGCCCATAGGTCAGCAGCAGTTAGCCGAGGCGCCGACCTGCTCGCTGGCCGATGCGGTGGCCGGAGTACAGCAGGCTGAGTCGGATTCCTTGGTCAGGGTGGCGGCGTCGCCCTTGACCACATACACCTCCCACGGCTCGGCACCGGGACCTTGCACCCAGACCTTGTCCTGGAGGGCGTAGCAGCAGGAGGTGTCGTTCTCCTCGAACGTGGCCAGCCCGGCGTCCTTGAGCCGCTGGGTGGCGGCGTTGACCTGGGCGGTGTCCTCGACCTCGACCCCGAGGTGGTCCATGCGGGTATCCTCCCCCTCCTCCCCCTCGATCAGCACCAGCTTGAGCGGAGGCTCGGCGATGGCGAAGTTGGCGTAGCCGGGGCGGCGCTTGGCCGGTTCGACGCCGAACAGCTTGGAGTAGAAGGTGATCGATCCCTCCAGGTCGGCGACACGTAGGGCGAGCTGGACGCGAGACATGACGATCTCCCATCGTTGTTTCGACGGATGTCTAAGTAGTGCCGAGTTTGCGCCCCTGCTTAGGAATCTGTCAAATTAGAGATATGTCGAAACAGGAGCTGCCGGTGCTCGCCTCCGAGTGCTGCACACCGCTGATCGCCGAACCGATCGCCGAAGACGAGGCCGCCGAGATGGCTCGCGTGTTCAAGGCGCTCGGCGACCCGATCCGGTTGCGGCTGCTGTCCCTGATCGGCGCGCACGAGAGCGGCCGCCAGATCGGTGACGGGGTGTGCGTGTGCGAGTTGGCCGTTGTCTTCGAGGTCACCGCGCCGACGATCTCGCATCATCTCAAAGTGCTGCGTGAGGCCGGTCTGATCGACAGCCAGCGGCGCGGCACCTGGGTCTACTACTGGATCATCCCGGCCACGCTGAAGCGCCTGACGGGTGTTCTGGCCCTGCCCGAGAAGCTTGTCGCGGACGCGCGGTGAACCTGGCGCGCCGGGCGTTTGCCGAGTTCGCCGGCACCGCCGCCCTGGTGGCCGTGGTGGTCGGCTCCGGCATCATGGCAACCGATCTTTCGCATGACGTCGGCGTACAACTGCTGGCCAACAGCCTGGCCACGGCGGCGGGCCTGGCGGTGCTCATCTTGATCCTCGGACCCGTTTCCGGCGCGCACCTCAATCCGGTCGTGTCCGTGGCGGCCTGGGTACTCACCCGACGCGACGCTGCCCCGGCGATACACGGACGGGAGGTGGCGGCCTACGTGCCCGCCCAGGTCGCCGGATCCGTCGCGGGGGCCGTCCTGGCGAACGCCATGTTCGCGCTCCCTGCCGTTCAGGTCTCGGCGCACGACCGGTCGGCCCCTCACCTGCTGCTGGGTGAGGTAGTGGCCACCGCGGGGCTCATCGTGGTCGTCTTCGCGTTGGCCCGGCAAGGCCGCGCCGCGCTCGCCCCGGTCACGGTCGGTGGCTACATCGGTGCCGCCTACTGGTTCACCAGCAGTACGAGCTTCGCCAACCCTGCCGTCACCCTGGGGCGCGCCTTCACCGACACCTTCGCCGGGATCGCCCCTGCTTCGGTGCCCGGTTTCATCGCCGCCCAACTGACCGGTGCCGCGCTCGGCGCCCTGCTGCTGGTCGTGCTCTACCCGAACAACCCGCAGCCCGATGCGGAGCCCGTCCCTGGCTCCGCCTACCAGGCCGCCGCCGATCAGCCTCGATAGGAGAAAGCCGTGCCCGACCAGATCGACGCGCCGCCGCAGGTGTTGTTCGTGTGCGTGCACAACGCGGGCCGCTCCCAGATGGCCGCCGCCTTCCTGACCCATCTGGCCGGCGATCGGGTACGCGTGCGTTCGGCCGGTTCCGCGCCCGCCGATCACGTGAACCCGGCCGTGGTGGCGGCGATGGCAGAGCGTGGCATCGACATCTCCGCCGAGATCCCCAAGGTGCTCACCGTCGATGCCGTACAGGCCAGCGACGTCGTGATCACCATGGGTTGCGGCGACGCCTGCCCGATCTTTCCCGGCAAGCGCTACGAGGACTGGGTGCTGGACGATCCGGCCGGGCAGGGCGTCGAAGCCGTGCGCCCGATCCGGGACGCGATCGAGGCCCGCGTGCGTGCGCTGATCTCTGACCTCACCCCCACTCCCGCAGACAGATGAGCGTCACCACGAACCCGGACACGACGGCCTACGGGCCACTCATCGAGTCCATGCGTGCCGCCCATGCCGATCAGGTGCTGACCGTCTACCAGCTCGGCATCGACGAAGGCCAGGCCACCTTCGAGACCACCGCCCCGACCTGGGCGCAGTTCGACGCGTCCAAGCTGCCCGACCACCGCCATGTCGCCCTGGGCACCCTCGACGGCACGCCCGGCCGGGTAGTCGGCTGGATCGCCGCGTCGGCCGTCTCGGCCCGCAGCGCCTACGCCGGGGTGGTCGAGCATTCGGTCTACGTGCACCCCGGTGGCCGCCGCCGTGGTGTCGGTCTGGCGCTGCTGCGGGCACTGATCGCCTCTACGGAGGCCGCAGGCATCTGGACGATCCAGTCCGGCATCTTCCCCGAGAACACCGCCAGTCTGGCCCTGCATGCCCGCGCCGGATTCCGGGTGATCGGCACGCGCGAGCGCATCGGCCGCCACCACGGCGCATGGCGCGACGTCGTACTGATCGAGCGCCGCAGCCCCACGGTGACGTGAACTCTCGGCCGAAGGCCGGCCGCTCTCATCCTGGAGGCTTTCCGGGCCGCCTTTCATCGTCTATCGTCGATTAACGATGGACAAAGAGAAAGGCCCGCTTGATCGGCCGACCGCAGCCACGTACGCCTCATGGTTCAAGGCCCTGGCCGACGCCACGCGCGTGCAGATCGTCTCGCTGCTGGCCCGCCGTGGCGTGCCGATGAGCGTGGGCGAAATCGTCGAGGCTGTGGACGTGGGCCAGTCCACCGTCTCAGCGCACCTCAAGACCCTTTCAGAGGTGCGGTTCGTGCTGGTCGAGCGCGTCGGCACGTCGGCGTTCTACCGGATCAACACCGCGTGTGTGGAGTGCTTCCCCAGCGCCGCCGATCTCGTCATGGGCCGCCCTGCTCCCGCACCGCCCGCCTGTACCCCCGCGTCAGGAGACACCGATGAGTGAACCCACCGATCGGCGTGAGGCCACCGTTCAGCGCTACTCCGGGCTGGCCCAACTGGCGGTGTCCGGCGGCACGCCGCTGGACTGCGAGGCCGGCGCTTTCACCGACGGCTGCTTCGGCGCCGCCGCCTACGCCGACAGTGACGCACCCGATGTGCCGGAAGCGGCCCTGCGCGCCAGCCTCGGCTGTGGCAACCCGCTCGCCGTCGCCGACCTTCACCCCGGCGAAACGGTGCTGGACCTCGGCTCCGGCGGCGGCCTGGACGTACTGCTGTCCGCCCGCCGCGTCGGCCCCACCGGCCGCGCCTACGGCCTGGACGCCAGCCCGGACATGCTCGCCCTGGCCCGCGCCAACGCTGAACAGGCCGGAGCGAAGAACGTCGAGTTCCTGCACGGCCACATCGAGGACATCCCGCTGCCCGAGGCCGCTGTGGACGTCGTCATCTCCAACTGCGTCATCAATCTGTCCACGGACAAACCCGCCGTGCTCGCCGAAGCCTTCCGCGTCCTGACACACGGAGGACGCCTGGGCATCAGCGACGTCATCGCCGACGACGGCCTGGACTCCGACCAGCGGATCGCCGCCGAACAACACGTGGGCTGCGCCAACGGCACCCTGACCGCTCGCGAGTACGGGCAGCTACTACAACAGGTGGGCTTCACCAGCGTCCGCATCACGCCCACCGCCGACGCTGGTGGCGGGCTCCACTCCGCCATAATCGAGGCCCTGAAGCCCAGCGCCGCTGGTTGACGTGGATGGCTCGTTAAGGGGTTGTTGACGGCTTCACCTTTCGCACAAAGCTCCCAGAGGCCGGACACGCTGTAACACTGGGGCGCCGAACGGGTGAAGCGAAACGTGGTGGACCTCTGCTCGGTGCCGCGCGGCAAGGAGGGCCGTCCGGCCAAGGCGCTCACGCCGGCTCAGGCAGAAGCCGTGCTCAAGGCCGCCGAAGGAACCCGCATGCACGGATATCCGGTGCTGGCCCTGCTCACCGGCGCACACACCGAGGAGCTTCGAGCGCTGACGTGGGACCACGTGGACCTGGAGGGCTCTCCCGACGCTGACCCGGCCGTGCCGCCGTACATGGCCGTGTGGCGGTCCGTCCGCACCGGAGGGGCACCGGAGGGGCACCAAGACCCGAAAGTCCCGGCGCACTCTGGCCCTCCCACAGCGCTGTGGAGCGCTCAAAGCACAGAGGGCTCAGCAGGAGGCGGACAAGGAAGCGGCGGGCAAGCGGTGGATGGAACACGGGCTCGTGTTCGCCTCGACCGTGTGCACACCTCTCGACTCCCATAACGTGCGGCGCGCTTTCCGCGCGATCATCGCCAAACCGATCTCGACCCCGACAAGTGGACGCCCCCGGAGCTGCGGCACAGCTTCGTGTCCCTGCTCTCAGACCAAGGCATCCCCTTGGAGGAGATCTCCCGGCTGGCCGGCCACAACAGCACAGCGGTAACCGAACTGGTCTACCGCAAGCAAATCCGCCCCGTACTCCAGGAAGGCGCGGTGGCCATGGACCGGATCTTCAAGACATGAGATCGGCAGGCTTAGACACCCAGAAGCCCCCCGCGATCACGCGGGGGGCTTCTGGCCTGGAGCCGCCTTGGGGATTCGAACCCCAGACCCCTTCATTACGAGTGAAGTGCTCTGGCCGACTGAGCTAAGGCGGCGTGCTCTGCGACTTGGAAGAGTCTACAGGAGCCGGAGGGGTACTCGCTCCCTCGATCATGCCTCGGCCGGATCTCCGTACGTCGAGTCGTACGCCTTGCGTGGCGCGCACACGCTGGCCTTCGAGCAGGCGCAGCGTCGCCCTCCGTCGTTGAGGCGCACCACCACGGAGTCGGACGGCACGTTGTGGCCCACCACGACGCCCGGCCCCTGCGGGGTCTCCACGCTGGCCCCCGCCCGGGGAGCCGAGGCGCGGAACTCCTGGTAGAGCGGGTGCTCGTACTTCAGGCAGCACATGAGCCGCCCGCAGGCCCCCGCGATCCGCAGCGGATTGACCGGAAGGTCCTGATCCTTGGCCATGCGTACGGAGACCGGCTCGAAGTCCTTCAGGAACGTGGCGCAGCACAGGTCACGGCCGCAGGGCCCGATGCCGCCCTGCAGTCGCGCCTCGTCCCTCGGCCCGATCTGCCGCAGCTCGACCCTGGCCCGCAGGTTGCGGGCCAGGTCGCGGACCAGGGCGCGGAAGTCGACCCGGTGCGGCGCCGAGAAGTAGACCGTGTAGATGTTGTCCTCGTCGAGGTAGTCGATCCCGACCACCTTCATCGGCAGGGTGTGCCGCTTGATCAGCCGCTTCGACACGCTGCGGGCCTCGGCCCTGCGGCGCTTGTTGGTCTCGTCGCGAGCCAGGTGCTCCTCGCCCGCCAGGCCCGCGCACAGGGGCAGCCCTTCGACGTCCTCGCTCGTGTACTGAGGCGCCCAGACGCACTCCGCCACCTCGGGACCCGAGTCGGTCGGCACGAGCACCTTGTCGCCCACTTTCGGGCTGTGCTCGCCGGGATCGAGGTAGTAGAGCCTCCCGTAACGGGTGAAGCTCACGGCCATGATCATTCCCATGGGCTCGAGCTCGCCTCCTGACGGCCTAGGGGTCGTACGACCTTCCCTGCCACATTACGTGTGTCAGCCCGCCGTGGGAGAGGGGCCGGGGTCCGGATGTTCGCCGGATCGCTTGTCCGTCGAGCACACCTTGCTATCAGGCAGGATCAATCCGTAGCGCTCTGCCAGCCGACTGCTGTCCAGCAGGCATCCGTGATAGACCACCTGGCTCACTCCTGGTTCTCGCCTCAACCTGGTCACCATCTTGCTCCAGTCGGCGTCAGGCGCCAGCTTGATCCTGAACGATTGGGGCATGTCGCTGACTTTCGTGGCGCCGATCAGCGTTTTGTTGTCTTTGTACAGGCGGCGGAAGTTCTCGTAGGCCTCCTCCTGGCTCTCGAAGACCGCCTCCTTGGCGTCAGGCATCGAGGCGATCAGCTTCTGGACGGCCGCCATCTGCGCGGGCGTGACGCCCTTCCCCTCCTTCGTGACGGTGAAGCTGCCCTTGCCGTCGGACTTACGCTCGGCGCCGCAGGACGGCATTCCCGACGAGGGGGCGCAGAGGAAGACGCTCACATCCCATTTAGCCGCCGAAGTGGCGTTGTCGGACGTCACTTCGTGAACGGTCAGGATCCCGGGTACTCCTCGCAGCGCCTCCTGCACACGGCGCGGATCAGTGCCCTTCGTGAAGGTCAACCTGAACGAAGCGGGGAGGTCTTCGGCGTCGACGGCGGCCAGCAGCGCCTTGTTGTGCGCGAAATCGCGCCGGAAGTCGGGGTACCCCGCGGCCTGGTCCTCGTAGGACACCTCTCTGATCCCCGGCATCTGCTTGACCTTCGCCGCGATCTCCTTCTTCTCCTCATTGGTGGCAGCGCCCTTGCAGGACGTCCGGTCCCGGTCCGACGACTTCGCGCACAGGAAGACGATCATCTTCCGCTCGGCGGGCGCCGGATCGGCCGCCACCGCGCGGTCCTCGTCGCCCGGACCGCTCAGGAGCCCGACAGTGGTCGCCGCCCCCGCGAGCACCACGGCCGCCGCCACCGCCACCAGCCGGAAATCCACCCTGGACCGCCGCCGCTCCCGTGCTCTCAACGGCCTGAGCGTGCCGGCGTCCACCGTCGCCCCCGCCTCGGCGAGGGCCTCCCGCAGCCTGTCCTCCATCGCGCTGTTCATGAATCCTCCCCGAGTGTCCTGCCGAGGGCGGCCAGCCCCCGCGCGATCGTGGACCTGACCGTGCTGGCGCCGATCCCCATGGTGTCGGCGATCTCCTGGTCGGACAGGTCGAGGTAGTAGCGGAGCGTGAGCGCCTCCCGCTGCCTGCGCGGCAGCTCACGCAGGGCGAGCAGCACCCCGCGCCGCTCCTCGCCCACCAGCGCGGCACTCTCCGCCGACCAGACGGGCGGCTCGTACGGCACCGCCCGCCGGAACACGGTCGCCCGCCTGCGCAGCACCGACCGGCACCCGTTGAGCACCGCGGAGCGGACATAGGCCAGCGCCTTGTCGGCGTCGCGCAACCGGCCGCGCCCGGCATGGGTGTGCGCGAACGCCTCCTGTACGACGTCTTCCGCGGTCGCCTGATCGCCGACCATGATCAGGGCCAGCCGTACGAGGCCCACGTGGTGCTCGGCGAAGATCGACGCCACGTCTATTCGCTGCCGCGCCCGGGCCTCTTGTTGGGTGAGTAGTTCGACTTCCACGTATCAGAGACGCCCGTCAGCCCCATCTGCTGCTCGCGTCACCTGACGGGTTCACTGACGCGGCGCGCAGACCTTGCTGTCGGGGAGGTCCTCACGCCCGTACTCCGCGAAAAGCTTGGTCTGGGCATCCATACACCTCTGGTTGTACACCTGACTCACCCCTGGCAGCCGCGCCAGGCTGCGGCTCACCGCGTTCCAGTCGGTCTCGGACCGCATTTGCAGCCGGTACGCCTCAGGAATGTCCGACATCCGGGTGACGTTCACGAGCGACTCGTTGTCGGCGTAGGACTCGACAAAGTTCCGGTACGCCGTCGCCTGGTCCTCGAAGATGTACGTCTCGACCCCAGGCGTGCCCTCGATCGCCTTGACCACGGCCTTCTTCTCCTTGAGGGTCGCGATCTTCCCGTTCGCCCGGCCGCGACCGGACAGGCAGGCCGGCATGGCCGAGTCCCTCACGCACAGAAAGATAGAAATATCCCATTCCGGGGCCATAGGCTGCGTATCGCCATACAGCACGGCTTGGTCGATGACGTTGCCCACCCCGGGCCGCCGATACACCGCCCGCCGCACCCGATCTTGGTCGGCACCATTCTTCAGCCGCAGGCGGAACGACTCCGGCAGATCCTTCGCCCGCACGGCCTTCAGCAACGCCTTGTTGCCGGCGAAGTCCCGGCGGAAGCTCTTGTACGCGCTCGCCCGATCCACGAACCGGACGTCGCTCAGCTCCGGCCTGGACTCCAGGAACGTCCTGAGCGCCTGCTTCTGCTTCGCCGTGGCACCGCGCTTGTGGCAGCCGTAGGTGGTCGGAATGCACAGGAAGACGGTCATCTCCCGTTCGTCGCTCGCGCTGATCTCCGGGGCGGTCACCGGGTCCGCCGCAGCCGGCGTACCGACGAGGATCGACATCCCCGCCAGCAGCGCGACGATCAACGAACGTAACGCCCGGGGCGCCTCTCCAGCCACTCCGCTCCTCATCCGCACGCGATCGACCCGGGCAGCCTAGTGCCCCTTGATCACGGGTCAGGAACGCAGCGACAGCATCATCGCCTCGACGGCCATCTGCGGGTTGACGTTCGCCGCCAGCCGCTCCCTGCACTGCATGATCGCGTCGATCCGGCGCAGCGTCTCATCGGGCGTGGCCGCCTTGGCCAGCTGGTCGATGTCGAAGCGGAGATCGTCGTTGGCCAGCTCGACCCGGGCCCCGAACTGCATCGCCAGCACGTCCCGGTAGAACGACACCAGCTCCAGCAGCGCCGCGTCCAGAGAGTCGCGCTTGATCCGGGTAGCCCGGGACTTCTGCCGGTCCTCCAGCTCCTTCAGGGCCCCGGCCCCACCGCGTACCAGCCCTCGGTTGAGCCCCTTGCCCGTGGACCCCTCGCCGTAGAGCTTGCGCAGCTCGGTCGTCTCGTTCTCGTTGAGCGCGGCCGTGGCCGCGGCGGCCTCCTCCTCCGCCGTCTTGACCAGGCGTTCGGCGGCGGAGACGCACTCCCCCACCCCGGTCAGCGAGCGCGGGATGCCCAGGACGGCCTCACGGCGCCGTCTGGCGCCCTCGTCGAGCGCCAGCGCCCGCGCCCTGCCGATGTGCCCCTGAGCGGCCCTGGCGGCGAACCTGGCCACGTCCGGCGGCACGCTGTCGCGCGTGGCCAGCACATGCGCGACGGCCTCCGTGGCGGGGGTGGTCAGGTTGACCACCCGGCAGCGCGACCTGATGGTGATCATGAGGTCGTCGGGGGCGGGCGCGCACAGCAGCCAGACCGTACGCGGGGGCGGCTCCTCGATGGCCTTGAGCAGGGCGTTGGCGGCGGACTCCGTGGCCCGGTCGGCGTCCTCGAACAGGATGACCCGCCACCGCCCCTGCGTCGGCGCCCCGGCCGCGCGCAGGATGAGCTCGCGGGTCTGCTTGACGCTGTAGGACAGGCCCTCGGGGCGTACGGACTCCAGGTCGGGGTGGGAGCCGATGAACACCTGATGGCACTGGTCGCAGTGGCCGCACCCGCCGTCGGGACAGAGCAGCGCGGCGGCGAAAGCGCGGGCGACGTCCTCCCGGCCCGAGCCCGGTGGGCCGGTGAACAACCACGCGTGCGTCATGCCCGCGCCGCGCCCGCCTCCGACGACCTCCCCGGCCGCCGCCGCGGCCCGCGACAGCACAGCCACCGCCTGGTCCTGCCCGACGAGGTCATCGAAAACTGCCACGACGTAAGGCTAACCGCCGGCGGCAGCCCCCACGCCCGTACGCGGGGAAGGGGCTAGTCGCGGATAGTGGGCATCGTCCAGTCGCCGCGGATGGCGGGCATCGTGCCCGTGGCGTCCTCGGACTCCTGCGGCACGGGGTCCGGCAGGAGGTCGCGGATCCGGTCCTGGATCAGCTGGGTGATCACCTCGGGCGCCAGCGTGCCGTCCACCACCAGGTAACGCTCGGGCGCCGCCGCGGCCAGTGCCCGGAACTCCTTGCGTACCCGCTCGTGGAAGTCCAGCGGCTCCGACTCGATCCGGTCGGCGGCCCCGCCCAGCCGGGTCAGCCCCACCTGCGGCGGGGTGTCGATGAGCACCGTCAGGTGCGGCACCAGCCCGCCGGTGGCCCAAGAGTTGATCTTGGACACGTCCTTCGGGTCGAGCGCCCGCCCGGCCCCCTGGTAGGCCAGGGACGAGTCCACGTAGCGGTCGGTGATCACGAGCGAGCCCCGGTAGAGCGCGGGACGGATCACCTTCTCCACGTGCTCGGCCCGGTCGGCGGCGTAGAGCAGGGCCTCGGAGCGTGCCGACAGCCCGCGCTCGGCCGCGTCGAGCAGGATTGCCCGCAGCCGCATGCCGACCTTGGTCGAGCCCGGCTCGCGCGTCTGCACCACGTCGTAGCCCTGGTCGCGCAGCCAGATGGCGATCAGCCGCGACTGGGTGGTCTTGCCCGACCCCTCGCCGCCCTCGAACGCCACGAACAGCCCGGGCACCGCCTCGGCCGCCTCGGCCGGGAAGCGCTCGCCGCGCACCGCCGCGATCAGGTCGCCGGCCAGGGAGACGCCCCTCCTGTCGTCCATGTGGCGCAGCGCGAGGGCACCCACGATCATGGCGAGCACCCCGCCGATGACCAGCACCAGGTTGGAGCCGTCGAAGCGGTAGGCGAACTCGCCGAACCGCAGCCAGTGGACGTCGAAGATCGCCGCCAGCGGGTTGGCCACCGCGACCACGAGCAGCAGGGTCACCCGCGCCGTGGACTGCAGGAACGAGAACGTACGGCCTCGCAGCCCGTCCTCGACCTCAAGGCCGATCAGCGTGTAGCCGATGATCCACGCGATGCCCGCGCACGCCCCCAGCAGCACGGTCAGCATGACCACGATCGCCAGGTTGTGCACCAGCGCGGTGGCCACCAGCACGAGCCCGGCGAAAGTGACGGCCAGGCCGAACAGCCGCCGCCGCGACAGCTCGCGCAGCAGCCTGAGGCCGAAGAACATGCCCAGCGCCATGCCGACGAAGACCGCGCCGAACACGACGCCGTAGGCCGCGTCGCCGCCGCCGAGCGCCTCGACGTAGATCTTCGCCACGCCGACCACGGCCCCGCCCGCGGCGAACGCCCCCAGCATGCCGATGATCAGCCCGCGCACCAGCCGGTTGCCGCCCACGAACCGCCAGCCCTCGATGATCTGCTTGAGCACGGAGGGCGTGGAGATGGCGCCGTCGCGCCTGGGGATGTCGCGCAGCGTGAAGATCAGGACGGCCGAGACGAGGTAGGCGCAGGCGTTGACGACCAGCGCGAGCGACGTGGCGTCCTGGCCGGACATGAACGGCACCACGCTGGTGAGCACGCCGCCCACCAGCGACAGCGCCGCGAACAGCATGGCCGCGACCGGCGCGGTGCCGTAGGTGACCAGCAGGTTGAGCCGGTTGGCCGACTCGAGCTGCTCCTTGCGCACCAGGTTGGGCACCGTGGCGTCCTTGGCCGGGACCCAGAACAGGTTGACGCACTCGACCAGGACGGTCGCCACGATCACCCACTGGTAGCTGCGGACGAACGGGATCGACAGCACCACGGCGAACCTGGCCAGGTCGGCCGCGACCATCGTCAGCCGCCGGTCGAACCGGTCGGCGAACACCCCCGCGAGCGGCCCGAGCAGCACGGCGGGCAGCATCTTGGCGATGAACACCCCGCCGACGGCCAGCGACTGCAGCCGGTAGTCGCTCTGCGTGAGATTGCCGGCCAGGGCGGTCAGCGCCAGGAGGTTGAGCCAGTCGCCCAGGCTGCACACCGACATGGCCATCCAAAGCCGTCGGAACGGCGCATTGGCCAGCACGTGGGCCGGGCGGCTTCGGCCAGGGGCAGTCATGATTTCAGCGTATCCAGGAAGTGGGCGGACAACAGACCAGCCGGATATTCCCGGCGGACTCGGGGCTGAGGGTATTACGTTCGCGGGCCAGCGTGCAGGTTGCAGACCTCGAATAGGCCCCCAAAAGCATCATCAATTCATAACTCCGGCCTCAAGTCGGGCCTCTTCCACCAATGGCCCCCACTCCGCACGGATCTCCGCGGGCAGCTCCAGCTCGCCCCACAGCTCGACGAGCAGCACCCCGTCCACGTGATCGAGCAGCTCCTGGGGCTCGCCCTCGCACAGCAGCACGGTGTAGGCGGCCCGGCGGGCCTCCCGGTCGGCCAGGTCGTAGACCCGCTCCCGCAGCCGCACGACGCCCAGCGCCGCCCCGACCGGCAGCCGCCGCAACCGGCTCGGCACGTGGAACGTCCGCCCGTCGCCCGCGCGGGCCGCGAACTCGACCTTGGCCTCGAGCGCCAGCCGGAAGCCGGCCGCGTCGAGGATGCGCCCCGCGGTCTCCAGCGTCGGTGACTTCCTGCCGTGCTCATAGGCCGACAGCGTGGTCCTCGACGTGCCGCTCACGCTGGCCAGGACGCGCTGGTTCATGCTCGCGGCATGCCTGGCCTGCTTGAACAGCTGCCCGCCGCGCTGGGCCCAGAAGGCGGCGTGCGCCGCCTCCATAGGCGAGGAGACCATGCCCCACCTCCGATCAGTATCCGGTCGGATACTCTACGCCATCATGACCGGAAGTGACCAGCGGATCGCACAAAGTCAGCTGCGCAACTCCAGCAGCGTGATCTCGGGCGGCGCACCGACGCGCACCGGCGGGCCCCAGAACCCGGCGCCCCTGGTGACGTAGACCTGCACCCCGCCGACCGTGGCCAGGCCGGAGACGACGGGCTGCTGCAGGCCCACCACCAGGTTGAACGGCGCGATCTGCCCGCCGTGCGTGTGGCCGGAGAGCTGCAGGTCGACACCATGGCTTGCGGCCTGGTCGACCTGGACCGGCTGGTGCGCCAGCAGCACGGTGGACCGGCCGGTGTCGCGGCCGCCCAGCGCCTTGTCGAAGTCGGGCCCGTCGCCCGCGGAGACGCCGTTGAGGTCGTTGACCCCGGCGAGGTCGAGCACGGCGCCCTGGTGCCTGATCTCCACGCGCTCGTTTCGCAGCGAGCGTACGCCCAGCTGATCGAGCTCCTCGATCCACTCCAGGGGACCGCTGGGAGCGAAGTATTCGTGGTTGCCGGTCACGAAATATGCCCCGTAGCGGGACTCCAGGTTCTTCAGCGGCTGCGCCAGCGGCCCCAGCTGCGCCACCGACCCGTCCACCAGGTCTCCCACGATCGCCACCACGTCGGCCTCGAGACCGTTGATCATGCGGACGATCCGCTCGGTGTGCCCCCTGCCCGTGAGAGGCCCCAGGTGGATGTCGCTCACCACGGCGAACCGCAGGCCGCTGAGCCGCGAATCGAGCTTCGGCAGGGCCACCTTCACGCGTTCGATCACGGGGTCGCCCAGGGCGCTCGTCATGCCGTACCCGACCGTGCCCAGCGCTCCCACGCCCGCGATGGCGGCGGTGGTGCGCCCCAGGAAGAGCCTCCTGCTGATCGGGGCCACCACGGGAGCCGGCTCGGGAGGCGCCGGGGCGCCCGCCATGGCGGGCACGGGCACCGGCGCCGCCTCGAGCGTCACGGCCTTACGCGAGACCCTGCGCAGGACCAGCGCGGCCAGCGCCCGCGGCGCCTCCAGCACCACGAGGAAGACGATCAGGTAGAACATCAGCGCCAGCCAGACGTAGCCCGGCCAGGCCAGCCAGTGCCCGAAGTCCATCCGCGTGGCCGCGAACGTCGCCACGACGAGCACCGTCAGCCCCACCACGACCCACGTCAGCGCCTTGCGCAGCCGCCCGGGGCCGGTGGTGGAACGGACCATCCGCTGCCACAGGTAAAGGTGTGCCAGCAGGATCAGGCCCGCGAAGAACAAGACGATCACAGCATCGATGCTACTTGCGGGGCCGCGTCCGGCGGCCCCGCAAGCCTCGCGGCTCGCCTACGACTTGGTCGCCGGCTTCTTCGCGGGAGCCTTCTTCGCCGGCGCCTTCCTCGTGGTGGTCTTCTTGGGCGCCGGTGCCCGCTCGCGCCGCTCGGCCAGCAGCTCGGCCGCCCGCTCGGTCGTGATGTCCTCGACCGTGTCGCCCTTGCGCAGCGACGCGTTCGTCTCGCCGTCGGTCACGTAGGGCCCGAACCGCCCCTCCTTCACCACAATGGGCTTCTTGGAGCTGGGGTCGGCGCCCAGCTCGCGCAGCGGCGCCGCCGCCGCGGCCCGCCGGCCGCGCTGCTTCGGCTGCGCGAACAGCTCCTTGGCCTGCTCGATCGTGACCGTCAGCAGGTCTTCTTCCGAGGCCAGCGAGCGCGAGTCGGTGCCCTTCTTCAGGTACGGGCCGAACTTGCCGTTGGAGGCCACGACCTCCTCGCCCTCCAGCTCGCCCACGAGCCTGGGGATCGACAGCAGCTTGAGCGCGTCCTCGAACGTGATCGTGTCCAGCGACATCGACTTGAACAGCGACGACGTGCGCGGCTTGGGCGCGTCGGCCTTCTTCGTCCGCTTCTTGGGCGCCTCGTCCTCGGGCGGCTCGGGCAGGATTTCCGTCACGTAGGGGCCGTACCGGCCGTCCTTGGCCACGATCATGTTGCCGGTCACCGGGTCGCGCCCGAGCTCCCGGTCGCCCGTCGGCCTGGAGAACAGCTCCTCGGCCTTCTCCGCCGTCAGCTCGTCGGGCGTCATGTCCTCGGGCACGTTGACCCGCGCGCCGTCCCTGTCGAGGTACGGCCCGTAGCGCCCGACCCGCAGCACGATGTCCGTGCCCTTGACCGGGAACGAGCTGATCTCCTTGGCGTCGATGTCACCGAGGTCGGTGACCATCTCCTTCAGGCCCTCGTCGCCGTCGGAGCCGTAGTAGAAGCGCTGCAGCTCCGGCACCCGCTCGGCACGGTCGTTGGCGATGTCGTCGAGGACCTTCTCCATCTCGGCCGTGAAGTCGTAGTCGACCAGGTTGCCGAAATGCTGCTCCAGCAGGTTGACCACGGCGAACGCCAGGAACGACGGCACCAGCGCCGTGCCCTTCTTGAACACGTAGCCGCGGTCGAGGATGGTCCCGATGATCGAGGCGTACGTCGAGGGCCGCCCGATCTCGCGGTCCTCCAGCTCCTTGACCAGCGACGCCTCGGTGTAGCGCGCGGGCGGCTTGGTCGAGTGGCCGGCCACGTCGAGCCTGGTGACGCTGAGCGCGTCGCCCTCCGCCAGGTTGGGCAGCCGCTTCTCGGAGTCGTCGCGGTCGGTCGACGGGTCGTCGGCCCCCTCCACGTACGCCTTGAGGAACCCGTAGAACGTGATCGTCCGCCCGGAGGCGCTGAACTCGACGTCCTCGCCCGACGACGACCTGCCGCGCACCTTGACCGTGATCGACTCGCCGACGGCGTCCTTCATCTGCGAGGACACCGTGCGCTGCCAGATCAGCTCGTACAGCCGGAACATGTCGCCCGACAGCCCGGTCTCGCCCGGCGTGCGGAACTCCTCGCCCGACGGCCGGATCGCCTCGTGCGCCTCCTGCGCGCTCTTCACCTTGCTGCTGTAGACGCGCGGCTTGTCGGGCACGTACGCGGCCCCGTACAGCTTGATCGCCTGGGACCTGGCGGCCGCCACGGCGGTCTCCGACAGCGTGATGCTGTCGGTACGCATGTAGGTGATGAAGCCGTTCTCGTAGAGCCGCTGCGCCACCTGCATCGTGTACTTCGCGGAGAACCCCAGCTTCCGGCTGGCCTCCTGCTGCAGCGTGGTCGTCCGGAACGGCGCGTAGGGCTTGCGCGTGTACGGCTTGCGCTCGACGGACTTGACCGCGAACGACGCGCCCCTCAGCCGCCCGGCCAGCTCGCCCGCGGCCTGCTCGGACAGGTGGAGCACGTCGACGTTCTTGAGCCGTCCGGTGCTGGCGAAGTCGCGGCCCTGCGCCACCCGCTTGCCGTCGACCCCCGTGAGGGTCGCGGTGAAGTCGCGCGGCCGCTCCTCGGCCTTGTTCGTGTCGAAGAGCGCCTGCAGGTCCCAGTAGTGGGCCGGCGTGAACGCCATGCGCTCGCGCTCGCGCTCCACCACCAGCCTCGTCGCCACCGACTGCACGCGACCGGCCGACAGGCGCGGCTTGACCTTCTTCCACAGGACCGGGCTGACCTCGTAGCCGTAGAGGCGGTCGAGGATGCGCCGGGTCTCCTGGGCGTCGACCAGGCGCAGGTTGAGGTCGCGCGGGTTGGCCACGGCGTCCTGGATGGCCTGCGGGGTGATCTCGTGGAACACCATGCGGTGGACCGGGACCTTGGGCTTGAGCACCTCGCGCAGGTGCCAGGCGATGGCCTCGCCCTCGCGGTCCTCGTCAGTGGCCAGATAGAGCTCGTCGGCGTCCTTCAGCAGCTGCCGCAGCTTGTTGACCTGCGACCGCTTGTCGGGGTTGACGACGTACAGCGGCTCGAACTCGTGCTCGACATTTACCCCGAGGCGGGCCCATGGGGCGCCCTTGTACTTCTCGGGGATGTCGTCGGCCTTCTCCGGAAGGTCACGGATGTGGCCGATGCTCGATTCGACGATGTAGCCGCGCCCGAGGTACCCGGCGATCGTCTTCGCCTTCGCGGGCGACTCGACGATCACCAGGCGTGTTCCGCCGGCGCTGCCGTTCTTGGCTGGCACGCTGCTTCCTACCTCGCTGTTCGCTTTGCAAATCCCCCTGCCGGGAGTCGGCACAGACTGAAAGGTAACCCGACTCGCGGAAATTTCCTTCCCCCGGGCTACCCACTAGCTTCCGGGTCCACCCACAAGCACGCAGAATAAGGCCCATCGAGCGGCATGGCGCCCTGACTCACCCTGGAGACTAATCGTTGTGCTCGACTACTCCTACATGGATATCTTCATTCCACGCGATCTCACTCGCGAAGCAGCACGTCAGCTGCTGACCGAACACGCAGAGTACGGGCAGTGGGAGCTGGCCCGCGTACGCGTCTACCCCGACGGCAGCCGCCACGTACGGCTACGTCGCAAGGTCATGCGGGTACGCAGCACGCTGTGAACCCCGGACATGGCTTTGCCCGCCCCGGGCCGCGCCCCCGGAACGGGCAAAGCGTCTAACGCTGACCGCTCACAGGCTGTGAGCGGTAGCCGTCCTTGTTACGTGCTGCCTGATTCCCTTACTTCCGGCCGAACCGGAACCGGCGGGCGGTCCCGAACAGCGTCGCCGAGGCGGCGAACATCGCGCCGAGCATGAGGGCGAGCAGGGAGCTGGAGTTCATCCCCCCGAGGCCGGCGGGCTGCTCGGCGCTCATCAGGCCGCTGACCGGCAGGCCGCGGGCGGCCGAGGTGACGGCGCCGCCGACCGGGGTGCCGGCCACCAGGCCGGTCGCCGGGTCGAGCACGGACACGGCGCCGCTCGAGGAGGCGGGGCGCCCGGCACCGTCGACCTGGCCGGCCGCGTGGGTCTTCTTCTTCGGCTGGGCCGGGGTCTGCGCCTGGGCGGGCAGGCCGGGCAGCTCGGGCAGGCTCGGCAGGCCGAACGTCTGGGCGGCGTCCTCGACCAGCGGCACCGAGGTCAGACCCGTACCCGTGACCTCCTGCAGCTTGCCGGTCACGCCGAGCTGCTGGGGAACCCCGGCCAGGTCGTTGCCCTTCTGGGTGACGCCGGCGATGTCCTGCACGCCGCCCAGGGCCGGGACGGCGGGCAGCATGGGCAGCAGCCCGCCCTTGGCGCCCTTCCCGGCCGTCCTCTCGACGGCGCCGCGGACGTATCCGTGCCCGTACTCCGGCTTGCCGACGTTGGCCCCGCCGAGGCACCCGGCCGCGGCGTCGCCGAGGACGGCCGCCGCGTTGCCGCAGACGTTGATGGGAGCGGCGATCGGCGCGATGATCTGGTTGCCCGCGAGCACCCCGGCGCGGCCGGAGGTGGTGTTGCCGCCGCCACCGGTGCGGTCGACCTTGGCCCCGCCCTTGCAGTGGGCCTTGGAGGCGCCGAGCACGGCGGCCGCGTTGCCGCAGATGTTGATCGGGGCGGTGATCGGCGCGACGATCTGGTTGCCGCTCAGCACGCCGGCCCGGCCGGAGGTGCGGTTGCCGCCGGCGCCGGTGCCGCCGTTCTTCACGCGGGCGCCGCCCTTGCAGCCGGCGAACGCGTGCCCGACCAGGGCCACCGCGTTGCCGCAGACGTTGACGGGCGCGCTGATCGGCGCCACCACCTGGTTGCCGCTGAGGACGCCCGCCTGGCCGGAGGTGACGTTGCCGCCCGCCCCGGACCCGCGGCGGGTGTTCTCGACCTTGGAGCCGCCCTCGCACCTGGCGGCGGCGTTGCCCACGGCGTTGCCGCAGACGTTCACGGGCAGGCTGACCGGGGCGATCACCTGGTTGCCGCTGCCGACCCCGAAGCGCCCGTCGGTGTCGTTGCCCGAGGAGCCCACGGGGCCGTGGGGGCCGTGGTAGCCGTGCCGGCCGCCGCCGCCGTTGGTGACGCTCGAGCCGCCCTTGCAGCCCGCGAACGCCCGGCCGAAGACCGCGACGGCGTTGCCGCAGACGTTCACCGGCGCGGAGACCGGCGCCACGACCTGGTTGCCGCCCAGCACGCTCGCGTTGCCCGAGGTGCGGTTGCCGCCCGCGCCCGCTCCGGTGTTGTGGACGCTGGAGCCGCCCTTGCAGCCCGCCGTCGCGTCGCCGAAGATCGCGACCGCGTTGCCGCAGGCGTTGATCGGCGCCGAGATCGGCGCGGTGACCTGGTTGCCGCCGAGCACGCTGGCATCGCCGGAGGTGCGGTTGCCGCCCGCGCCGCCCTTGCCCTGGTTGCGGACGGCGGCGCCGCCCTTGCAGCCCGCGTCGGACCTGCCGACCAGGGAGACGGCGTTGCCGCAGGCGTTGACCGGGGCGCTGATGGGCGCGTTCACCTGGTTGCCGCCGAGCACGCTGGCGTTGCCCGAGGTGCGGTTGCCGGGGATGCCGCCCTTGTTGACGACCTGGGCGCCGCCCTGCGAGGAGGCCGAGGAGCTGCCGACCGCGCCGACGGAGTTGCCGCTGATGTCGATGGGCAGGGAGATCGGCAGGTCGACCTGGTTGCCGCCGCCGACGGACGCGTCGCCCGAGGTGTCGGCCAGGGCGGCGGTGCCGCCGCCGAACGACATGACGGCAACGGCGAGCAGGGCCGCAGGAGTAGATGCCTTTGCCCACGTACGCATGATGAATGCTCCTAGTGGTTCTTCTTGGGGGGATATCTTCTTGGGGGATAACGGAACGGTTCGCGGGCAGCCCGAGGCCGTGCGAGGTTTCGCGCACAGCGGAGACCTCGGATTCGCGAACAGCTGAACTGACGTGTTTGCGCACCCGCCGGCGGAGAGGCGTCTCAGACCGCGCTCAACCGCATTACTTCGGAAAGGGGCCGGTCAGCGAAGGACCGGCAGCTGCAAGGCGGGTCAGTCAGGCGAGAAGGAGGGGTCGTCCGCCGCTGTGCGGACGACGGGGGCGGGCACCCGCGCCAGGAGGGCGCGCAGCACCTGCAGCCGCGGGTCGAACACGGACCTCGCGACGTCCCCGGCAGCGGCCCCGAACGAGCCGCTGCCACCGCCGTTGGGCACCAAGCCATTGGTGTCCAGGATCTTTCCGGCGGTGGATGGCGATGGCAGGCCAGGATCCCGCTGGCTGTTGAGCCCGTCGACCGTACGCCCGGCCATGGCCTCGGCGTTGTCGTCCGGACTGGTGAGGGAGTGAGGCGCCTGAGCGGACGCGGCTCCGTCCACGATCTGCGCGGTCGTGGACTTCGCTTGCGCGTCCGCCGTCGGAGTCGCCACATCGGCCGCCGCCGGGGCGGCGGTGAGCATGCCGAAGATGACGGTGAACAGCCATCCGGCGGCCACCAGGGCGCCGAGCGTGACTGCCCGCACGACGAGCCGCCGGGCACCGGCCGCGAACCGCGCCATCCGGTCGACCCGAACGGTGGTCACGTCATGCGCCGGGACGGTCACGGGCAGGCGATGCGCACCGAGGGCCACAGCCCTCCGCTGCACCACCATGCGCGCCACGTGACCTCCCGCACTCCAGAACCGGCCTCATTTGTCGTGAGGCCGGTCCCTGGACTCACCCCTCAACGATCCGTAACCGTAGCAGCACTCAAAGTTGCCGCAAGGGCTTTTCATCGGAGACCCAGAAATTCGCCAAGTCCCCATCGACCAAACCACCACCAAGTGCCCCAAGGCCCTCTGCAGTACGCCGGCAACACCCCATCAGGAGCCCCTGCCTGCCCCATATCCCGGCCCGCGGCGACGCCCTCGGAGGGGTGAGCGGATTCTTGGTATGACGCACCCCGCAGAGTTTGCTAACCTTACTGAGCCGACGCGAGATGACGGTCCCGCGTGCAGGCACCAAGTCCGGGTGGCGGAATAGGCAGACGCGCTAGCTTGAGGTGCTAGTGCCCAGTGATGGGCATGGGGGTTCAAGTCCCCCCTCGGACACCATGAAGGCCCTGAGAATGTGCAGGTCACAGGCTCGGGGCTTTTTCATTTCAGCCTCCAGAACGAGCCGTGATACTCCGCTGATACTTGTGGGCCTGAGCACGAGGGTTACGCGCTCTCGACCAGGGCCGCGAACCAGTCGGCGGCCTCTCGCTGATTGCCGGGCATGACATGAGCGTAGACCCGGAGAGTGATGGCGGGGTCGGCGTGGCCGAGCCGCTCGGAGACCACCTTCACGGGCTTGCCACCCATGAGGAGGATCGTGGCGTGGGTGTGGCGGAGGTCGTGAACGCGGATGCGGGGCAGCGCCTCGCGGCCGGCCTTCTCGAACGCCCTCGCGCAGCGGCCGAGCTGGTCCTGAAAACCGCGCGAGAACCGCTCGGGGTGCCGGTGGTTGCCCTCCTGGTCGCCGAAGATGAGCGCGTCGTCCCGGGCGAGTTGTAGCGCCATCCCGCCCCGCTCGCGCTTGTACGCCTTGAGTAACGCCACGGTGGCCGAGTCGAGATCGACCACGCGGGGCTTGGCGGTCTTGGTGTCGCCCTCCTTCACGACGGCGCTCTCCCCCTTGATCCGCACGACGCCCACCGACCGGCGGACGCTGATCGTCCCGGCCTCCAGGTCGATGTGCCGCCAGCGCAGCGCGAGCAGTTCGCCGCGGCGCATGCCGGTGTGCGCCAGGAGGTGCCAGGCGACGTGCAGGTGGCTGTGGTCGCGCGACCAGGTCAGGAAGTCCTTGAGCTGGGCCGTCGTCCACGGGTGCATCTCGGGCGCCTTGGCCTGCTTGGCGGTGGGCGGCTTGGCCTTGTCCGCCGGGTTGCGGGCCAGCAGGCCGGCGTCCACGGCCTCGGAGAGTGCGGCGCTCAGGATGGTGTGGACGTACCGCACGGTGCGGGCCGACAACCCCTCGCCGGCTTTGTGGTCCTTCCGGCCGCTCTCTTCCAGGTAGCGGTAGTGCGCGGTCAGCTTCGGGCCGGTCAAGGCCGCGAGTGTCGCCTTGCCGATGTCGTAGGGCTTGAGGTGGAGCCGGATGTTCTTCTTGTAGCTCGCCAGCGTGGACGGTTCCAGCCTGAGCCCGGCGACCCACTCATCGAGGTACGCGCCGAGGGTCTGCTTGCTGGGCTGGACGAAGTCGCCCTTGTCCACCTTGCCGAGAGCCTCGCGTAGAGCCTTCTGCGCATCCGTCTGAGTCAGCCACGGCTGGTTGTTCTCGTCGCGGCGCCGCAGGACCTGCTTGGCCGACCCATCCGGCAGCGTGGCCATGAACTTGATGCCGTACCGTAACTGCCCCTTGGACAGCTTGTAGCTGAAGACCGATCCCTCCCCGGGCGATCGTCTCCGCTTGGTCGAACTGGTCACTCAACCTCCTCTTGATTCGTCTTCCAGCAACACGTCAATGTGGTCTAGGTCCTCAGGCAGCGGCGGTATCGCCGTCCACCCAAGGCGGCGTAGCTCCTTCCGAGTCCTGGCGATCTCGTATTCGAGATGGCGGGCCATCTTGTCGTTGGCGTCTATCGCTTCGAGGCGAGCACGGCGACCGTCCTCGTACTCCGCCTTCTGCGCTGCCTGACGATGGTGGGCGGCCAGCTTGATCGCTTGTTTCCGTTCTTCGATATAGCG
Source organism: Nonomuraea sp. JJY05 (assembly GCF_043496855.1). Lineage (NCBI taxonomy): Bacteria > Bacillati > Actinomycetota > Actinomycetes > Streptosporangiales > Streptosporangiaceae > Nonomuraea > Nonomuraea sp. JJY05. The sequence goes on from NZ_JBIEIS010000008.1 coordinate 90,247, forward strand.
CTGGTTCTGGCGTAGCAGGTCGAGCGGTCTCACCTCATCGCGCCAGACGAGCTCGTCCTTGCCCATGAGCTTTCTCGGGGAGGATGGCTCGCCCTCCTCACGCCTGTACAAGGGAGCGCTGCCCACGAACCAGTCGAAGGCGTCCCACACCGTCATGTGGGCGTCCGGCACCATCTCGATCATCTCGGCGTACCCCAAGGGAAGCACCAGAAGAATCGGCGGGACCCGCAAAGCCCGCGCCAGCACCAACAGCTCGGCCAGGCTGATCGTGGGCCGCCGGCCGTTCTCGAAGTTGGCGAGCACCGACCGGCCGATGGGTAGGCCCGCCTCCGCACAGGCATCCGCGAGCTGCTGCGCACTCAGCCCTCGGCGCTGCCGATGTCGGCGTACTTCACCAGCGACTACTCGGGCCAGGTCGGCCGCCCACTCTTCTTCTGACACACCACAGCACAATATCGGCGCATTTGACATCTTGCAAGCAGTTGCGGATCATCTTGCTCGTGAATGCCAAATCTCCACGAATCTGTCAGTCCACAGCACAGCGCTCAGACGACTGGCTCACCACGGCCGAACTGGCCTGCCTCGCTCGCGTCTCACTCAGCACCGTCCGCCGCTGGGCCCGGCAGGGCATCGGTCCTCGACCCCGCCGCGTCGGGCCGCGCCTGGTCCGGTATCACCGGCCGGAAGTGGAGACGTGGCTGACCGGCACAAGCAAGAAGGGAGAGGGCGCATGACGATCGAAGAACTCGGCGACAAGCTGTTCGCCACCGTGCCCGAGGTCGGCCGCATCCTGCGTGCTGACGAGCGCACCATCCGGAAGGCCATCGGGGAGGGGCAGATCCCTGCCACCAAGGTCGGGGCGATCCACCGCGTTCCGGTCGCCTGGCTACGCGGTCAGGCCCTGCTCAGCGCCCCTGAGATCGAAGTCGAGGTCATCAGCAGTGCAGCGTGACATAGAGAGAGGCGCCCCTCGCCACAAGGAGCGCCCCCAGAGTTCGGCAGCCTTCAGCAGCCCCGATCACCCCAGCGTACCCGCCGACGAGCTTCGCCGCCTGCTCAGCGACCTGGAGGAACAGCACCAGCGGGAGCGTGACGCCTTCCAGCAGGGGTACCTCCTCGGTTTCACCGCCGGCGAGGAGACTGGATACGGCCGCGCCGAGAACGACATGGCCGTCTACTGGGCCGCCATCGCCCGCAAGGTTCGTGCCACTGCCGACATGCCGTCCTACCGCGAACTCGAACTCGTCCGGTGGGACGGGCCGCGCGAGCGGTTCCGCCAGGCCCGGCCGGGTGACCGCCCGCGCCGCCACGAGCGAGGTGTGGCATGAGCATGACTCCGGCAGAACTGGGCGCTGGAGACGCCGTACGGGCTGCCGTTCTCGGGGACCCCGAACCGGCGAAGCCTCGGCGGCTCCACCTCACCCGTGCCTCGCTGATCGAACCCGAACTTCTCGATTGGGCATGGCGTGACGGAGAGGCTTGTCGCATTCCGGCTGGCGCGCTCACTGTTGTCGCAGGCCGTGAAGGTACAGGCAAGAGTTCCTTCGGTATCTGGCTCGCGGCCTGCATCACCCGCGGGACCCTCCCCGGAACGTTCTACGGCACCCCGCGATCGGTGCTCTATGTCGCGGTCGAGGACTCGTGGGCGCACACCCTCGTTCCCCGCCTGATCGCGGCAGGAGCAGACCTGGACCTCGTATATCGAGTCGAGGCGGTCGAGGCGGAGGGCATCCACGGTACGGTCAGCCTGCCTCGCGACAACGAGGAACTGCGCGAGGTCATCGCCGAGCACGACGCCGCCCTCGTCGTCCTGGACCCCCTCATGTCATTGATCGGGGGCGGGATCGACACCCACAAGGAACGCGACGTCCGCAAGGCGCTGGACCCACTTGCTCGTGTCGCCGACAAGACTGGCGCAGTCCTCCTCGGCATCGCGCACTTCAACAAGAGCAGCGGGACCGACGCCTCCTCGCTGATCACAGGCTCTGGCGCCTTCAAGAACGTCGCCCGCGCCGTCTTCGGATTCGCCCGGGACCCTGACGACGGCACGCGAGTGATGACCCAGAGTAAGAACTCGCTCGGCGGTGAGGACACCTTGCCGTCCCTGGCCTACGCCATCGAGCAAGTGGAGATCGAAACCCGCAAAGGCCCTACGGGCGTGGGCCGCCTCGTCTTCAAGGGCGAGACGGATCGCAGCGTTTCGGAGATCCTCGGCCAATCGCTGAGCGGCGAGGAGCGCCAGGAAAAGATGACGGCGGTCGAGTTCCTGAAGGCCCGCCTGGCAGGCGGCCAGAAGGTCCCCACACGGGAGATCGAGGACGAGGCCACGCAGGCGCACGGTATAAGCCAGCGCACCCTCCACCGGGCGCGTCGGGCCCTCGGCGTCATCGCCGAGCAGATGCCCACCGGCCACAACCGCAAGCGCGAATGGTGGCTCTCCCTCCCTCAGGATGCCAACAGGTCAGACGCCTGACCTCGGCAGACTGCCAGGTTGCCATTCCCTCTACGTCTACGGACGTTGGCAGCCTGGCAGTCTGCCTCCCCGCTTCACCGGATCACACAGTACGGAGGTTCTCGTCTTGACCACCGCGATGGCCGCCACCATCATGGGCGCCCAGCACGCCCTGGCTCTCCTCCTGGCCGAGTGGGGCCTACCTGACTCCGAGCGGAAGGCTGCCGACGCCGTAACCACCCTCATGCGGTACGGGCTGCGCCCCACCGCTGCACGCCCGGCCCTGCCCGTCCCACGTACGCGAGACGCGGCTGATCCAGGCATCGCCCACCGAGGTGCTGCTCACGCTCGCCGACTGCTGGCCGCTCGCCGTCAGGAGTGCAAGTAATGGGCCGCCCTTCCAAGCTCACCCCGGAGCTGCGTGACGAGCTGTGCCGGCAGCTTGAGGCGGGCCACTTCCTCGGCACTGCCGCCGACCTGTGCGGCGTGGGCCGATCCACCGTCCACAGATGGATGGCCCGTGGGGAGGAAGCGGACGCGCCCCTCGAATACCGGGAGTTTCGGGAGGCCCTTACGCGCGCACGCGCGCGTGCCGCGGATGTCCTCGTGTCGGCCGCCTTCGCCGACGCCAAGGGCGGTGCGCTCATTCGGGAAGTCGTCCGGCCCGACGGGGCGGAGGAGCGGACATGGACACCTCCGAACGGGCGAGTCGCCCTCGAACTGCTCGCGCGTATGCACCCGGAGGAATGGCGCCCGGTGAAGGCGGTCGAAGTGTCCGGTCCACAGGGCGGGCCGGTGCAGGTGATCCCCGACCAAGCGATCATCGAGAACATCCGGGCGCGGGTCGCGATGTCCAAGGCCCGACGGCAGGCAGAAAAGCAGGAGAGGATCTGACCACCCTTTCGGACTTTTGCGAGGCACCTACGCGCACGCGCGCGAGCGGAGGTCGCACGCGCGCGAGCGGAGGTCCCGGGCTGTGATCTGCAACGCAGCCTGATCGGGACCCCTGCAACATCTTCTGGCCGCATGTCACCCGTAGCGGCTCAGACCTCCCACAGCTACACCGGGCCACCACTCGGAGAGTTGGCCGTTCACGAGAAGCAGCCTGCCTCCCGCCGCGCTACGGGGGCAGGCTCAGCCGATCGCAGGTGTCTGGCCTCGGCTGGATGCGTCGGCGGTTTGGGATGTTTGCCGAAGTCCGGAGCGCTGAGGCGGGCTATCGTAATTGGATCGCCCGTGCAGGGACGTACGGCGCCCGCTGGTCCATGGCGGGCGCGCCCGAAACTGGGCACCAGCAGGAGCCCTACGACCTTCGGGTCGCCACCTCTGACGAGCAAGGACACCCCCAACCTATGGCAGTGACCCAGCAGGAGATCGAGAACCGCTTGTGGGATGCCGCCGACGAACTGCGCGTGGCCATGCCCGAGGCGCAGTACGCCTCCGTCATCTTCCCGCTGATGTTCTGGAAGTACCTGTCGGACACCTGGGAGCACCAGCACGAGCAGTTCCTGGCCGAGAACGAGGGCCTGGACGACCTGTCCGCCGAGGAAGCTCACGAGATCGAGTACCGCGACTACCAGTCGTTCGAGATCCCGTTCATCCACGCTGGCACCGTCCACCAGCGTCGCGCCTCCTGGACGTCCATCCTCGCCACCATCACCCAGCCGGGCCTCGGCCAGCGCGTCCGCGCTTCCCTGCAAGCCATCGAGACGGCCAACCCTGACAAGTTCTCCCGCCTGTTCGGGTCCATGACCTGGACCTCCGAAGAGGTGCTGTCGGGGGAGGTGCTGGCGGCGGTCATGCAGACGATGGACCGCACCCCGAAGATGCACGAGGGCAACATGTCCCACGACGTCCTCGGTGGGGCGTACGAGTACCTGCTGAAGCGGTTCTCCGACGGGTCCGGTACCCGAGCCGGCCAGTTCTTCACCTCCCGCGAGGTCGTCGAGCTGATCGTCGAGGTTCTGGACCCCAAGGGCTACGAGTCGGTGTACGACCCGACCTGCGGATCAGGCGGCATGCTCATCGCCTCCGCTAACCTCCTGAAGGCCCGCGGCGGGCGCGGCTACACGCTCAAGCTGTACGGGCAAGAGGCCGTACCGGACACCGCGGGTGTGGCCCGCATGAACCTCTTCATGCACAACCTCACCCAGTTCAAGATCGAGGTCGGCGACACACTGAAGGACCCGCGCTTCAAGAAGCCGGACGGGTCCGTCGCGCAGTTCGACGTGATCGTCGCCAACCCGCCCTACAGCCTCAAGTGGAAGCCCTGGAGCAACGACCCGCGTGCCCTTGGCGGGGTCGCCCCGCAGTCGACGGCGGACTGGGCGTTCGTGCAGCACATGATCGCCAGCATGAGCCCGAAGAAGGGACGCGCCGGCGTCGTCCTGCCCCACGGCGTGCTCTTCCGAGGCGGCCAAGAGGCAGCCATCCGCCAGCGTGTCCTGGACGATGACCTGCTCGAAGCAGTCATCGGTCTGCCTGCCAACCTCTTCTACAACACCACCATCCCCACGGCGATCCTGGTGTTCCGCGCACCCGGCACCAAGGACCCGGAGCGGCAGGGCGGCGTGCTGTTCATCGACGCCTCCAAGCAGTTCACCAAGGCCAAAAACCGCAACATCCTCACCGACACCGACATCGCCGACATCGTGACCGCCTACCACTCGAAACTGGACGCCGACGGCAACCCGGTGGACCCCGATGGAGATGGCGGACTCGCGGTGCGGTTCGTCCCCACCGCAGAGATTGCGTCGAACGGGTACGACCTGAACATCGGGCGGTACATCAAGCAGGCCGCCGCCGAGCAGGAAGACCTCGGCACCCTCATCGATGCCTACAACATCGCTCGTGCTGAACGCCAGAAGACCGAGCAGCGCATGCTCGCCGTCCTCGCCGATGCTGGAATCGAGGGCTTCGATGAGTGATTGGCAGCGGACCACGCTCGGGGAGGTGATGACCCAGGTTTCTCGTGTTATCCGAGTGGAGGACCTGACCGAGGCGCGATACGCCGGGGTGCGCTGGAATGCCGGAGGAGTGTACGACCGTGAGACGGTCCCCGCGCAAACCATCAAGGGCAAGGTGCTCTACCGGATCAAGCGTGACGACATCGTCTACAACCGGATGTGGGCGACCAAAGCCTCTTTCGGGGTGGTCAAGAACGACGCCGACGGCTGCCTCGTCACCAACGACTTCCCGGTGTTCACGGTCAAACGCGAGGCGATCATCCCGGAGTACGTCGAGGCCATCTTCCACACTGCTTCGTTCCAGGCCGAGGCGGCAGGCCGAGCAGTCGGCACCACAGAGCGCCGACGTCTCCATGAGCGGGACTTCGTGAACATCCCCGTCGTGCTGCCGCCCCTACAGACGCAGAAGAGGATTGTTGAGGTCATCAGCGCGATCGACGACCAGATCACGGCACTTGACGCCGAGGCGGGAGCGTTGGCAGCGGTTCTGCGTCGGCGACGAGCCGACCTTGTCAACAACGACTCGGGTAAGGCCGTGAGGGCCGAGCACGCCTTCGACTTCTCCACTGGCGTCCGCCGGACACCCGACAGGGCGACCGGCCGGTACATGACGCCCTACCTCCGTTCCGCGAACGTCGGCTACGGGACGCTCGACCTGTCCGACGTGCTGGAGATGAACTACGACCCGGTTGAGCGCGAGAAGTTCGGCCTCCGCTACGGCGACGTCGTGGTGTCCGAGGGCAGCGCAAGCGCGAATGCCGTCGGGATGCCCGCCATGTGGCGAGACGAGCTGCCGGGGCCTGTCTGCACCCAGATGACCCTGCTCCGTCTTCGGGCGCTGGAAGGGGTCTGCATTCCCGAGTTCGTCTTCCACTGGAGCATGTGGGCCTACGAATCCAGGGCCTTCCTCGACATCGCGGGGGGCACCAACATCAAGCACATCAGCGCCAAGCGGGCGAAGGGCATGACTGTGCGCCTGCCGTCGCTCGACCGCCAACGCGAGATGGTGGTCGAGCTTGACGCGATGGAGTCTGTGGTGAAGGCGACCCGCGCGGAGGCCGCCCGTCTCCGTGACGTTCGAGCGGGGCTGCTGGCGGGGTTGCTGGACCGCACCATCGAGATTGAGTCGGCCAAGCTGGAGGTCTGAACCGTGGCGAAGGGCATTCGGGAGCGCGAGTTCCAGAACCTGATGATCCAGTGGTCCCTCCCCATGGGCTGGACCTTCACCGCGGGCAGGGCGCTGCCGCGTGAGACGACACAGACGGTGCTGGCCGGCTTGATGCGGGACGCCATCGTCCAGTTCAACCCCGGAGTGATCGACGGGTTCGACGTGGACGCGGTGGTCGAGGAGATCACCGCCACGGTCAATGCCGTCGAGGGCGGGCTGGTGCGGGCCAACGAGCAGGTGCTGCGCCTGCTGCGAGGGCACAAGGAGTTCCGGGATACCGACGGCGCGTGGCACGCCCTGAAGATCATCGACTTCGAGCACCCGACCGCCAACACGCTGGTCGTGTCGGACGAGGTGACCATCACCGTCCCCGGCAAGACCTCCCGCCGGTTCGACCTCGTGTACTGGGTCAACGGCCTGCCCCTGGTTGTGGTCGAGGTGAAGTCGCCGACCGCGAATTCCGGATGGGCGGACGCCGCCCGCGAGATCAACGACGTGTACGCCACCGAGTACCCGTGGTTCTTCACCCCCAACGTCTTCGCCATCGCCTCCGACGGGCTGAAGCTGCGCTTCGGTGCCGCTGGCGCCCCCACGAACCTGTGGCAGCCGTTCCGGTCCACTGCCGACAACGAGAACCTGTCCGGGCAGGCCGACGTGCAGCGCTCCGTCGAACTACTGCTCAACCCAGCCACCGTCCTGGACATGCTGGCCAACTTCGCCTTGTTCGACACCTCCGGGGGTGGGGTGGACACGAAGTACCTGCCTCGCTACCCGCAGATGGAGGCCGCCCACCTCATCCACAAGCGAGTCCTGGCCGGCGGCCGGAAAGGGTTGATCTGGCACCACCAAGGCAGCGGGAAGACGCTGCTGATGGTGTTCGCCGCCTCACTACTGCTGGCCGACACCCGCACCGAGTCGCCCACGATCATCCTGCTCTCGGACCGGACCCAACTCGTCCGCCAGACCTCCGGGGTGTTCACCTCCGCCATGGGGAGCGCCTACTTCCACCAGCCCGCCACCAGCCAGGAGTTGCGTGCTCTGCTGGCCGGAGACGTGCGCGGCGTCATCTCCACGACCGTCCACAAGTTCGCCGACGCCGGTAAGAACCTGTCGGCCCGGGACAACATCATCGTGTTGGTAGACGAGGCACACCGCACCCAGTCCGCCCGGTCGACGTCCCTGGCCGGGCAGATGCGCGCAGCGTTACCGCGCGCGAAGTTCTTCGGCATGACCGGCACCCCCGTCAGGAACCTCTCCACCGACACCTTCGCCCTCTTCGGCGAAGAGACCGACCCGGGCAGGGTGCTGCACCGGTACTCGGTGTCCCGGTCTCTTCTGGACGGGGCCACCGTTCCGGTCCTGCTGGACCCGCACCCGGTCGCCTTCGATTTAGACGACCAGGCGTTGCAGGCTGAATTCGACCAGTTCGCCGACGACTTCGACCTCGACGACCCCGACCGCGAGCTCTTGTCCCGCAAGTTCGGGCGCCTCACCTCGGTGTTCGCCAACCCCGACCGCATCCACGCGGTCTGCCAGGACATCGTGGACCACTACCTGGCCGGCGCCTACCGCAACGGCCTGAAGGCCCAGGTCGTCGCCTACAACCGTGAGCTGGCCGTGGCCTACACGGACAAGATCAACGAGCTGCTGGCAGGCTTCGAGGCGTCACAGGTGCTCGCCGAGGTCGGCAAGCACGGCCGGATCACCGCCGAGGTGAACATCTCCGTCTCGGACGCCAAGGGCGAAGACCCCGCCATGCGCCCGTTCCGGCTTTCGGAGGCCGAGGAGGAGGAGCAGAAGCGGCGGTTCCTCACCCCGGACGACCCGCTGTGCTTTCTGGTGGTGACCGCGAAGCTGATGACCGGGTTCGACGCCCCCAACGAGGGCGTCCTCTACCTGGACAAGCCGCTGAAGGCCCACACCCTCTTCCAGACGATCACCCGCCCGAACCGTACCTGGGTGTCCCCGACAGGGTTCGTAAAGACCTCCGGCGTGATCGTGGACTACATCGGGCTGGCCGAAGAGGTGCAGCGGGCCGTCGTCGATCCCACCTCGCCGGGCACCGGTAAGGGCGGCGGGTTCGTCACCGACCTGTCCGAGCTCGTCGCCGAGTTCCGCACCACCTTCGCCCGCATCGAAGACCTTCTCGTGGACGTGGACGGCCTGGACCTCACGGTGCACGGATACGAGTCCGTACGGGCCATCAACGCCTTCCTGGACGCCAACCCTGGCGCCGCCGAGGTGTTCAGCAAGGACTACCGGCTCCTGGCCCGCCTGTATCCGCTCATCAGCACCGACAAGCGGGTGGCCAAGTATCGGGACGGTCTCGGGTTGTTCGGGTCCGTGTACACGACCCTGTTCAAGAAGTCCTCCGACGAGGAGAGGAAAGAGCGGCTGAGTGAGCTGGGACCGATGGTCCTGGAGATCATCAACGCCCACGTCCACTCCTTCTCCGTGGTCGCCACCCGAGAGGAAGCCCTTGTCCTGGACGCGCAGGGCATCGCCATCCTCAAGGAACTGATGGCCCTTGTCCGGCCCAAGCACGGCAAGGACGGCGAGGACAAGAGGCCGCCGTCCGCAGCGGAGATCTTGGACCACATCAAGGCCGCCCTCGAAAAGGGCGTCGAACCGGGCTCCGCGAAGTACACCGCCCTCGCAGAGCGGATCAAGCTGCTGCGGGACCGGATCATCCAGAACTCACAGGACGCCCTGGAGTTCCTGTCCGAGGCGCTCCGGATCGCTCGCGCCATCGTGAACGCCGGCAAGCACCCCGACGAAGCCGTCGTGCTGGACGACGACCACGTGGGTGTCCTATCGCAGATCATCCACGACCACGCACCTCCCGGCCTCACCATCACGGAAAGGAACCTGGCCGAGGAGATCGACCAAGTGGTCACCCGCACCCTCGCCCGGTCATGGGACAACGCCGACGCCCGCAACCGCGGCGTCCGCCGTGCCACCGCCGCAGTCTTCCGCAAGTACATGCTGAAGCCGGTAGGCGAGCCATACGACTCCACCGTCGCCTACATCGAAGCCCACTACCTAGTCGACTGACGAACAAGGGCCCGGCAACCTATGGCAACTGCCGGTACCCTTCACCCTGTTTAGGTCCTGATCTATCCCCAGCCACCTAATGGCCCCGTTGATCCGCCGCTCGATTCTGCTCGGATGGCCGCAGAGCGCAGTAGTACGGTGACGGAAAGGTTCGCCGGGTCGGGTGACACGCCGTCGGGCTTGCCTGGTTCGGTGGCGGAAGACGGAACCGGTACGGGATCGACGGCTGGATGATCGCAAGGGGGCATTACCTGCAACGGGTCATCCGGCGAGCAGGCGCGGGGCGATCAAGGCCCCCAGGACACCGGTCGTCATGCCGTAGGCGTTCAGGACCCCGCCCCAGCGATCACCCACCTGGCAGCGGCGGACGAAGACACGGTGCGCGACATCATCCACGCCTTCAACGAGCGAATTGTCTGCGATCCCTCGAACGCCATGGCGCCACCACGCACCCCTCGACCACAACGCAAACCGGGCATTCCTCCTCCAGGCCCCCGCATGCCCGGCGCCGTCCGAAACCTCCGCACCGAGCTGGTCCGCCATTCGTCCCTGCTACTGCCGCCGGCACGAAGCTCTACCCTCCTGGCAGAGGCCGCGATCTGCCCAGAGCGGTCTTCCCGGGCGCGCCGATCTGAGATCTTGGGGTGATGACGACCTCCCTGGAGACCACCGTGACGCCTGACCCGGCCGGACGGATGGTGCGGGCTGTCGACCTCGTAATGGGGTCCAGGCTCGACCATGGCGACGATCTGTACGAGGAGCCCGTCACGCTGGTGGATGCTCGCACTGCGGTGACCCTGCTGGGCGAGCGGCTACGCGACAGCGTCCCGGAGGTGGTCCTCGAGTCGCTGGAAACCCAGCGAAGCAACGGCGAATTGATCTCCAGCGACCGACTGCAGTTCCTGTCGGAGGCCGTCCAGAACGCCGATGACGTAGCCGCCACGGAGGTCCGCGTCATGATCGGCGACGGGGCGCTCTGGTTTTCCCACGACGGCGACCCCGTCCGCCTGCGCGACATTCTGGCGATCGCGCTGCCCTCCGCGAGTACGAAGAAGGCCGATCCGTCCGCCACGGGCCGGTTCGGCATCGGGCTCGGCACCATCGACGCCGTCAGCCCCGTCTTCGAGATGCATTGCGAGCCCTACCATGTCCGTTTTGCCCATCTCGATATCACCTGGACCGCGCCGAGAACCGCCCCTCCGGGCCTGTGCGGTCCGGAGGGGTGGACCCGGTTCCGGATTCCGTTGACCGGGGTCCCCCTCACCGAAGGCGAGATGGTCACTTGGCTCCGGGACTGGGGCGATGGCGCCCTGCTTTTCATGCGGCACGTGGCCAGGGTGACCCTGCTCAGGGCGGACGGCACGGTGCTGGAGGAGTCGCGGCTCAGCTGGAAGGAGCTGGCCGCCGGGTCCGCTGGGATAGGTGGCGTCCGCCTTCCGATGTGCCGGCAGATCGCCTCGGCCTCCGACGGCCGCCGCTGGGCGGTCTACGGAGTGGACGCGGACACGCCCGAGGGGTTCGAACGCAAGAACAAGGCGTCCGCCGTGACCACACCAGTCCGCGTCGCCCTGCCCTTCGATGACGAGGCAGGCTTCCTGCACGCGGGCTTGCCTGTGGCCGGGCTCGGCTGTGCCGTCCGGGTCAACGCCCAGTTCGATCCCCTGCTCAGCAGGCAGGACATCTCGACCCGAGGCTGGAACCAGGCCCTGCTGCCGCTGATCGGCGGCCTGTGGACGGCCGCGATGGCGGACCTGTTCACCATCGACCCCTCGTCGGTGTGGCGGCTCGTCCCCACCATCGCGACCGGGACCGGATACCGGCTCAGCCTGGAGGAGGAGCTGCTGAGGCGAGCCCGCGCGGATCTCGCGCCGCTGCTGCGCATCGAGGCGTCCCCGGCGGGCGAGCTCGCGCTGACGGACCTGGCATACGAGGCCCCGGCTCTGGAGGGGCTGCTGAGCCCGTCCGAGGTGGCGCGCCTGGGGCCGGCCACGGCCGAGCTTCCTGCCCGTGCCCGTGATCGCGACGGACGGTGGCGTGAAGTCCTCCGCGACTGGCGGGAGGCGGGGGTCGCCGTACCTGTCGAGGTGACGGTCCTGACCGCGCTGGCGCTGCTCAGTGAGCCCGAACGCGCGGTCTCCTCTGTGCTGGCGCTCACGGCGGCGGGCCTGGCAGAGCAACTGGGAGCACGATTGCGGCGGCTGCCCTGCGCGGTCATCGCGGACGGTCGGCGACTCGTCCCGGAGGAGTTGGTCGACACTGTGCTGACAACCGTCCCCATCCCCCTGCTCGACTCGCTCGGCGTCAGCGCGCGGCTGCATGAGGAGCATCTGCTCGACCAGCCCGATGCCGTGACCGTCCTAGATTGGCTGCGGACGCTTGGCGTGCTCGTCGAGACCGATGATGTTCGGCTCGCGGTTGGGAGCCTCGCCCGGCTCGGCAGTTACGGTCTCCGGCTGTGGCTCTCCGAAGAGCGGCTGCGGGAGCTCCGGTCGACGTTCGACGAGCTGTCTGTCAAGGACCAGAAGAAGCTGGGACCTGGCGTCGGCAGGGCGATCCTCCTCGCGGGGAATGAATATGATCCCGACGGCGCACGTCGCGAGATCAAGATCTCACCTGCCGACGCCTACCTCCCCGCGCGGTTCGACCGGGGCGGCTTCGCCACCGCTGCCGGGCCGACGCCAGGCATCCCCTGGCTGTCGAGCCGGTATGCGGACGTGCTGAGGCAGCGGGGCGGACAGGGCGGTCTTGGCGCCGCCGCACTGCTCCGGCTGCTCGGGGCCGCTACTTCCCCGAGATTCGCACCCCACGCGGGGCTGGAGTACAAATATTCCGGCAAGCCGTATGGCCTGGCGCTGCACTCTCCCGACTCCACGGCCCAGCGGCGGAGCGATCTCCGCGATCTCGGCGCGACCTACACGGTGGACGAGTACGACAGCCCGGTTCTGCGGGCTGTCGTCCGCGATATCGCCCGCGATGAGGACGCCGGGCGCCGCCAGGAGAGATCGGCAGCCCTGGTCGCGGTCGTCGGACGCGACTGGGAAAAGATCAAGCGCTATCGCCGAGCCAAGGCCGCTTCCGACCACTACGGCTGGAACTTCAAGGGAGACGTCGAGGCGCTCTGGTTCCGTGAGGTGCGGACCAGCGCGTGGGTGGAATCCGCCGCGCGGACCCCACGGACACCGTCCAGCCTGCATTTCCGCAACAAAGAGACAGTCGCCATCCTGGGCGCGGACCCCGGTCTCTTCGTCGCGCCCGACCTCGCCGAAGCCGACCGGGGCGGATTCCTCAACGCCTGCGGAGTCGGCGGGTCCCCGAACCTCACCCGGCTGGTCACCAAGCTGAAGGAGCTGAGGAACGACGGGTCGGCCACCCTCGACGCCGATGTGGCGCTTGTCTACCAGGGGATGGCCGGGCTGCTCCGGCGATCGGCGGGGCACCGATACGCCCTACGCGCGGAGTTCGCTCGGGAGCCGGGGCTCATCCTCACAGCAGAGGGCTGGCGACGGCCCGAGGAGGTCCTGCGCGGAGATCCGATCTTCGGCAGCCGCCGTCCCTTCATCCCGCCGATCCCGGACGCCGAGCAACTGTGGGAGGAACTGGGCATCCCCCGTCCTGGCCCCGATGACGCCCTCATCGTCCTTGCCGAGTTGGCGGGACAGCCACTGGATGAGGAATCGTCTGGCGTCATGCTGGAGTGCTTTCGGTTGTTGGCCCGGGACTTCGCCATCGACCCGCCGACACGGCGGCAGAAGGACCGGCTCCGGCGGCTGCGGCTTTGGACCAGCCGCGGATGGGTCCGTGACCGCCCGGTCTATACGACCGAGGACCCCGTGCTCGCCGAGGCACTCGGGGCCTCGCTCGCGGTCTGGCAGCCGGGAGCCGAGCTTGCCGGCTTCCGGAACCTGCTGGGCCGCCTCAAGATCACCGAGGTGCACGCAGAGCAGGGCGAGGCCGTCCGTCCGACGCCGCCCTGGCGCGACGACGAGTCCACTGCGCTGTTCACTACCGCGGCGGAGCTGCTCAGGGACTGGCTGGTCAGGAACGAACCAGAGCTGGAACGGGCGCTCGAACTCGGCTGGGACGAGCTGGGCGGCTTCGAGGTCATGATCTGTCCGGGACTGCAACTAAGCCTGCGGCTCGACGACGGCACCCTCGCGAGGGCAGCGGTCCCGGCGCTCGTCGACCGCCGTGAGACGAGCCTCCTTCTCACCGAACCCGGTCAGCTCGCCCATGTCGACGGCGCGGGCCGTGCCATCGCCGGTCTCTTCACGACCGGCGGCGAGAACATCGCACTGCACTGGTCGGCCGCCTGCCAGCGCGCGGCCGCCGGCCGCCGCGCCCAGCGCGTCCAGCTGAACAGGACAGTATCGGCGGAACAGCTCGCGGAGGCTAACCGCAGGGCCGGTGCCCGGCTGACCGAACTCGAGGAGCAACTCACCACCAGGACGACCGCGGCGGCACAGAACATTCCCCTCCCGCCGTCCGCCCCTCCGGCGCCCAGGCCGTCTCTGCCCAGGACTCCGCCGCCCGCACCTGAGGTCCCGCCCCGCCGACTCGTGGACCTCGACACTGTGGTGTTCGGCGAGCCGGTGCGTTCGCGGGCTAGCGGCCCGGACCCGGTCCCCGCACCGCGATCCCGCAGCATCACGGAGCCGCGCTACGAGAACTCCCCTCCCCAAGGACGAAGCGCTCCGAGAGCCTATACCGACCTGGACAAGGAACAGCTCGGGCTTAACCTGCTCCGTAAGCTCCTGAGCCGTTCGGACAGGGAGATCATCGACCTGCGCGCCCAGCACGGAGTGGGAGCCGACGCCATCGACGACCTCCGCAGGTTCTACGAGCTAAAGGTCTACGCCGCCCAGGAGCCGAACACCATCCGCCTCACCGCGACCGAGCTCGAACGCGCCCTGCGCGACGAGAACCTCGTCCTAGTGGTCATCTCAAACCTCGAAGGCCCCAACGCCCGCCCCCGCCTACGCTTCATCACCGACCCCCTGCACCGCCTGAGACCCCAGCACGACACCGTCATCTCGCTCACCGGAATCCAGAATGCCCCCGGTTGCCTCGTCGTCGACGCGACCAGCTAACTCGGTGTGACCGCGAAGGTTTGCCGGGTTTGATCACGCGGCTTGGCTGCGTGGATTGTCCCAGCGTTGGTGTCGCTGCGGATGCGGGCACGTTCGCGGCGTTGGACGGCCAGGACATCGGGGTGGCGGGCGTTGGCGTTGCGCCCAGTGCAGGTAGCCCTGGAGATCCCGGGCCAGGACGGTGTGGCTTAGGTGGTTGCTGTTGCCCATCACGAAGGACCGCAGCGGCCCGAACTGGGCCTCGATGGGGTGGAAGTCGAACCCACCGAACCCGGCAAGCCCGACGGCGTGTCACCCGACCGGCGAACCCTCCGGTCACCGCACTAGCAATAGTCGAACGTTCTGGGTCGCGATAACATGCCTTATCGCGACCCAGATACTTGATCATCTGAAGATGGGAGACCTGCCGGTGACCGAGTTGGCGCGGCTGAACGACAACCTGACCGCCTCGCTGCCGACCCCGGCGGGCGCAGCCGACCGGGAGCTGACCGAGGCGGCACGGGCGCGGGTGGCTGGAGGGTTCGCGACCAACACCAGCCGGGCCTACCAGCGGGACTGGGAGACCTTCACCGCCTGGTGCGCCGCGCACGGACGCAGCGCTCTTCCCGCCACCCCGGAGACGGTCACCGAGTACGTCACCCACTTGGCCGCGACACCCACCCGCAAGGGCACCCTCCCGGCGCCCTCCACTATCGAGCGGTCGCTGGCCTGTATCCAGTCCCGGCACAAAAAGGCCGGACTCTCCCTGAACGCCGAGTTCGCCCGGCTCGCCCTGCGCGACTACCGCAAGGAGCGCGCCTCGGCCGGGCAGCGCACCCACAAGGCCCCGCCCGCCGAGCTGACCGTGCTGCGAGCCTTGGTCGACACCACCGACTCGGCCAGCCTGGTCGGCCTGCGTGACCGCGTGGTCCTGGTACTCGGCTTCGCCCTCATGGGCCGCCGCTCCGAGCTCGCGGCGCTCGACATCATCGACCTGACGTTCACTGCCGACGGGCTGGAGGTCGCGATCCGCCGGTCCAAGACCGACCAGGACGCGATCGGCGAGATCGTGCCGCTGCCGTACGGCTCGCACCCGGCGACCTGCCCCGTGCGCGTCGCCCAGGCATGGCTGGCGATGCTGAAGGGCCACGGCGTGACCGAGGGGCCGCTACTGCGCGCCATCGACCGGCACGGGCGGCTGTCCGGCACGCCGGGGGCGACCATGCGCGGCACCGGCCGGATGTCCGGTGACGGCCTCAACAAGATCGTGCGGCGCGCAGCGCAGCGGGCCGGGCTCAAGGACGCCGACACCTTCACCGCTCACTCGCTGCGGGCCGGCGGTGCGACGGCGGCGGCCAAAGCGGGCGCCTCGATGTCGGCCATCGCCCGACACGGCCGCTGGTCGGAGAAATCACCCGTGGTCCACGGGTACATCCGAGCGGCTGACAAGTGGCGAGACAACCCTATGCGCGACGTGGGACTTTGAAGCTTGCAGAGGGCTGCGGACTAGCTGGCTGCCAGATCCAGAAACCAATTGCGCACGGCTGCGCGGGCCACCGCGAAGGCGGCATCGTGCCATTGGTGCTGCTGCATGGTTCGGGGGATGAGAGCGCCCCAGGTGTCCGGGATGTCCAGGCCATGTAGGACGCCGCCGTGCACAAGCCTGGAGCGGAACTCGTACATAGCTGCGCGTGCCCCTTCACTCTCTGCAGCGGCGTGTGTCTCCACTAGGGACCGGAAGTGGGCGGAAGGTCCTGGATTTCGATCCGTACCACAGCATGGGCAAGGATCCCGTTCCCCTCTGGGTGGTGCAAGTGCCTCGATGGCGTTGATCGCCGCGACGAAACTCATCGACTTGGAGGTGTCCCAGACGCGGGAGGCGGAATCCAGCCAGTAGCACGCTCGAAGAAGCTGATCCCGCACTGCGGGAAGGGCGGCCTCGAAGCGGTCGAAGAAGTTGTCGAGGCAGGATGGGACACGCATGCCGTCGTCTTGCACGGAGATGCCGCGCCGCGAGTAGTACTCATCATCGGATACGGCCTCCAGTTTCTGGATGCCCGATACGTCCGAGAAGGTAGCCGCCTTCACGACGAAACCCCTGACCATGTAGCCCTCATTGGCGTAGACCGTGTGGGACCCGTCCGCCAAGGGTTCGCGCAGCAGTATCCAGTGATGCGGATGGGCCGAAGACTCACGAATAACTTGACCGCGCAGCAGGAGCGAGAGCAACAAGTGCAGCTCCCAGCACCGACGAAAGCGGCGCGTTGTCTCCACCTGGAAGCTGTCCGAGCGCCGTACCTTGTACTCCAGTATGAAAGGGTGCTTACCGAGCAGCATCTGCGGTCGAGGTGCTGTCGCGGGCGCCGGCAGGATCTGCCAGTCGTCGGCGTGCCGCCAGAATCCTCGGATCTCGGGGGTACTGAACAAGATCTCCCGTCGAATCTCCAGCTCGGTGTGTGGAGCCGACGCTGCCTCGGTGAGGCGCCGCACCTGCGCCACCAACTCATCGGTCAGACCTGGCCCCGGTACACCACGCAGAATTCGCCCCGATCGCTTGCTATACAGCAGGTCAAACACGTGACCAGCTTCCGGGTGAAAGTAAGCCACCTGCGTTCCCGACTCCCACTTGGACATAGGGAACAAGCTGCTCAGCAGATCAGCCAGCTCGCCGTCCGGGACGACTCCCACCTGAAGGGCGGCATTCAACGTCGCGGCATCAACCATGCAGGGGCTCACCTCGGCCTACTCGGCACACCAGCCGACCCGGGACAAACCGCTGCACCTTCGGGCGGCTGTCGAGGTCATCCGGTTACTGTAGGGCTCCTTCCGTCAGTACGACCACCTTGATGTCCTGAACGGTCGTCATGCGCTAACTACGCTAGTGCCGCGTCAGGCAACGTTTGCGACGTTCGTCGTTGGCCCTGAGCCGACGGTAGGTGACGTGGCACCGTGCATCGAAGTCGAGCGTTATGGGCGCCGTCCCGTTGCGAACCTGAACGCCCCGAGCGCCGAATCGGTCGCGCGCTCGGTCTGCGGTCTGGTTCGCATCACGACGGCGTTAAAGTTCGCATCGCGACGGTGTTGAGCAGGTGTGATCGGGCGCCGATGAGAAATGGCGCCGACAGTCGTCTAAGTAGACGTCCGGTGAAAACGCGCTGCGCGCATCAAGGGAGAGCAACGAGATGAGACCACTTCGATACTCGATCAACGTCACGCTCGACGGCTGCTGCCATCACGAGGCAGGGCTCCCCCCGGACGAGGAGTCGATGCGTTACTGGACCGCTGAGATGGAGCGAGCCGATGCCCTGCTATTCGGCCGGGTGACCTACGAGATGATGGAGTCGGCGTGGCGGAAGCCGGCCACGGACACGTGGCCTGACTGGATGGATGAGTGGCAGATCCCGTTCGCCGAGACCATCGACCGGGCGAAGAAGTACGTTGTGTCGAGCACGCTGAGCGCGGTCGATTGGAATGCCGAGCTGGTGCGAGGCGACTTCGGGCAAGCGGTTCAGCGGCTCAAGCAGGAGTCAGGCGAGGGCCTGTGGGTGGGTGGCGTGACGCTCCCCCTGGCGTTGGCAGATCTGGGACTGATCGACGAGTACGAGTTCCTTGTGCAGCCGGTCCTTGCCGGACACGGGCCGACGTTGCTCGCCGGGCTGCGCGAGCGCATCCAGCTCGAGCCCGTGGACCGCCGTGAGTTCCGGTCGGGGGCGGTCGCCCTGCGATACCGGCCCACGCGAGTTACGGCTTGACGTGATTTATCCTGGCACGTTGACCGCTCCCTCGCGACGGAACGACGGCCCGGGGTCGCGTTGGCCGCGCTGGCCGTGCCCCCGAACGCGCGGACATATCGACGAAGGACATCGCCCCGAGGTGCCAGTAGCGGACAGGGCAAACGTTGCCTGACGTGGCACTAGCCACCGGGTGACATGCGAGTTGAGGTTGATCGCCAGAGACCAGCTCAGAACCCGGGCCTACCCCCGTACAGGCTCTGTGGCGATGACGCGAGCTCTCAGCGCCGCCAACTCCTGCTGCAGGCCATGCGATCCGGCGAGCATCAGGGCATGGACGGCGCTCACCTCCCGGGCGGAAGCCCAAAAACCCGAGGCGGGTGTCCGAAATGAAAGGACCTCGATCGAGTGGACCCGGAACGCCGCCGGGTCCAGGTACCGGATGCCCCCGGTCCCGCAGAGGTAGGTCGTCGCACCGGTCAGCCAGGCGAGGTCCGCCAGTCGCTGCGACCGTTCCCCTCGGGCGAGCAGATCGCTACTGTGCAGAATCCGTCCCGACCATCCGACCAGTTCCAGCAGCAGGCGTGTGGACAGCTCCGTCACCTCCGCCAGCCGGTCTGTGCGCTCGAATGCGGCCAGCACGGGTTCGAGCCGCCGCTTGAACGACGGCCAGTAGGTGCTGTGCCGGTAGTGATCAGCGAGAAGCTGAGCGACACGGCGTCGGCAGCGGACGGGATCCGCCAGACGCGCTCCGCGAATAGAGGTGGAGCGGCCGTGCGGTAGATGGGTGGCGATGGAGAGCCACTGCTGCTTCCGAGACTCGTCGAGTGAGGCGAGGCGCGCCCGGTGCTGGTAGTCCCTGCGGGCAAACTGCACGTCGTCCAGGACGATCCAGTAATCGGCGGTGAACAGCTTGGCCAGGGTCGCGAGCCGAGGGAAGAGATTGGGCTGGTGGATGGCGCACACCTCGCCGTACGGCAGGTCAGGGTGTAAGAAGCCTGCTGTCGAATCCGGCGCGGAGAAGAGCCTGGTAGGCGTCATGGACCTCTCCTGGGACTGGCTGCTCGATGGCGTAGCCGAGCTTGGGGTACTCGATCACGCGCTGGAGGTCGCCGACGAGCATGTCGATGACCAACTTCGGATCGCCGATCGAGCTGACGTAGTCGTCCAGCTCCAGCGGCTCGGAGGCGCACACCACCTCGACCTCGGGCCACACCTTCCGCGCCGTGGCGTACGCCCGGCGCTCCATGTACGGCTTGGAGATCAGGAGCACCGAATCGGGCTGGATACCCGCGTCGGCCAGCACCTGGCGGGACAGTGCGATGTTCTGGCCGGTGTTGGTGGCGTTCGGCTCCAGCAGGATCGCCTCGTCGGGCACGCCGAGTTCCAGCGCGTGCTCGCGGTAGTGGACGGCCTCGCCGCGGGGGAAACGAGCCGCGGTGGTGGAGCTCGTGGCGCCGGAGAAGACGAGCAGCGGGAACCATCCGGCGCGGTACAACTCGACCGCCGCACGCGCGACCCCCAGATCGTGGCTGCCCAGGCCGATGGCCACATCACACCGGCGCAGGTCGTGGTGCATCTGGTGGTAGTCCCAGATGGTGCGGGCATGACGCCACTGCTCGTCGGTGATGACCTGCTGCTTGACGCTCACTTGGCTGCTCCCTGATCGCCGTGGCAGAGGGAGACGGATCTCCCCCTGGATGGTCCGCTGGATGTCCTCGATGCTGCGCAGTTGGTGCGCTAGCCCGTGCTGCGCGGCTTCGCGTGCGGCACGGTCGAGGATCATCAGCCCATCATCCACGGTGGCCCGGTCGGAAAGCAGGATGTGCCCGTAAGCCGTCTCCAGCCGGACCCGCTGCATGGGCGCATCGGTGACGGCGGTGGCGCGAGCGAGGTCGATCAGGCGTAGCGCCTCCGAGAGGTTCCCGGCGCCGCGGTGGGCCAGGGCGAGTTTCTGGTGCGCGACCGACCAGTCCTCAGGTTCGCCGAGGCTCTCGAACTCACGGATAGCGGTCATCATCAGGCGGGCGGCGTAGTCGTTTTTGTCGTTCTTGCTCAGGGCGGTTCCGACCCACAGCCGGGCTCGCGTCCGGTCGCGTGGTGAGAGCCGGTCATCCACCGCCAGCACCTCATACTCCTTGGCGGCCTCGTCCAACAGACCCGACATCTCCGCGACCACCGCCAGCGAAAGGTCGAGCTGAGCGATGCGGCGGGGGATATCGAGCTGGCTGTAGATCGAACGAGCGTTGAGGTAGGAGCGGCGGGCGGACAGGGGGCCGGCGACTGCGCCTTGGTCGCGTTGGAGGTCGCCGAGCAGCGTTGTGGATCGTGCGAACAGGTACAGGCCCTTGTCGTCCAAGGCGTGTGGGTCGTAGCGGGTGAGCCATCGGTTCAGAAGGTCGGCGGCGTAGCTGAAGCTCTGGCGGCTGAGGGCGACCACGGTCCGGTCAAGGTCGTCGGTCCATGTCTCGTAGTCCCAGGCCCGTGGTCCCACGCGTGTGACTCGCAGCCCTTGGTCCACGTCCTGGCCGAGTTCCAGGAGCAGGGTCTCGAATCGCAGGTGGGTCGCCGAGTCCGCGCGTGCCAGTGCAGTGTCCAGGATGGCCTGGGTGTCGGGGCGGGGCCGGGTGGCGGGGCCGAGCTGGTCCCACTTCGCGACGGTACGGGGCGCCACGCCGAGGTGTTGGGCGAACACCCGCACGCTCATCCGCAAGGCAAGACGAAGTGCATGCGCTTCGAGGCCGGTCCACTCATGCACGGTCGTCACGTCGCTGCTCCCTTCCACGGCCATGGAAGCACGCAGAGGTACCGAGGACCTACGGAAGTGCAACGGAAGTGCGACAGCGGGTCGTATGCAGCCGGCCTGGGGCTGGCCATGCTCGAAGTGCGGGCCATCAGCCCCGACCACGGTAAGGACGGCTACCTTGTGGACACTCACCGAACAACACGATGTGGACGGCCCGATCGTCTACGGGTACCTGCGGCTGCACCGTTCGACGCCCGAACGGCAGGCAGCGCTGACGGTGGCCCTTGCCCAATACTGCGAGCAGCACGAATTGCAGCTCTGCGGCATCTTCACCGATCGAGGGACCGAACCGGCGGATGCCCCTGCTTTCGCCGGGTTGCTGGACGTCCTTCTCCTGTCCAACGTCTACGGGGTGGTCCTGCCCACTGCGCACCACCTGGGTCGGAAGCACGTCGCCGCTCGGCGGCGGGAACAGCTCAACGCGATCGGGGCGCGGCTGCTGTTCGTGCGTGGAGCTCTCCGTACGGCCGCCTCCTACGCCAGCTGGAACATCCACAACCCGGACTCCATCCGGACCGTCGACTACCGCGCTGAGGAGATGTCACGTCGTCCCGACCCGGACGTGCCGCATTTCCACATCGACCTGGCGGACATCCCGCAGAGCGGGGCATAGCAGCCACCAGCCACGAAGACAGGCGTGCGGTACGCCGTTTCGCACGCCGAGCGCGGGCGGCCCGGTGTAGTCGTCCCCGTCGTACCGCGCTTTCCGGCGCAGGCCGAGGTTGGCCGCCTATCGCCCGGCCTGCGCCATTACATCGTCCCTGTTCCCAAGGAGGAACCCATGCTGGCCCGTGAGGCCGAGACCACCGCCGATGCGGCAGCGAGGAGGCAGGTAGCCGGCCTTCAGCGTCGTGCCCGCGGCATGACGGTCGACAACGCCACCGAGGTCCTGAGCGACAAGACAGCCCAGTTCCTGGCCGAGCAGTTGCAGGAGTCGTGGGCCGGCCGCTGGCAGGTGATGTGGGAACCCTGGGGCCGCAAGTTCCGGGCATTCCCGGCCTACGACATGGACGTCAACACCCCGGTCGAGGGCGCCAATCTCCGCGAGCTGTGGCGGGCCGTCCTCGACGTCGACCAGGAGCTGTTGCTGGCCGTGGCCGAGGCCATCCCGGCGCACCCGCCCACCGTCGTCCACGTATCCCCCGGCTTCCTTCAGGAGGTATTCGGGTGATCAAGCGAGACGTGGCCAGGCAGGCGGCTCCGCGCGCAGACGGGGAAGCTACGCCACGTCTTGGCGCGGCCCGGCCCGCGAATAGGTGCGCTCCACTTGCCGGCCGCGCACTACGGCTCGGGCTTAACCAACCACCGGAATCCATTCCCTCCTGGCCCGCGCCGCCTACCACTCGCAGCCCACGCCGGAGCCCCTGTCCGTCGTGGGCTGCGAGCTCCACCCTGTCGCCACCCGCAACACCAGGTCACAGCGAAGGCCGCCGCCGATGGACGCCCTCTTCCTCGCCATGTACGCCCACGGCTACCTGCCTGCCCGCCTTCCCGCACCTGTGGACGCGGCCCGTCCGCCGGTTGCCGCTCGATCGCCGACACCACCCGAATCGAGCGCGGAGACAGCAGATGAACCAGCGAGTCAGCCGCTCCCGACGACCTAGCACGCAGACGGCCGACACGTTCGGGTGGACGCCATACGCCACCTCCGGCGGCACTCTCCGAGTCCGACACACCTCGTGCTGCGGCCGGTACGAACTCGCGTCCGAGGGCGGCCAATTCTTCGTGCTACGTCAGGCCGAGAGGGGCGGCTACGAGGAGACCGGCCGAGGCCGCACCTACCGCGGCGCCGTCCGGACGTACGTCGCCCTGGTGATCGAGCATCGCCGCGAGCACATCACCCGCGGGGAGCCGCTGGAGCCCGACCCGTACGTGGATGAGGCGGGCGGCGTGCCTGACCGCCGGCACTGCCCGCCAACAGCCACCATCGACCAGTCGCCCATCACGACCAAAGAAGAGGGGACATACCCGTGACCACCGACAACGACGTCCAGGACGCCACCGCCCTGCGTGACGCCATGACCACCGCCGTGGCGGCCAGTTGCGGAGAGTGGGGCTTCCCGCTCCCCGTGCAGGTCGAGGCTGCGTTCCGTGCGGTTCCCCGGCATCTCTTCGCCCCCGAGGTGTCGCTGGAGGCGGCGTACGCGGTGGACATCGTCGAAGTCAAGCGCAGCGAGCACGGCACGCTGATCTCCACCATGTCCGCGCCCGACATCCAGGCCATGCAGCTCGTGCAGACCGACATCAGCCCGGGGATGCGCGTGCTGGAGATCGGCTCAGGTGGTTACTTCGCGTCCCTGCTGTCGGAGCTGGTCGGCCCGACCGGTCAGGTCACGTCCATGGACATCGATCCCGACGTGACCAGCCGGGCCCGCGCCTGCCTAGACGCCGCCGGCTATCCGCAGGTGCGGGTCGTCACGGCCGACGCCGAACACGGCTGGGAGGCCGACGCCCCGTACGACCGGATCATGGTTACGGTGGGAGCGTGGGACATCCCTCCGGCCTGGCGCGAGCAGCTCGCTAAGGGCGGCAGGATCGTCGTGCCGCTGCGGATGAAGGGCATCACTCGCTCCCTGGCCCTCGAACGCACCAACGACCACCTGGTCAGCTTGTCGCAGGGAGTCTGCGGCTTCGTCAAGATGCAGGGCGCCGGCGCCCACGACGAGCACCTGTGGCCCCTCAAGGGCGAGAAGGTCGGCCTGCGGTTCGATGACGGCAACCTTGCCGATCGGCACAAGTTGGACGGCGTGCTCGCCGACGAGCCCACCGCAGCCTGGTCCGGGGTGACTGTGGCCCGCCCCGAGCCGTTCCCCGATCTGCCCCTGTGGATGGCGACAGCGCTGCCCGGCTTCTGCAACCTCACGGTGAACGTCCCCGAAGGGGAGGACCCCGGGATCGTGTCCGAGGAAGGAGGCCGCTGGTTTCCCTTCGCGACAGTCGAGGACGACTCGTTCGCCTACCTGTCCGTCCGGCCGGCCGGGGAGGGCACCGTCGAGTTCGGCGCGCACGGCTACGGCCCGCACGGCGGCGAGGTCGCCCAGGCCATCGTGGAGCAGATCCAGGTATGGGACCGCGCCTACCGCGGCGGCCCCGGCCCGCAGTTCGAGGTGTGGCCGATCGACCACCCTGTCGAGGTGCTGCCCAAGAGTGTGGTCATCGCCAAGCAGCACACTCACGTCGCGATCTCCTGGCCGGATGCGGGACGACCCACGACCGGCGTGACCGCCGACAACGACGTCCAGGACGCCGCCGCGCTGCGCGCCGCCATGGTGCGCGAACTCCGCGACCAGGGGGCGATCCAGTCCGAGCCTGTGGCGGCAGCGTTCGCCGCCGTGCCGCGCCACCTGTTCACGCCGGGCGAGCCGCTGAAGGTGGCCTACGCTGTGGACAACGCGCCGATCGTCAAGCGCGGCGACAACGGCCTGACCCTCAGCTCCGTGTCCGCCCCTCACCTCCAGGCAACCATGCTGGAAGCGGCCGAGATCAAGCCCGGCATGCGCGTGTGCGAAGTTGGGAGCGGAGGTTACAACGCGGCCTTGCTGGCCGAGCTCGTCGGCGACAGCGGACGCGTCACCACGGTGGACATCGACCCCGACATCGTCGAGCGCGCCCGAACCATCCTCGATGACGCCGGCTACCACCACGTGCACGTGATGCTGGGCGACGCGGAGCAGGGCGTCTCCATGGCCGCCCCGTTCGACAGGATCATCGTCACGGCCGGGAGCTGGGATATCCCGCCCGCGTGGATCGAGCAGCTCACCGACGACGGCCGGATCGTCGTCCCGCTCCGGCTGAAGGGGACGACCCGCTGGATCGCGTTCGACCGCGACAGCTCGGGCCTGGTCAGCCGCAGCTACGGCTTGTGCGTCTTCGTGCCGTTCCAGGGGGCCGGCTCCCACACCGAACGGAACGTCACGCTCAACGACGGGGTAGTGCTGCGCCTCGACGACCAGGACCTCAAAGTCGATAGGGACGCACTGCGCCGGGCGTTGCACCTGCCGAGAATTGAACGCTGGTCCGGCGCCGTGTTCGACATGCCCGACGAGCAGGCGCTGTTCCTGCTCACCAGCGACCCCAACATGGCGCTCCTGCACGCCGATCAGAACGCCATCGACCAGGGGCTGCTCGCGCGCCCGACACTCAAGGGTGTGCCCGTCCTGGTCGGCGACGGCAGCTTCGCCTACCGGGCCGCGCGGCCAAACGACGACATGAGCAGCGGATACGAGAGCGGCGTCTACGCCCACGGGCCCTCGGCCGAGGACCTCGCCACCCGGTACGTGGAGCTGCTGCGCCAGTGGGCCAGCAAGTACCACCGGCGCGGCGCCGCGTCCATCCAGTACATCCCCAAGCCCGCCAACCCGCCGACCCGCTCCAGCGGGGTCATCTCGAAGCGGCACGGGACCGTCGTCGTCACCTGGCCCTAGACCGCCGGGGCTCCCCCTGCGGGTCCAAACGATCTGCCTGGGGGAGCACCCGGGGAACCCCACCCGCCCCAACGAAGGAGGTACCGTCATGTCCCCCCGTACCGGAGGTGCGGCAACGCTCACACCGCCCGCACTCGAACAGGCCGCCGGAGGCTGGGACGCGGACGACTGGGCCGCCGACCTGGACGTGTCCATCGTCGAGTCCGGTGTGGCCGCCGAGCAGCTCATCCGCATGACCGACGACGGCTGCAACTCGACGTGCGGAACCGCGTGCGTCAGTTGCGGCTCGTAGGCGCCCTGCTGACATCCGACGCCTAACCCGAGCGTCCGGCCGGCACGGCTCACCGGCCGGCCGGGCGCCCCCAGCTACGAGAGCGGCTGATGTACCGATACCTCGACGCCGCGGTGTTGCGCGCCCCAGCGTGGCCGCCAGACCAGCCGGTCGCACCGTGGCCTGACCTGGCCAGCCCGGACGCAGGCCCCGCCTCCTGGCGGGCCTGGCTGGCTCGTACGTGGCAGACGCCCGGTTTCGCGGCGGCCGTGGAGCAGGCCAGTCCGGACCTGGCGCAGCGGGTGCGCGACATCTGCGCCGGAGGGCGGATGTCCGATCCGAGTGTCCGCCGGGCGGTGCTCTCCGTGATGCGCTACCTGCTGCGCGCCTCGGGCCGCCCGACGCCGTTCGGCCTGTTCGCCGGGGTGGCCCCGGCTCGCATCAGCACCACAACGGATCTGCCGGCGGTGCATATCGGGGACGCTCACCGCCCAATAGCCCGCGTCACGGCCGAATGGGTCGCCGCGGTCGTCCAGCGGCTGGAAGGCGAGACAACGCTTCGCCGACGCTTGACCGTGGTCGCCAACGGGCTCGCGTTCGAGCGTGACGGCCGCCTCGTGCTCGAACACCGCGCCAACACCGAGGCGGACGGCGCACCAGGCCATGTGAGCGTGCGCGCCACCGGCCCCGTACAGGCAGCGCTCCACCTGGCGCGTGACCCGCTCCCGGTCGCGGACCTGATGGCACGCCTGTCGGCCGCCTCCCCGCGAACTGCCGACACCACCATCGACGCGCTTCTGGCCGAGCTGGTCGCCCAACGCCTCCTGCTCACCAACCTGCGCCCGCCCATGACGGCCTGCGACCCGCTCCGGTACCTCCTGCGCGAGCTGGACGCGATGAACGCCGACGAGATCGGCGAGGTCGCCGACATCGTCAAGGGCCTGCGCGCCATCGCCAACGAGCTCGCCGACCATGACCGTGCGCCCGCCGCCGTGGCAGGCGAGCACCGGGCACGCGCGGCGGCCGCGATGGCGGCCATCCACCGCACCAAACGCCCGCCGCTCGCGGTCGATCTGCGCCTGGATGGGAAGGTGACAGTGCCCGCGGCCGTGGCGGCAGAGGTGGCCACGGCAGCGGCCGCGCTCGTCCGCCTGGCCCGCCGCCCCGCCCTCAACACGGGCTGGCTGGCCTGGCATGCCCGGTTCCTGGACCGGTACGGCCCGCGCGCCCTCGTCCCGCTCCGGGACGTCGTCAACGCCGACATCGGGCTCGGCTACCCGCCCGGGTACGACGGTGCACGCGCCCCCGAGGAGACGGCGTTGACCGACCGCGACCGCAAGCTACTGGCGCTGGCACACAACGCCACGATGCGCCGCCAGCGCGAGATCCTGCTCACCGACGACATGATCGCCGACCTCGGCGGGGTGGCCACGGACGCGCCGGTTCAGCCCAGCACGGAGCTGACCGTACGGATCGACGCGCCCACCGCCGAGGCGATGGCCGAGGACCGGTTCACGCTCCTCGTCTCCGGGGCATCGCGCGCCGTGGGCACCATCACCGGCCGGTTCCTGGACCTGTTCGACGACGAGCACCGGCAGCGAATGAGCCGGGCGTACGCGAGCCTGCCCCCAGGCACCCGGGACGCGCTCGCCGTCCAAGTGTCGGCGCCCGCCCCGTACGCCGTCACCGAGAACGTCGCCCGCGCCCCCCAAATGCTGCCGGGGGTGTTGCCAGTCGGCGACCACCCCGGCGGCGTGCAGGTCCTCGCGCTGGACGACGTGGCCGTCACCGCCGACCTGCACGGCGTTTACCTGGTGTCGCTGTCTCGCCGCCGCACCATCGAGCCGCTGATCCTCAACGCGGCCAACCTGATCCAGCACACGCACCCGCTGGTGCGGTTCCTCCTCGAAGCGCCGAACGCCCTACGGGCCCCGTGCGCAGGCTTCGACTGGGGCCCCGCGGCCACGCTGCCGTTCGTCCCTGCGCTGCGCTACCGGCGCACGATCCTCTCGCCCGCCCGGTGGCGGCTCACCGCCGCCGACCTGCCCGCGCCCTCGGCCGACTGGGCGGAATGGGAAAGCGCCCTGACCAGATGGCGGGAGACGGTGGCGCTGCCGGAGACCGTCAGTCTCGGGGGCGGCGACCAGCACATCCGGCTCAACCTCGCCGAGCCCGCGCACCGCGCTCTCCTGCGCGCCCAGGTGGACCGCGCCGGCACCGCCGTGCTGCGCGTCGCCCCCGAAGCGGACGCGGCCGGATGGATCGGCGGCCGTGCCCACGAACTCGTGATCCCGCTCGCCGCCACCGGCCAGCCTGCCGAACCGCCCCGGCTCCCGCGCGAAGTAACCGCGCGGCACCACGGGCACCTGCCCGGCCAGCACGGGCGGCTGTCGCTCAAGCTGTACGGCCACCCCGACCGGCACGACGCCATTCTCACCCGCCACCTGCCACGCCTGGCCGACGCGGTCGGCGCCGAAGCGCGGTGGTGGTTCCTGCGCTACCACGACCCCGACCACCATCTCCGTATCCGCCTCACCGTGCCTCCTGACGCGTTCGCCGACACCGCCGCCCAAGCCGCGACGTGGTGCGAGCAGCTGCGTCGGGCCGGGCTGGCGGCGCGCGTTCAGTGGGACACCTACTTCCCGGAGACCGCCCGCTTCGGCGGCCCCGCCGCCATGGACGCGGCCGAGGCGTACTTCGCCGCCGACTCGGCCACCGCCCTCACCCAGTTGACCGCGATCACCTCCCGGGGAGGGCCCAACCTGCGCGCCATGACCGCCGCCAGCCTGGTCGACATCGCCGCCGCGTTCCTCGGCGACCGCGCCACGGCGATGCGGTGGCTGATCGACCACACCCGCGCCGACGCCTCCCCGCCCGAACGCGCCATCTACGACCAGGCCGTACGCCTGGCCAGCCCGGACGATCACGAAGCCTTTGCCGCGCACCTGGCGGGCGAGCAGATCGTCTCCTGCTGGGCGCGGCGGCGGCAGACGCTCGCCGCCTACCGCCGAGCGCTGGAGGAGGCGGGCACGCTGTCACCGGCCGTCGTGCTGCCAGATCTGCTGCACCTGCACCATGCCCGCATGGCCGGACCCTCGCTGGCCGGAGAGCGGGCGTGCCTGCACTTGGCCCGCGCCGCCGCCTTGAGCTGGACCGCCCGCCCCAGGAGGAGCAGGCCATGAACGAACCGCGCCCGAACGCGCTGGCTGTGGCGGACTCGGTCGCCACGGCGCTGGCCGACCCGCAGCCGTGGGCTGCCGAACCGCCGGGCAGTGGCCTGGTCTGGCCTCAATCGCTGTGGGCCGGAGCGGCAGGGATTGCCCTGCTGCACATCGAGCGCGCCCGCTCGGGGCACGGCGCTCCCGCCACGGCGCACGCCTGGCTGGAAGTGGCCGCTTCCGGCGCGTTGACGGCTGCACCGAACGCGAACCTGTTCTTCGGCGCTCCCGCGCTGGCCTTCGCCACGTACGCGGCCGCAGGTACGTCAGGCCGCTACCGGCGTGTCCTGGAGCGCCTGGACGACGCGGTCACGTCACTGACCTGCACTCGCCTGGCCGACGCGCATGCGCGCATCGACCGCGGCGAACGGCCCGAGATGAGAGAGTTCGACCTGATCCGCGGGCTGACCGGCCTGGGCGCCTACCACCTCAGCCGTCACCCCGAGCACCCGGTCACCCGCGACGTGCTGTCCTACCTGGTGCGCCTGACCGAACCACTACCCGCAGGCGGCGAGCTGCCGCCGTGGTGGACGACCGTCGCCCCCAACGGCGAACCCAGCTCGGACTACCCGCACGGGCACGGCAACCTGGGCATGTCCCACGGCATCGCCTCTGTCCTGGCCTTGCTGTCCCTAGCCGTGTTGCGCAACGTCGGCGTGGCCGGCGCGAAAGAGGCGATCGAACGGATCTGCGCCTGGACCGACACCTGGCGGCAGCATGACGACGCCGGCGCGTGGTGGCCAGGCACCGTCACCATCGAGCAGGCGCGCGAGCAGCGCATCGACC
The DNA here is from genome assembly GCF_043496855.1 of Nonomuraea sp. JJY05. NCBI lineage: Bacteria > Bacillati > Actinomycetota > Actinomycetes > Streptosporangiales > Streptosporangiaceae > Nonomuraea > Nonomuraea sp. JJY05. The sequence continues at coordinate 120,189 of NZ_JBIEIS010000008.1, forward strand.
CGTCGCAGCGCCCACGGCCGTCGTGGTGCTACGGGATCAGCGGCACAGCCCGCGCCCAGCAACTGGCCGGCATGGCGCTCGCAGACGAGAGGCGGCAGCAGTCCGCCGAGGAGGCGATGCTGGCCACCCTGCGCAATCCGGCGCAGGTCGATCGGCTCCCCGAGTGCGGCCTGTGTCACGGCATGGCCGGGCTGCTCCACTCCGCGTGGCGGATGGCCGCCGACGCACGAACCCCAGACCTCGGCGACGAACTCCCCAAACTCGCCGCCCGGCTCGTCCCGCAGATCTCCCACTCCGCTCCGCAGCCTGGGCTCCTCGAAGGTGTCGCAGGGGCCGCGCTCGCCCTGCACGCCCTCGGCACCGGCGCCGTGGTGTCGAGCTGGGACACCGTCCTGCTCTTGGCCTGACCTGGAGGCAACCCCGCATGGATCCCCGCCCGTGGCGGCAAGTCAACGTCGTCTTCCCCGACTGGGCCAAGGCCGAGCACACCGCCGTGACCCATCTCGCTCCGCTGCTGGCGTCGGCCGAAGACGAACGGCTCATCACCGCCTGGTTCTTCATGCGTAAACCGCCCTGCTGGCGCGTCCGCTACGTCCCCAGCAACGACCGGACGCTGGCGCACCTGCGCGGCCACATGAACTACCTCATCCGGCAGGGCCACATCGACACCGCAACCGAGGTCATCTACGAGCCCGAGCCGTACGCCTTCGGCGGCGCCAAGGCCATGGCGTGCGCGCACGACCTCTTCCACCTCGACAGCCGACACCTGCTCACCTACCTCGCCTCCTCACCCAGCGTCGAGCACCGCCGCGAACTATCGATCCTGCTGTGCACCGCCCTGATGCGCTCGGCCCGGCTGGACTGGTACGAGCAGGGCGACGTGTGGGCGCGCGTATCCGAGCACCGCGACCTGCCCGAACCGATCCCGCCCGAGCGACGGCGCACGCTGGATGCTGGCCTGCGGCGGTTGATGAGCGTGGACGCCGGCCCGCTCATGGGCGACGGCGCACCGCTGGCCTTCGCCGCCGAATGGGCAGCAGCGTTCGCCGCCACCGGTTCCGAACTGGCTGACCTGGCAGCCGGCGGGCTGCTGCACCGCGGCCTGCGCGCGGTCCTCGCCCACCACATCGTCTTCGCGTGGAACCGGCTCGGCCTGTCCTACACCGCCCAGGCCGTCCTGGCCCACACCGCCAAACACGTCGTCTTCGGATGCGACCCCACAGCGTCCGAGGCCGAGGAGACGAGGAGCGAGACATCATGAACGCCTTGCAGCAGGCCGCGCAGCGCTTCCCCCTCATCGCGCGCCCCCGACCGGCCTGCCTGCCTCTCCGGGTCCGCGTCGCCGAGGTCGCGCAGCTCGGCGACGCCGCAGCCCACGGCACGAGCCCCAGCCACCTCGCGATTGCCGCCGAGGCACTGAACAAGGCGGCACTGATCGCGAGCGACTGCGGCGTCCCGTCTATGGCCCGATCCCTGTGCTGGCGTCACTTCGCCGCCTACTTGCCTGCCTGGCCACTGGACGCCCGCCAGGCCCGCCACGCCCTGGAGCCGCTCGTCAACCTCGCCCGGCTGGCCATCCGCGAACACCACGGCGCCCGCGGCTACCACCTGCTGCACGATCTCTTTCACGCCGTCAGTACCGGCGGCTCAGCCGACATCGACGGCCAGCGCATCCCGTTCGCGTTCGACGGCCTCACCCGCACTGATGACGATCTCCACACGGTTCGCAAGTGGCTGTGGGGCGTCTTCCTCGCCGAGGGCATCCGGGCACTCATCAGCGCGGGCCAATGGGACCAGGCGGTCGCCCACGCACAGCAGCACCACGGCGTCGGCCAACGGCTCCTGGACGGCCGACAGGCCACCATCATCGCGCACTGCCTCGCTGGGCAGACCGACACCGCCCTCAAGCTCGTCGCCGACAGTGCACCCGACCAGCCGTGGGAACACCTGGTGGCCGGTTGCCTGGACCTGCTGTGCAGCCGCGCGGCCGGACTGCCGGCCAGCGGCACGTTCGCCGAGGTCCAACGCCAGTATCTGGAGCTCGATCGGACGCCGGGGCTTCTGGTGTTCCGTACGCGCCTCGGCCTGACCCTCCTGGACGTGGCCGCAGATACCGACCGATCCTTGGCTGACCGCGCGTTCACCTGCCTGATCAGCGACATTCTCGCCACGGCGGACGGGTATGCCGCGCGGGAAGTCCTGGCGCACAAGCAGGGCAGCGCGATGCTCAGCCTTGCCGAGCAGCATGAACTCACGGCAGCAGTGCAGGAGGCCGGGTTGGGATTCGGCACCATCCCGGACCCGCTGATGTCCGACCTCCTCGCAGCCGTGAGAACGAGCGAGACGGTGATCCAGCGCGGCCTTGGCTCCCTCACGACGGCCGTCAACGGGCATGCGTCGACCTAGAAACCATTCCTGCCGTGACTGGCCCCCCGCTCCAGCCACGGCAGCCACCCGGCACAAGCCCGAACCGGGCGGCGCGGCCGTGGGACGGCGACGCTGGAGCGCCTGTCCCACGGCCGCGGTCCTTCCCCCTCGGCAGCGAAGGTACCCACCATGAACGCCCTCCCCACACCCCCTGATGGCGGCTACTACGGCTGGGTGCCGCCTGGCGGCTCGCCGCGCTGGCCGTGGGTGGCGAAGCTGCTTCAATACCTCAGCGAGCCGGATCCCGCCCCTCCAGCGGCTCGCCCCAGCGGGCGAGCACCGGCAACTCGATCTCGACGGACAGACAGAGATCAAGCAGGTTCCACTCAGCAGACGAGCACCGGCGAACCCGGAGGAGGGGCACTCCTTAGTCATGATGCGTGAACGCGTAAGAGCGCCCGTGGAGCTCCTACGGACGAATCGGGACTATCGCCGGTACGCGCTGGCGAGGATCTCCTCGACGATCGGCACCACCGTCGCGCCGCTGGGCCTGGCGTTCGCCATCATCGAGTCCGGGGGCGGTGCTGCTGCACTCGGGCTGGTACTGATGGGCGGCCTGTTCGTGTTCATCGCGGTCACCCCGGCCGCTGGAGTTCTGGCCGATAGGCTGCCGCGCCTGTCCATCATTGTGACCTGCCAGATCGTCTGCGGAGTATGCCAGCTCATCGCCGGTTTCCTGGTGCTGGGCGGTGCGGCGTCGGTCTGGTCGCTCGCCGGGCTGGAGATGCTCGTCGACGCCGCCGGAGCCTTCTTCCAGCCAGCGGTCAAGGGTCTGGTCCCGCAGCTCGTCCCGCCAGGGCCGATGCTGGTCCAGGCCAACGCCCTGCTCCAGATCGCCAACAACGCCGTGGCCATCATCGGGCCAGGGCTGGCGGGCCTGGTGATCGCCTTCAGCAGTCCCGGCGTCATCCTCGCCTGGGACGGCGTCACCTTCCTTGCCTCCGCCGCAGTGTTTCTCACCCTGCGCCTGGCGCCATCCCTGCAACGGGAACGGCGGCGATTCCTGGCCGATCTGGCCGAAGGATGGACCGCCTTCCAGAGCCGCCGCTGGCTGTGGGCTCTGACCGTGTTGAGCGCGTTGACGTCGGCGTGCTGGTCGGCCGGTGTAAGCGTGCTCGGCCCCATCTATGCCACCCGCTACCTCGACGGGGCCGTGAGCTGGGGCCTGGTCACCTCGGCGATCGGGATCGGACTGGCATGCGGATCGATCACCTCGATCCTCTTCCCCCCGGCCCGCATCGGCCTGCTGATGTGCGTTACCCCGATACCCGAAGCGCTGCTCATGGTCGGCATGGCCACCAACGCTCCGCTGTTGGTACTCGCTGGCGCAGGCGCCCTGACCGGCGCGGCCGGAACACTCCAGTTGATCGCCTGGGCCTCCTACCTACAGGAGGCCATCCCCACCGAGCAGCTCAGCCGCATCGTGGCCACGAACGCCCTGATCGCCACTCTGCTGGTACCCGTCGCATACGCGGTGGCCGGCCCTGCCGCCGAACTGATCGGCGTGCGGGCCGTCCTCGGAGGATGCGCCGTGATCGTGCTCGGTGGCGCTGCACTCGCCGCCTGCTCACGTGACGTCCGACAACTCGTCACAAGCGCTTGAACCTGCCTAGCTCGGCCACCACCCCCAGACCCTCAACCTGGAAGGCGCTTGCGTCGCGCTCGTGCGTGGGACGTTGGTCGGGCGCCCCGACCAGCGCGGCCGACGTCGCCCACGAGGCACTGCTGTCCCGTACGTCGACCGTCGAGGCGCTGCGCACGCTTGCCGCCCTCGGCTTGGCCGAGCGGACCCCGGACGGCTGGATGAGTCTCGACCGGCCGCTGTCGGAGGTGGCCATCCAGACCGGAGCGGAGGACGACTACCAGGCGACGCTGGCCGAGCACCGGGCCGAACGCGCGGACTGGCACGCTGTGATCGCCTCCTGGAGCCTCCCGGCGGCAACGGACGATGATCGGACCCACGCGTACCGCTAAAGCCTGTCCTGATCTTCCTCAGTCCCGCACAGCCGCCGATGAGGTGCCGTGGCCGACCGGCCCCACCGACGACATCGAGGGCCGCGCCGTCCCGCCCGACGACGACCCGGGCCCGCCGGCGGCGAGCGAGCCGCCGCCGAGCGAGATCGAGGCGATCGTGCTCCTGGAGCAGATGCTCGGCGCCCAAGTGATCGCCCCGGCCTGGCCGCAGCGACCGCCGCGCCGCCAGTCGCATCCGTCGAGCACCGGCCCGCCTGGAGGGTAAGTCCCCCGTCCAGGGGCGCATCCTATGGATTGACGGGGTCCTCCTCGGCAAGCGCTGGGTAGTCAGCCTGATATGGCCAAAGGCTTTCCAGGGCCTCGCGTTCTTCGGGGGTGAAGTTCTGCTCGCCGAACGTTGCGCATAGGGTCGTGTCCCACGGGCGGCGTCCATCATGCCTGGGCGTCAGGAGGATTCCGGCAGTCAGAACGTCTTGCATCTCGGGCATGGCCTCGGTCAAGTGCTGGTGCCTGAGGCGGACAAGCCAGCCGAAAGCCTCTTGGATCTGCGCGGTGTAACTCGAGGCGGTGGCGAAAACGAGGTGCGGGGCGTCTCTGCGCAAGTAGCGGCGGACGCGCCAACCTATCTGTCCGGAGGGTGTTCGAGCTACCTGGTCGAGCCAGTTCGTCAGGAGCTTTCCCATCTCTGTCCGGTGCCCGACAGGCATGGTGTCGATCGCCGCCAGGACGTCGAGGAATTCGCTCTCGTTGACGCCTTCTGGGCGCGGGCAGTCGGCGATGTCCTCAAGGATCTGCTGAAGGAACAGGTGGTGGTGGTAGTCCTCCGATCCTGCTGGTATCCGAGGCAGGAGGGGTGTAGATGCGTGGCTCGCATTCCCCCGGAGCGCCGACAGATCCAGTGGCGTAGGTGGAGCTGCGGCATCTGCCGCAGCGAGTTCGTAGTAGCGCACCGGCTCCTCGCCCAGCGGTTTCGGTTCAAGGTCATGGACTCTGTGCAGGTAGCTGATCACGGCGTACGTCGACTTCAGCTGATCGAACAGGAACTCCCAATCACCGCGAGAGAGGACCACCGCACCTGGCGGGGGCAGAAACCCCACGGCGGCGGGATGGTCGACAACTACGACCGGCACCCACGACTTGCTGGAATAGGTGAGTTCGACCTGGTTGCCTCGTTCGTTGACCAGAAGGTCCCGCTCCTTCTTCGCGAAGTTCCGTAAGGTGCCCTTGGCCTGACTGATCGCCTGGGGGATCTTCTTACCTAGCCAGCTCGCCTCGCGATCTGAGTCAGCGGTCACTGTCGCTCTGGCCTTCACCTGGACGACTGCGGCGACATCCCCCACGCAGACGATCACATCACCCAGCTCACGAACTCCGCGGCCACGAGTTCGTACCGCCGAACGAAACACGAAGTCGGGCAGGCCCCAGTACATCGCCGCATGCTTTGTGGCCCTCTCGGCTGCCGCGCCGATCTCCCCCTCCGGCAGCTGCGATGCGGATGGGACGCGCCGTAGAAGAACGCCGTCCTCCGTCTCAACGAAGAGGGTCATCCAGGATTGATCATCTTGCCTCACACACCTATGGTCCCAGCCTCGGGCCGGCCCGTCGTGGCAGTTTTCACCGCATTCGCCAGCAAGGCCAAGTGCTGTTCGCCGCCCGAGTTCGGGCCCTACTTGCCCTTGGCGCGGCCGCGCTCGCCGGCGCGCAGTTGCTCGACCTCGGCGCGCAGCTCCCGGACCTGGCCCTCCAGCTGGGCCCGCTTGGTGCTCTCCTCCTGCAGCGCGGTCCGGGTGGGCGAAGCTGCGTGGCCAGGTCCTCGCAGGCGGCGCGCTCCCGGCTGGCCTCCTGTTCGGCCGCGTCGGCTCGGCGGGTGTGCACGTCGCCGGCGGCGGTCAGCCCGGTGATCTCGGCCCGATGCGACTTGAGCAGAGCTTCCCGTCCCCTTTGGCCTCCTCGGCTTGGCCAGCGCGGGGTTCGCCTTATCGGTTTGGCGTAGCGCATCCTCTGCGACGGCATCCGACTCTTCCAGCTCGGCGACGACGGTATTCCGCCAACTGCCATCGTTCCTCATCGCGCAGTCCTAGCGGATGTAGCCGCGATGTCTAGCGGATCAGCTAGCGGAGAAAGCCTGCCCTGACCTGCGGCCTAGCGTTCTAGCTGCCCCACGCGAACGCCCCGGAACCGGCTCCAGGGGCGTTCGACGAGGTGGCCGGGTTGCTAGGGATGGGCCTTCCGCTTCCCGTACGCCTCGGTGACGTCGGCGCGGTTGAAGCCCTTGCGATTGCGGCCCTTACCGGTGGCGTCGCGGCCCCAGGTGTCGTCCGTCTTGATCCCGTACTCCTTCAACCGGGCGGTCAGTGTGGCGGTCTTGGCGTCGTCCTCCAGGTCCGCCCATTGGCCGTAGGCGTCGGGTCGGAACTGGGCCAGCCGGTCCACGACGGTGCTGTTCCAGACCTTCTCTTCCTTGGCCGTGGTCACGGTCAGGATGTCGGCCAGCAGGTCGTAGGAGACTCGCTGGGGCCCTTGCTGGCCGATCGCCTGCCCAGACAGCGTCCCGGCCTCCTGGCGGAGCTGACGGGCGCGCTTGGTGATCAGTTCGGAGGTGGGGCCGTCGAGGTAGGCCGATCGTACGATGATCGGGTCATCGGCGATGCCCACGGCCCATGAGATGCCCTGGTCGTTGCGGGTGAACATGGTGGCCTTGACCCCGGTCTGGTGCATGCCGGTGCCGAGGATCATGTCGTTCTCCTGCCAGCCCATCACCCGCAGGCAGATCCGGATGCCCGCGTTCGCCGAGATAGCCTTGGGCAGGCTGTCCTTGTCCGGCCGCTGGGTGGCCAGGATGAGGATGATCCCGAGGGCGGGGCCGCGCTTGATGATGGCGGTGGCGTACTTGGCGGCCTCCTCGCCGTACTCGTCGTCGGCGAACAGTTCCTGGCATTCGTCGATCGCGACCACCATCGGATGCAGGCCGAGGTCGCGCTGCGCGGCCAGTTCGGGTGTGACCTTGAACTCGGGTGCCTGGTGGCGCGGTAGGCCGTCGATGACCTCGGCGCGCCGGTCCAGCTCGGCGTAGACCTCGGCGAGCGAGGCGACGCAGGCGGCCTTGGCGGAGTCGGTGGCGCCCTTGGCGTAGTGGTGTGCCACCTTCTCCAGCGCCGACAGGTCACCGGTGCCCTTGAGCTCGAACAGCCGCAGCTCGGCCAGCGGGTCGAGGGCGCAGGCCAGCAGCAGCACCCGCAGCGCGAACGTCTTGCCGTAGCGCGGCATGGAGCCGATGAGCACGTTGGCGAACATGAGCAGGATCGGGATCGGCCGGCCGCGCTGGTCGTTGCCGTACGGGATCGGGTCGAACAGGCTGACCTGGCCCGACTTCAGCAGTGGCCAGGCCGGCTGCCGGGCCTTGCGCATCTCCTGATCGCCGACCCACAGCACCAGGCGGCCGGGGTGTTCCTCTGACACCGGCTCGGGCCACACACACCCGAGGGCGCGGCGCAGGCCGGAGGCGAGCTTGTCGCGCTTCTCCAGCACCTCCGCCACCGTCACGCCGAGCGGAAGATCGACCTCGGCCCGCCAGCCCGGCCCGTCACGCATGATCGGGGCCGGGAAGGTGATGCCGCGCCCGTTCTTGCCGAGCGCCTGGTTGATAGCCGAGATGCCGAGCGAGCCGAGCGCGTCCAGCACCTGGTCACTGGTCAGCTTGCGCACCCGGTTGGGGACGACCGCCCGGTCCAGCAGCGGCTGATCGGCAGGCGTTCCGAGCACTCCCGCGCCAGCGATGAGCACGCCGAGGATCGCCCAGTGAACCCAGGTGGGCGCGGCCACGGCGACGAAGATGCCGACCAGGACCGCCGTGATCGCGCCGACGAGGAGCGTCCACAGGCGCGCCTTGACCCGGTCGTCACGCTGCCTCGACAGGGCCAGGTACTCCGCGGCCTCCTCCTTCGTGGCCGCCGCCCGTCGCACCGGACGGCCTTCCAGGTCGAACAGCCACCGCACCAGCGCCACCAGCAGTCGCCAGGCGCCGGCCGGGGAACGCCCCGCGAGCTTGGCGGCGTACTTCGGGGCACGCAGCGCGTGGTAGGCCAGCACGTAGCCAGTGTGCTCGGCCTGCCACTTCAACACCTGCAAGGCGTCGGCCCGCGACCTAAGCCACAGCGGGACCAACGGCTGCCGCTCCTGGCGGCGCGCGGCCAGCTCGGCGAGCAAATCTGTCGGTTCGGGCCGGTGCGCCTGATCGACGAGAACCACGGTGCCCTCAAGGACGCCGTCGCCCTCCTCCTGGGCCTCCCGGGCGACCTTCTCAGGCGTGAACTCGGCGGCGACGCGCACGTCCTCGTCCTGGAGAGCGATCACCATGCCGTCGTGCAGCTCTTCCGTGGCAGTCATGCCCGCACCTCCGTCCGCGTGACCAGCGAGCCGAGGATCTCGGCGTGCACGGCGAGCGCCTCGACGACGACCCGCGTCCCAGCCACCGCGTGCCCGATAAAGCAGCACAGATCGGCCAGGATGAGCAGCACGACCACCACGGCGACACGCACCGCCGTGAAGGCCGTGCGCCCCCATCCAGCGCGCCGCATGGCCGCCCACATCTGCCCGACACTCCGGGCATCCGCGTCCGCCTCTCGCGTGGTGCACAGCAGGAACACGAACACACCCATGACGGGAATCAGGAAGCTCGTCATCACGCCGCCTCCGCCTGGCTCGTTCCGGTCGGCTGCACGCCGCTCAGCGATGGCGGAGCGATCTCGGAGCTGGGCACCTCGACCTCCTTGGCTTCGGGCGCCTGCGCACGCTCCTTGTCCACCTCGGCGATGATGTCCTCGGCCTCGCGCTGTTCCAGTCCCCACCGGTGCATCAGCGGGCGGCGGCCGATGCGCTGCTTGCCCTCGCTGAGGCTGTCGAGGTAGGCGAGCCGCGCCGCCTCGTACCGGTCGGTGGGCAGCACCGGCACCGTGCGCTCCACCTCGACAACGGTCTCGACGGGCTGGCACACGTGCTCCTCGACCGGAGCCTCGACCGACGGCCGGCGGGTGTTGCGGACGATCCACATCAGCAGCTCGTACGCGCCCGCGAACGCCAGCGGTGCTAGGGCACTGACCAGGCGCGATCCGAGCCCGCCGGACCAGCCGTGCGCCACGTTCGCCGCCAGCGTCACCGCCCCTCCCAGGGCCAGCGCGACCCACGCCAGGACCGGCACACCGATCCGGCGGCGTGAGCAGTAGACCATCACCAGCGACGCCATGACGATCACGCCATCGGACATCGCCGGGTAGAGGATGGCCATGTCGTGCCGCTCCCCGAGGGCGATGGCCAGGCCGTAGAAGTGGTGGTACGAGACGTAGGCCGCAGCGGCGGCGACGGCCAGCAGGACAGCCACCGCGAAGCCGAGAATGACCCGGTCTCCGAGTCGGCCCGCACCAGCGTCCACGGGCCACTCGGCGACCGGCACGGCCTCCCTGCGGCGGTGGCGGAAAGAGTTGGGGAAGAAGCGCCCGGTGCGCTTCGGCTGGACCTCGCCGGCGGGATTCGCTTCCCCGACGATCACGGGTGTGGAAGGGTGGTGGCTCATGGCCTGGCTCCTGGTTTGGTCAGGTGGCTGGGTCTAGGCCGGGGCCCGGTGTTTGAGTCACCGGCCCCCGGCCGCCTTACTGCCGCTGGGTTGGCGGGCCAGCGGCGTCATCTCGTGAGACTGGGCGGGTTCCTGGACTTCATGGACACGTCTGCCGCGCAGGCGCGTGACCGAGACCTCGTTCGGGCAGCGACGCTGAATCGCTTTGCCGTCCTCGCCCTCGTCGCGGGTTGCGGGTGCCACAACCTGTGCCAGGAGGTGCCCGCGTCCGATCCCCCGCGTGATACTTCGGCTGATACCGCCGCCCGTGTTCCCGGATGTTCCTGGATGCTCCAGCGAAGATCAGGAAACGGCGTACGGGCAGCTCAAGATGGGTGCGAATGCCCGCACATGTACCCCAATGCCCCCATGATCCCGGGAGTTCAAGTCCCCCCTCGGACACAAACCGGTCGCCTATGGGGTCCTGGTCACGGGTAGACGTGACCAGGACTTTCTGTTTTGACGGGTGGAAGATCAGCCGCAGTCCGATGTTCGCGTAGATCTTGGCCTTCCGGATCGGGTCAGCATTCGAGAGAACTCGCACCATGTCTCCAGGCCTGTGCGTGATCTCCGCCAGCTCATCACGCCCCAGCCGCGCACTGCCACATGCTGGAACACGAGGACAACGAGATCATGGTCCCTGGCGGATCATCTCGTAGCAGCCCGTGCGCCGGACCGGCTCTCTACCGGGCGGCGTCCTGGAGGGCCTGGATCAGCGCGAGGGTGGCGGGTGGGTCGGGTGGATCGCCGTAGGTGACGGCGTAGAGCCGGCGGGTGAAGCCGGCGATCTCGGTGGTGTGGACGTCGGGCCGGCGGTGGGCTTGTAGCGCGAGTCCCGGCAGGGTGGTGACGCCTTTGCCGACGGCGACGAGGGCTTGCACGACGACCATGTCGTCGCTGAGTGATGCGATGCGTGGAGTGAAGCCTTTTCGCCGGCACAGGTTGATCAGCTCGTTCTGGCACCGTTCGCAGCCGCCGATCCATGCGGAGTGGCGATGGTTCGCGATGTTGTCGTCGGGTCGCCGGCTCACGAGGTAGACCGGGTCGTCACCGATGTGGACCAGGCGGAATCCCTCGTCCTCCTCCTCGGCCGGAGCGCCGGCGTACCGGAAGATGAGGGCGACGTCGATCTCGCCCTGCCGCAACATCTGGAGCGCTTCGACCGGATGGCGGTCGATCAGGATCAGCTCAAGCCCCGGATGCTCCTGGTCCAAGGAGGCGGCCGCCTTCGGCACGATCGTGCTCAGCGACGACGCGTTGGCGGCCAGCCGAACCCGTCCCGTCCGCAAACCGACCTGCGCCGCCAGCTCGTTGGTCGCCGCGTCGACCCGTCCCACGATCTCGGTGGCGCGGCTGGCCAGCAGTTGTCCTTCCGGGGTCAGTCGGATCCCACGACCCACCCGCTGGACGAGCTTGACACCCGTGGCCGCTTCGAGGCGGGACAGGTAATGACTCACCGACGGCTGCGAGTAGTGCAGCTCTCTCGCCGCTTCGGTCACGGACCCGTGTCGCGCCACGGCGGCCAGCACCTTGAGATGGACCAGGTTCAGCACATATTAAGAATATCCATATGAAGTTCGAAGTATTGGCATTAGACGTCATCTATTGATCCGGCCATGCTCTCTGGTGAGGCGCCGGACAGCGGCGCCGAGCCGATACAGGAGGAACGATGAGCAAGCTCAGGTGTCACATCTCGATCTCACTGGACGGTTTCGTCGCCGGCCCGAACCAGAGCGAGGAGAACCCGCTCGGCGAGGGTGGCGAGCGGCTCCACGACTGGGTGGTTCCGCTGGCCGCCTTCCGCCGAGCCCACGGCGGTCAGGGCGGCGAGGTGAACGGGAGCACACCGGTCTTCGAGGAGGCGATCGCCAACCTTGGCGCCGGCGTGATGGGCAGGAACATGTTCGGCCCCATCGGCGGTGGCGCCTGGGGCGACGGGCAGTGGAAGGGCTGGTGGGGTGAGAACCCGGCCTTCCACTACCCCGTGTTCGTCCTCACCCATCACTCGCGTGAGCCGGTGGAGATGGAGGGAGGGACCACGTACCACTTCGTCACCGACGGAATCGAGTCCGCGCTCGATCAGGCGAAGAAGGCCGCCGGCGGCAAGGACGTCATGCTGTGGGGCGGCGGCCAGGTCGTTCAGCAGTACCTGTCGGCGGGACTGCTGGACGAGCTCGAACTGCACGTCGTTCCGGTGTTGCTCGGTGGCGGTTCTCGCCTCCTCGACAACCTCGGGGGTGCGAACGTACGGCTTGAGCAGATCCGGGCGGTCGAGGCGCCCGGCGTCACCCACCTCAAGTACCGGGTCTTGCCGGGTGCTTCATCATGATCGACGTAGCGATCATCATGGGCAGCACCCGCCCCGGACGCCACGGTGAGGCGGTCGCCGGCTGGGTCCATGATCTTGCGGTCAAGCGCGGCGACGCCAGGTTCGAGGTGGTGGACCTGGCCGACTTCACGGTCTTCCGCCCGGCCGGACGCCACGAGGACACTCTCACCACCCTGCTGGACCAGGTCCTCGCCTGGAGCGCCGCGCTGAAGCCACTGCGGACAGGAGAGCGCTGTGAAGCCTGATCGCCTGCGGACGTTCATCGACGACGTAGGACTCGTGGTGAGCAGCACCGACGACGAGCACGAGATCACGGCGCGGGTCGCCGAGCTACTGTCGGCTCTCCTGGCCGGCGGTTACCGGCTGCCGGTAGAGGCCACGCGAGCATCGTCCGCGCGTCACGTGACGTATCCGCTCTACATCGCTCCCGACGACAGCTGGTCGATGGCGTCGGTGGTCTGGGACGTGGGCCAGCGGACCGGCGTACATTCGCACGAGACGTGGGGGGTCGCCGGCATCTACGCGGGAGTCGAACACGAGTTCCGCTACCTCAAGCCGACGGCGTCCACCGCGGGCACGCCGCTGACGCCGGCCGGCGAAACGCGGTGGGCGCCGGGGCAGGTGACCGTCTGCTGCACCACCGACGACGATGTCCATGCCGTCGCTGCCGTCGGCAGCGAACCCACTGTCGGGATCCACGTCTACGGTGGCAACATCGGCACGATCAAACGCCGGTCGTACGACCTCGCCACCGGCGAAACCCAGTGGTTCGTCTCCGGCTGGGACAACCCCGAGGACGTGCCCCGGGACGCGCAGTAACCAGGACCACGGCCGGGATGAGCCTTCTCCCGTGCTCCGTGGTCGGCTGTGAAGCCGTAGGACGAGGGCCATAGCTGGGAGGCGGCACAGCTCCACGAGGATGAGCAGAACGACCACCACGGCGACGCGAGCCTGACCATCACCAGTGACCGCGAGGATGATCAGCCCGACCAGCAGGACCAGGCCCCCGACCGCGTGCGGGCTGCCGAGCGACGCGGCTCATCCCAGTTCGGCCATGACGCGCCGCATGTCGGCGACGGCCCGCAACGTGCCGCGCACGGTTCCGGTCACCTTGGAGCGCCCTGCTCGGGGCAGGTAGTCCACGTCCACCTCGGCGATCCGCCAACCGGCCGCGGCGGCCCGCAGCACCATCTCCAGCGGGTAGCCGAACCGGCGGTCCGTCAGCCCCAGCTCCAGGAGCCGGCCGCGCACCGCCGCCCGCATCGGTCCGAGGTCGTGCAGCGCCACCCCGGCGCGGCGGCGCAGGGTGCGCGCCAGGACGGCGTTGCCGAGCCGGGCGTGCAACGGCCAGGCACCCGCGGCTCGTGGACGGCGGGCGCCGAGGACCAGGTCGGCGTGGCCGTCGATGACGGGCGCGGCCACGGCGTGGAGCTGGCGGGGGTCGAGCGAGGCGTCGGCGTCCATGAAGCAGACGAGATCGGCGGTCGCGGCCAGCAGTCCGGCATGGCAGGCAGCGCCGAAGCCGCGCCTGGGTTCGTGAACGACGCGGGCCCCGAGATCGCGGGCGACCTCCGCCGTGCGGTCGGTGGAGCCGTTGTCGACCACGAGCGGACGGTAACCGTCCGGCATGCGCCCGAGCACCCAGCCGAGCGCGGCCTCCTCGTTCAGGCAGGGCAGGATCACATCGACCGTCATGACCACGCGAACTCCTTCATGCCGTCCTCGAAGCCGATCTCGGCGCGGAACCCGAGCTCGAGCCCAGCCCGTTCGGGAGAGGCGACGACGTGGCGGACGTCCCCCAGCCGGTAGGCGCCGGTGACCCGCGGCTGCGGCCCGCCCCGCGCGGCGGCCAGCGCGACCGCCATCTCGCCCACGGTGTGCGGAGTGCCGCTGGCGATGTTGTACGCCGTCAGCTCACCGGGCCGCGAGGACGCCAGGACGGCCGCCAGGTTCGCGCGGGCGACGTCACGCACGTGCACGAAGTCGCGAAGCTGGCGGCCGTCCTCGAACACCTTCGGCGGCCGCCCCGCCTCCAGCTCGGAACGGAAGATCGCGGCTACTCCCGCGTAGGGGGTGTCGCGGGGCATGCGCGGCCCGTAGACGTTGTGGTACCTGAGCGCCACGGCTGTCCCACCGGTCTCCCTGGCCCAGTTGGCGGCCAGGTGCTCCTGCGCGAGCTTGCTGGTGGCGTACGCGTTGCGCGGATCAGGCGAGGCGTCCTCTCCGACAGCGGCCCAGCGCACCGCCCGGTCGCACCGGGGGCAGATCGGGTCGAACCGGCCCTGCTCCAGGTCCCGTACGGCACGCGGGCCCGGCCGGACCCGCCCGTGTTCGACGCACGTGTAGCGACCCTCACCGTAGATCACCATCGAGGAGGCGAGCACCAGCCGTCCGACCTGGTGCCGCGCCATCGCCGCCAGCAGCTCGGCCGTGCCGTACACGTTGACCGAGGCATAGTCCGGCAGGTCGGAAACGTCCACGCCCAGGCCGACCTTGGCCGCCTGGTGCGCCACGAGGTCAATGCCCGGCAGCAGCCGGTCCAGCGCCGCGGCGTCGCGCACGTCGGCGCCGGTCCGCAGGTCGAGGCCGACGACCTCGTGCCCCGCGCTCTCCAGGACCTCGACGACGTGGCCGCCGATGAAGCCGGCCGAGCCGGTCACCATCACTCTCACCCGGCCGACGCTAACGCGCACCGTGATCGTGCTGAAGTCACGTTCGCACTCCGTAAGAACCTGGGCCGGCGAGTTCTTACGAAGCCCGTACGGCCGGAGCCAGGGCCGCCACCGACCGGGCTCCGGGTGCGACGCTGCAGGGTGTGAGCCGCCACATGCTGTTCGTGGGCGGGGTGCTCCTGGCACTGGCCGCCGTCCTGATCAAGATCGTGACCGGGCCGCCCGCGCTGGGCTGGTATGTCCTGGCCTGGGCGCTGTTCGCCGCGGCCCTGTGGCCGGCCCGGCGGGTGCCGGAAAGGCGGCTGACCGCCCTGGTCGTCACGGGCGGCATCGCGTTGACCGCGATCGGGCTGGCGGCACCACCGAGCAGCAGCACCGACTCCTACCGGTACGCCTGGGACGGCCGGGTGCAGGGGGCGGGCATCTCGCCCTACGACCACGTACCGGCCGATCCCGCCCTCGTCCCGCTGCGCGACGACTGGCTGTTCCCGCCGGAGTGCACGGCCTCCGGGCTCTGGCCGCTACCTGACGGCGGCTGCACCCGGATCAACCGCCCCACGGTGCCCACGATCTACCCGCCGGTCGCGCAGGGCTACTTCCTGCTGGTCCACTGGCTCTCGCCGGACGGCGTCCGGCACAAGGCCCTCCAGCTGGGAGGCTGGGTGATGGCCGTCCTGGTGCTCCTCGCGCTGTGCCGTCAGGCGGGCGCCCGTTCGGCCGCGTACTGGGCGTGGTGCCCCGCCGTACCGGTCGAGGCCGTGAACAACGCGCACGTCGACATGCTGGGTGTGCTGCTGGTCGTGCTCGCCTTCTGCACCGTGCGCGCTCGCGGCGCGCTGCTGGGGGCTGCCGTGGCGGCCAAGCTGCTGCCCGCCACGGCGCTGCCCGGGGCGTTGTCGGGAGCGCTGGCGAACGGGGTGGCGTGGCGGCGCGTCTTCCGGGTCGCCGTGCCCGCCGCGCTCGCCGTGGGCCTGGCGTACGTGCCGTACGTGCTGGCCGCGCGGGCCCCGGTCGCGGGCTACCTGCTGGGCTATCTCCGCGAGGAGCGGTACGAGGCACCCGGCGACGGCAACCGCTACGTGGTGCTGCGGCTGGTGATGCCCGACTCGTGGGCGCCGTACGCCGCGATCCTGCTGCTCGCCCTGGTCGTCCTCCACGTTCTGCGCCACGGTGACCCGGAACGACCCTGGCACGGGGCGCTGGTGGTCACCGGCTCGCTCCTGCTGCTGTTCACCCCGGGATACTCCTGGTACGCCCTCCTGGTCGTCGCGCTGGCCGCGATGGACGGCCGGTGGGAGTGGCTGGGCGTGGCCCTGGCGGGCGCGATCGCCTATGTCGCCGGCCCGGCGGCGCACCCCAGCCCGGCGACGGCCTGCTACGCCGCGGCCACGCTGGCCGTGCTGATCGGCTGGGCCGTACGCCGGTCCTCCGCCACCCGCCGTCCTGGCCGAACGGCGGCTGTCAGCAACTCGTAAGGATTGAACGCGTCGCACCGCCCTACTGTCGAGCGCATGGCCCAGATCATGATCATCGCCAAGGAGCCGGTGGCCGGGAGGGTCAAGACCCGGCTGACCCCGCCATTCAGCCCGGACCAGGCCGCCTGCCTCGCCGAGGCCGCACTCCGCGACAGCCTTCTCGCCGTCTCCGCGACGCCCGCCAGCCAGCGGGTGCTCGCCCTCGACGGGCTGCCGGGCAGCTGGCTGCCGCCCGGCTTCGTGGTGATCCCCCAGCGCGGCTCAGGACTGGACGAGCGTCTGGCGGCGGCATTCTCGGACGCCTATCGACTTCAGCCGGAACCCGTCGTACTGATCGGCATGGACACCCCGCAGGTGACGCCCGCTCTGCTGAATGAGGCGGCGCAGGCTCTGGAGAGTCACGACGCGGTGTTCGGTCCGGCGGCGGACGGTGGCTTCTGGCTGCTCGGCCTGCGCGAGCCGGATGCTTCGCTGCTGCTGAGCGTGCCGATGTCGCACCCGGAGACCGGCAAACTGCAGCTCGACCGGCTGGATCGGGCCGGACTGTCCGTCTGCCTGCTGCCCGAGCTGACGGACGTCGACACCCCGGCGGACGCCGTCGAGGTGGCCGCGCAGGCACCCGATTCCCGTTTCGCCGCCGTACTGCGGAGGGTGGTCCGATGATGGGTCAGCTCTACGCCGACGCGCTCGCCGGAGCCACCGCCGAGATCGAGTACGTCGACGGCACCCGCGTCGTGCTGGAGACCGCCCGCTGGTTCGAGCCGGTCGACGGCGACGAGACGCTCCTGAGCAGGTGCACCAGCCCGACTCTGGACATCGGCTCCGGTCCCGGCCGGCTCACGGTCGCGTTGGCGCGCCGCGGGGTTCAGTCACTCGGCATCGACATCACCCCCCGCGCCGTCGCCCTTACCCGCAAGGCGGGCGGCTTCGCCATGCTCCGGAACGTCTTCCACGAGGTCCCGGGCAGTGGTCAATGGGCGACGGCGCTGCTCGCCGACGGCAACATCGGCATCGGCGGTCATCCCGAGGTGCTGCTGCGGCGGGTCAGGCAGCTGGTCCGGCCGGGCGGCCAGGTCCTGGTCGAGCTCGCAGCGCCCGCGACGAGAAGCCGGATCGACCGGGTACGCCTGCGCCGTGGCCCGCACGTCGGTGACTGGTTCGGGTGGGCGACCGTGTCGGTGAGCGACATCCGGCGCGTGGCAGGCGCCGGCGGCTTCCCCACCGTGGACTGCTGGACGACGCACGGCCGCTGGATGGCCCGTCTGAGCTAGAACGGCGCAGGCGCCGTCGCCCCGCAACCGGCGAGCCTGCTGGCAGAAGAGCAGATGACGGCCCGAAACTTGCCCACGGAGGCACCTGGACCACATCGAAAGGGAGCCGTCGCGATGACAGTCAACGGAGCGCCTGCCCGGTATGACGATCTGCGGGCGCTGTTCATCAACTGCACCCTCAAGAAGAGCCCCGAGCGCAGCCACACCCAGGGCCTGATCGATCTCAGCGCGCACATCATGGACACCCAGGGTGTACGCGTCGAGCAGTTGCGGGCGATCGACCACGACATCGCCACCGGCGTGTGGCCGGACATGACCGAGCACGGCTGGGAGAGCGACGAGTGGCCCGCCGTCTACCAGCGGGTGCTCGCCGCCGACATCCTGGTCATCGCCGGCCCGATCTGGCTGGGTGACAACAGCTCGGTGACCAAGAAGGTCATCGAACGGCTGTACGCCTGCTCCAGCCTGCTCAACCAGGCCGGCCAGTACGCCTACTACGGACGCGTGGGCGGCTGCCTGATCACGGGCAACGAGGACGGCGTCAAGCACTGCGCCATGAACGTGCTCTACAGCCTGCAGCATCTGGGCTACGCCATCCCGCCGCAGGCCGATGCCGGCTGGGTGGGCGCGGCCGGACCCGGACCGTCCTACCTCGATCCGGATTCGGGCGGGCCGGACAACGACTTCACCAACCGCAACACCACCTTCATGACCTGGAACCTGCTGCACCTGGCACGCATGCTCAAGGACGCCGGCGGCATCCCGGCCCACGGCAACCAGCGCTCGGAATGGGATGCCGGATGCCGCTTCGACTTCGACAACCCCGAGCACCGATAGGAGATGCGACCGGCCCACACGCGGGCGCCACGGGAATAGCATGGCCTGGTGGGATCGTTGTGAGCGGTGTGCTCGCCCGGCGACGGGCAGCGTTCCCGGTGATCGCCCGTTCGGCTGCGGCCATGGCCACCATGACACGACCTTTCTTGATCCACCGCTGTGCCAGGAGTGTGCATGTCCGACCGCCTCACCGCCAGGCTGATCAGCCAGGCGGCCGAACGGCTGCGGCCGGTGATACGCCATACCCCTCTGGAGCCGAACCAGCGGCTGTCCGACCTGGTCGGTGGTCAGGTGCTGCTCAAGCGCGAGGACGCGCAGCTCTGTCGCTCGTACAAGGTGCGCGGCGCGTTCAACCTGATCGCCTCCCTCACGGATGAGGAGCGGCGGCGCGGCGTGGTCTGCGCCAGCGCGGGCAACCACGGGCAGGGCGTCGCGTTCGCCTGCGCCCGTCTGGGGATCAGCGGCCGGGTGTACGTCCCGTCCACCACGCCACGGCAGAAGCGCGAGCGCATCGCGGCGCTCGGCGGCGACCGGGTGGAGGTCGTGGTCGGCGGCGGCACCTACGACGAGGCCAGCAGCGCCGCGCACGCCGACAGCGAGCGCACCGGCGCCATCTACGTGCATCCGTTCGACGACGTCAGGACGATGGCCGGGCAGGGCACGGTCGGCCTGGAGATCCTGGCGCAGTGCGGGGAGGCGCCGCACACCGTGGTCGTCCCGGTCGGCGGAGGCGGCCTGATCAGCGGCATCGCCGTCTGGCTGCGCGAGCACTCACCCGCCACCCGCATAGTGGGGGCAGAGCCCGCCGGAGCGGCCAGCATGCGCGCCGCCCTCGACCACGGCGAGCCCCTCTCCCTGCCCGAGCTGGACACCTTCGTGGACGGCGCCGCCGTCGGGAGGGTGGGAGACGCCACGTTCCCCCTGGTCAAGGACCTGGTCGACGAGGTCGTCGCGGTCGATGAGGGTGCGGTGTGCACCGAGATGCTGGACCTCTACCAGACCGACGGCATCATCGCCGAACCCGCCGGAGCTCTCGCGGGCGCGGCGGCCCGCGAGCTGCTGCCGTACGCCTCCGGGGGGCCGGTGGTGTGCGTGGTGTCGGGCGGCAACAACGACGTCAGCCGGTACAACGAGGTGCTGGAGCGCTCTCTTGTGCACATCGGGCTGAGGCATTATTTCCTGGTGACCTTCCCGCAGCGCCCCGGCGCCCTGCGCCACTTCCTGGACGAGGTGCTGGGAGAGGGCGAGGACATCATCGCCTTCGAGTACGTCAAGAAGAACAACCGCGAAACCGGCCCGGCGCTCGTCGGCATCGAGCTCGAGCGGGCCGGCGACCTCGACAGTCTCCTGTTCCGGATGAAGGCCGGCCCGCTCACGGTGGAGCGCATCCCACCGGGCTCGCCACTGTTCACGTTCATTCTCTGACGTGCTTCAAGGGTGGCTGAGCCGATCCCGGACCAGGCTCCGGCGCTCCGCTGACACGCCCTGGTCCCTCATGGCCCGTTGTAACAGGTCGAGATCGCACCCGTGCGCGCTCATGTGGTCGAGGAGCGGTTCGTAACGGTCGGCTCTGTCCCGTACGAGTTCCGTCGCCAGCCGCAGTTCCAGACGAACCGCGGGAACCCGGTGCGAGCCACATGCGACCCACACGTGGTGCCGCCATGGGCCACGACCGACGCATTCCATCCCGTCGGAGTCCACCTGCCTCTCGACGGTGCTCATCTCCACCTTGACCCCGTGCACCTCGTACCTGGCGAAGTACTGCGAGGACTCCGGGATCCAGGAAGCGGCATAGAGGCAGGGGAACGAGGCGAGCGCGGTCTCGAACTCGTCCACGTCCTCTCGCCGCGCCGCCAGGAGGTCGATGTCCCCGACAGGAAGTCGAACACCCTGCAGGAGAGCCGCGCCCGTGCCTCCCAGGCGGTAATTGATCTTGACGCCTGCGGCTCGCATGGTGGAGAGCACCGTGTCCAGCGCCGCAGTGACGTCCGCCACTTCGAGAAAACCGTCGCCCATGGCGAGCAGCCTAGGAGGATGAGGACGCGAGATGTCAGTCCTCAAAGGGCGCGGATCTGTCAGGAGCGTCCTCGGCCCGTGAGGGCGTCTCGGATGCGGTCCACCAGCCCTGCCCCTGGTGCCAGCAGCTTGTTGGCGGGCGGGGTGTCCGGCGCGGACGGGTGCGGACGGGTGGGCGCCATCTTCTTGGCCCGCTCCACCTTGCCGCCCAGCTCGACCAGCTGCTCGGCCGAGCACGCCTCACGGAGCCGCGGGAACAGGTCGTTCTCCTCCTCCCGGATGTGGGCCCGGATCTGGCCCATCAGGAGGTGCATGGTGGGCCAGAAGTCGGCCTGGCCCGGCTCCAGCGCCTCCAGCCGCTTCATCGTCTCCTCGGCTTCGGCGTGCTCGACGATCTCCTGGTCGGCCAGCTTGCCGCCGCCGGGCACGTGTTCGCGTACGGCCGGGTAGAGGTACTCCTCCTCGGCGACGGAGTGCCGTACCAGCTCGATGACCACTTTCTCGGCCAATGTCTTGGCCTGTTCACCGCCGTCTCCGCTCATCTGTTCGAGCTGGGTGAACATCTCCTCCACCTCGTGGTGGTCGATGACCAGGACCTCGATCATGTCCTGCTGCGTGCCCATGACGGCCTCCCTCGGAGTTGGCGTTCGGCTGGTCACGGGCCCCATCCGTAGGGCGGCGACGCCGACGGGGCCTCCCCGGTCTCGTGCCCGCTGACAGCGGCCGAAACATGAAACGGTTCAGGAGGGAGCTCAGCGGAGCAGGTCGCGGATTCGTGCCGCCGCCGGGTGACTCCGGGGGGCGATGCTGAGGAAGCGCGCCAGGGTGCGGCGGCCCTGTGGCGGGTCCGTCACGAGCTGCGCCCCGCAGGCGACCGCCAGCGTCCCGAGCGCCAGCAGAGCGACGGCGGGCAGGGGGCCGCCTCCGCCCGCACGCGCGGGGCCGGTCTGCCGCGGGCGCCGCCGCACCGCGGGCCACGCGGCGATCGCCGTCAGCGTGAACGCCGCCAGCCCGAAGGTGAGCAGAGCGGTGACGGGATGGCTGCCGGTGAACCCGAGCAGCGCCACCGTGGCCGCTCCGGCGGCGACGGGACCCGCGAGCCGTGGGCCGAGCGAGGCCGCGCCATCAGCGCGAGCGCTGCCAGCATGCCGGGGATCGCCCGACGCCGCGGTCTCCGGCACCCGCGTCGGGCTCACGGAGTGGGCCGTCACAACGCGTGATCCCGTGCTGCGGCTTGGCCCCGTGAGCCTCGAGGTCACCAACGCCGGAGCGACCGCCCACGTCCTCGTCGTCACCGGGACCGGCGTCTCGGCGCACACGCCGGTCCTGGCGCCCGGACAGAGCACGACCCTGCGCTTCGACGCCCCGCGAGGCGCCCTGCTCACCCTCGTCTGCGGCGTCGGCGGTCATGAGCCGCTGGGCATGCGCGGCACGCTCCGCGTGACCGCGTAGTGACGATGGGTGCCCAGCGGGGCGAACGCCTGGGACTGCCATTCCACGAGCAGCACGGTGGCGTCGTCCTGGAGCACGCCTTGCTGGTACTGCAGCAGCGCCTGGACCAGCCGGCGCAGCGTTTCGGGCGCTGAGACCTGATCCGCTTCGTGGCGGGTGATGAAGTCCACGAAACGGTCAAGGCCGAACTCGCGGCCGTGCGGGTCCTTGGCCTCGACGACGCCGTCGGTGTAGTACAGCAGCCGGTCGCCGGGCTGGAGCTGGTAGTGGGCCGGGTCCTGGTAGGCGCCCAGGCACAGCCCCATGGGAGGGTCGGGTTCGGTGGCCAGTTCGGCCACCACGTGGCCCTGGCGCAGCAGCAGCGGTGGCGGATGGCCGCGGTTGACCCACGTGAGCACGCCGTCGCGGAGGTCGAGGGTGGCCAGGATGCCGGTGGCGAACTGCGTACGGGCGAACTGCTGGGCGATGGCGGCGTCGATCGCCTCGCCGACGTCGCGCAGGCCCTCGCCGCGCAGGCGATGATTGCGGAAGGCGCCGATGGCGATGGCGGAGGTCAGCCCGGCGGTGAGGTCATGTCCCATGGCGTCGAAGATCGCCAGGTTCAGCGTGTCACGGGTCAGGGCGTAGTCGAAGGCGTCGCCGCCGACCTGGTAGGCGGGCTCCAGCGCGGCGGTCACGACGATCTGGTCGGTGGCGAAGGTCTTGGCGGGCAGCAGGGACCACAGCACTTCGGCCGACAAGTCCATCGGCCGGTCGCGGACCACGGTGGCGTAGGTGTCGCTGGTGGCTCCTTTGGCGGCCAGCATCAGGGCCAGCAGGGAGGCGAGCCAGTGCGCGCGCCGCCGGGTGTCGTCGTCGTCGACGGGGGCGGTCACGGCCAGGACGCCCATGCGGTCGGTGCCGTCCAGCAGCGGCAGCCACCAGCGCCTGGGGCCGCCCTCGCCGGAGCGGGCCTCGTCGAGCCCCTCCTCGTCCGGGTCGGCCGCGCCGGGATCGCGGGTCTTGGCGGAGGAGACCAGGTACAGGCTGCGGTAGGCGCGCCCGGCCAGAGTGCTGTCGATCCCCAGGCGTTGCGGGGGCGAACCGTCGGGCGCGTGCTGGCCGGGCAGCGGCACCAGGCACTGCTGTTGCAGATCGGCCAGATACAGCAGCGGCTCGGAGAAGCCGGCCAGCCCGGCGTAGGTGACGACCAGCGCGGGCAGGTCGTCCATGGGCGTGAGGTGATGGGCGGCGATCAGGCCTCCGAGCATCTGTTCGCCGCCCGTGTCCAGGTGCTGCCTCGCGGACAGTTCAGGCGTCCTCGCGCTGAGGGTTCTCCAGGCGGAAGAAGTTGCTCTGGGTGCCGTCGCTCTTGGATTCCTGGTAGATGAAGTTGAGCCCCCGCTTGTCGAAGGTGTCGAACCACTCTTCCCAGCTCACGTGCCGAAGCTTGTCCCCACCGCCGTAGCCGGGAAAGTCGAATCGCAGCACGCCCAGGTGGTCGCCGTGCTCGGTGCCCTCCACCGTGGCGGCCGTCGCGCCGCGGCCTTCGGCCCAGTTCTTGATGACGTCGTGATCGGTGGTCACCAGGGTCTGGCCGTCGCGGTCGGGTTTGTCGTCCGTCGAACGGATCTCCTTGGCGTACTCCAGGCTCTTCGAGCTCTCAGGACCGTGGCGAACTCCACCGTCGCCGGAATCTTCCCGTCGTGACATGGCCTGTCTCACCTCCGTGTGGCCCGTCTACCCGCGCCCTGCACCGCTAACGGCCTTCGCGGCTCAAGCTTTCTTGGTGATGACCAGGGCCGGGGCGCGTTACGGAGTCGGCGTCCCGGGAAGCGGAACGAGGTGATGATCATCATCATCTCCCTGGGCGCGGCGTGCCTGCTGGGCATCGGTTTCGTCGCCCAGCAGCATGCCGCCTACCGCGAGCCCCTGGAGGAGATGCTGCACCCGCGCCTGCTGCTCGACCTCATGCGCATGCCATTGTGGCTGGCCGGGATCGGGCTGATGGTGTGCGGCCAGATTCTCGGCGCCGTCGCGCTGCGGGACGCGGACGTGGCGCGGGTTGAGCCGCTTCTCGCGATGAGCCTGTTGTTCGCCCTGACCGCGGCCCATGTCGTCTACCAGGAGCCGTTCGGCCGCATGTTGCAGCTGGGCGCCGTGCTGGTGAGCGGAGGGGTGGCGCTGTTCCTGTTCGCCGGGCAGCCTCAGGGCGGCCGCCTCCCCGATCCGGTCTCCCCGCGCTGGCTCGCGGCGCTGCCGGTGGTCGTGGTCGCGGCGGCGCTGGTCCTGTTCGGCCTGCGGCGTTCCCTGAAGGTCAAGGCGATGTTGCTGGCGGCAGCCGCCGGGGTGCTGTTCGGCCTGCAGGACGTGCTGACCCGTGGTTCCCTGCTCACGCTGGACAGCGGGCTGAGCCTGCTCGCGACCTGGCAACCGTACGTGTTGCCGGGTGTCGCCGTGGTGGGACTGCTCCTCAATCAGAGCGCTTTCGACGCCGCTCCGCTCCAGATCTCGCTGCCGGCCACCACGGTCGCGGAGCCGATCTCCGGGATCGTGCTGGGTGTGGCGATCTTCGCCGAGCGCCTGCAGGTCAGCCCGGCGGCGCTCGCCGGCGAGGTGGCCGGTCTGGTGGCGATGGTGACCGGCATCGTCGTCCTCGGCCGATCCCCGTTCCTGGCCAAGCCCGTGGCTCAGCCACAGTGAACGTGCGGCCCGGGCCGCTGTCAGAACACCTGGGCCAGGCACCCCAGGGCGACGGCCACCACGACCGTGGCCACCGCCAGGGCTCTCACGGATTTCGGTATGCGCAACACGATGCCCCCTCCAGGGTTCACAGGCAGTACCGCACGAGCCATTCGTCCGAGTCATAGGTGTCCCGTGCGGGGTCCGGCACGGTGGCCGCGTGCTCTTCGACCGTGTCCTCCAGCCGGATCCGCTCGGGCAGCCGGCCGAAGCGGGTCCGGCGCGCCGCTTCGGCGGCGTCCTTCGCCGTCCGCATCTCAGGCGGCTTTCGCGTTGATGGTGACCGGGATGTTGCCGCGGGTCGCCTTGGAGTAGGGGCAGATCTGGTGGGCCGCGGCGCCGAGCTCGCCGGCCGTCTGCTGGTCCACGCCTCCGAGCTCCAGGTTGAGCACGGCGCTGAGGCTGAACTCGCCGTCGTCGCCGTGGTGCAGGGTCACCTCAGCCGTGATGGCCGTACTCTTCAGCGGAATCCTGCGCTGCGCCGCCGCCCTCCTGACCGCGCCGAGGAAGCAGGAGCCCCAGCCCGCGGCCAGCAGCTGCTCGGGGTTGGTGGCCCCGCCCGCGCCACCGAGCTCCTTCGGGATGGCGAGCGTGGTGTCGAGGAGGCCGTCGTCGGCCTGGACCCGGCCTCCGTTGCGGCCCTCCCCCGTGACGGTGACGACCCCGGTGTAGCTGACGGCCATGGCTTTTCCCTTCTGATCAGTCGGGGACGCGCTGTGCGTCACCTGTTCAACTGGTGACGATATTGGCAGGACTGTGCGTCACCTGTCAAGCCGGTGACAAATCCGCTCCGGAGCGGTGGAACAGGCTCGGGTGCCGTTCGGCCCAGAGCTCTTCCTCCAGGTGGTGGTCTCGCCACACCTCCGGCGGGTCGGCCAGCCAGTCGTGGCCGAAGATCGTGTACGGATGATCCGCGCGCACGCGCTCCACCTCGTACTGGCCCAGATACTCCATCAGCGGCCGCCACCACTGCCCGTTCGCGACGACCAGGTACGAGGCCGCCAGCCCCGGTTCGTGCAGCCAGCCGCGCATCATCCGCGCCTGGAACACGTCCGTGACGGGAGACGGTCCGGCCTCGAAGGCGGGGCAGATCAGATGCCGCGCGATCGCGATGTGCGCCCCTGGGGGCACCGCCGTGCGCCGGCTCACGTCGTGCCAGACGTCGGCCACGACAGGGTCGGCCTCCAGTCCGTCCCGCTCCGGCGTCCGCAGGGTCAGCCAGCTCATGAAACCCCGCAGCCGGCCGCTCTCGCGGCACCTGAGCAGGAAGAACGCCTCCGGCTGACGGCCCAGCCAGAACCGGACGGACGCGGCCGTGAGCTCGCCGTCGCTCTCGCGCGCCATGGTGACGAGTTCGTCATGATCGGCGGGGGTCGCCTCGGACACCCGCACATCGGCCTCGCCCACCTTCGAGACGTACCGGCGCACGACCCCGCCGCGCCGGCGCAGATGGCTGATCGTCCGCATGGCCGCCATGCTCGCCCAGGGGTCGCGGGCGTCGCGCAGGAGCTCGTCCATGGCGTAATGGCGGATCCGCCGGTGCATCCGCTCGTAACCGGCGGGGTCCCGCCAACGCAGGTCGTGGTCGAGGGCTTCGCGCAGCACGCCGTTGATGTCCAGACCGTGAGCGGCGGTGTCGACGCACGGTTGCGCCCGGAGCCAGTCGAACAGCTCAGCCGCACGTCCGCCCGGCACCACGGCGCCGAGGAGGTCTTCCGTGGTGTGGCGGGCGTGCGCGCACACGTGCAGCGCCCACCGGTGCGCGTCCGTCGGCGCGCTCCCGGCCAGGCGCGCGAGCACGCTGTCGACGACGTGGCGTACGGCGTCACGGCGCGACGGCTGTCCCGTGGCCGACATGCTCCTGCCGACCTCGGCGGCGAGCGACAGGGCGAAGGGGTTGCCGGCGGCGAAGTCCACGATGGACCTCCGCAGGCCGGGGTCGACGCCGCGGGCCTCGACCAGCGCGGTGGACTCCGGGGCGGTGAGGACGTCGAGGTAGCGGATCTCGATCGTGCCGGACCAGGCCGGATCGGTGAGCCAGGAGGCGCTCGGCCCGGTCCGGCCCGCCACCACGACGATCGTGTCGCCGGGCAGCCGCCGGAGGCATTCGTCGCGCAGCCACGGTTCGAGGTCTGCCAGCTCCTCGAACGAGTCGATGAGCAGCACCGGGCCGGGGACGCCGGAGAGCTCCTCCGCGAATCGTCCGAGGTGTTCGCGCGCTTGCGTGACCGCCGAGCCGTGGAAGTGCCGCACCCGCCGCCCTACGGCGGCGGCGTCGGCGGCGAGCCGGTGCAGCAGCGTCGTCTTGCCGATGCCGGCGGGTCCGCGGAAGAAGAGCAGGCCCGGACGCTCCCCACGGCTCTTCTTCAGCAGGTCCTGGAAGGCGGCGCGCTCCGTGTCCCTCCCGACGAAGCGCCAGTGGGGAGTCTCGTCCGGGGAGCGTACGGCGGGCCGCTCGGCCCACGGAGCGAGGGCGAACTCGTCGTCGTGGTCCGCGTCGGCCCGCAGGATCCTGTCGTGGATCTCCCGCAGCCGCGGCCCCGGGCCGACGCCCAGCTCCTTGCCCAGCAGGTCGTAGACGGTCCGGTAGACCTCCAGCGCCTCCACCCGCCTGCCGCAGCGGTACAGGGCGAGGAGGTAGATCTCGTACAGCGGCTCTTCGAGCCGGTTCAGCTGGATGAGCAGCGGGATCTCGGCCACCACCTCCGCGTGCTCGCCCCGTTCCAGGCGGAGCTGCAGCAACTCCTGGGTGGCGAGCAGCTTCAACTGTTCGAGCCGGAACCGCTCGCATTCGGCGGCCTCGCCCGGGACCCCGGCCAGCGCCGTGCCCGTCCAGAGGCCGAGCGCCTGCTCCAGACGGCTCGCGGCCACCGAGACGCGCCCGCTCGCGCGCTCCTGCCTGGCGGATTCGAGGAGATCGGCGAACTCGGTGGCGTCCAGCGCGCACAGCGACGGGTCGAGCATGTAGCTCCCGGACTGGGAGCTGATCGCCGACTCCAGTCCGCACTCGGACAGCAGCCGCCGGATGCGGGAGATGTAGGTCCGGATGACCGCTTCGCCGGTGGCCGGCGCCCGGTCGCCCCACACTCCGGTGATCAGCTCGCCCATCCGGACGAAGCTGCCGCTGTTGACCAGCAACAGCATCAGGACGGCCTGTTGTTGCGGCGCGCCGAGATCCAGGCGCCTCTCACCGCGGTAGAGGCCGGGCGGCCCGAGGACGGTGAACCTGCAGGGAGCCGAGACGACGTTCGGCTGTCCAATCACGATCGGGCGCTTTCCTTACGAGTGCACAGTGCGGGCCCGCGGTAGTAGATCCCGGCCCGGACGGCCCTCGCGAGCGTCACGTGACGCCGTACGCGTACGTCATCCCGGCTCAGCACGCCATATCAGGAAAAGTCAGAAGACTCACAGACCACCGACAAGCCGGTCAATGCGCCAAAAATCCCGACGCGGCGTCAGTAGGGTCGGTCAGGGACGCCTTGAGTACGGCGTCGGTGACGCTGAGTGAGAGGGCGGGGGAACCTCGATGGGTGGGGTGAGTTTCGGGCTACTGGGCCCGATCAAGGTCTGGAGCGGCGGGGAAGAGCTGGACACGGGGTCGCCGCAGCAGCGGGGAGTGCTCGCCATGCTGCTCCTGAGCCAGGGGAGGCAGATCACGATCGACGAGATCGTGGCCGCGTTGTGGGGTCGTGAGGCGCCGCGCAGCGCCGTCGTGAGCACCCGCACCTTCATCTCCCGCCTGCGCCGGGTGCTGGCCGACGCCAGTGCGGCCGGGCTGGGCACCGAAGCGGAGATCAGGTCGGTGGGCCGCGGCTACCAGTTGGCGGTCGACCCCGGTGCGGTCGACGTGACGGTGTTCCGCCAGGCCACCGCCGCCGCCCGCGAGGCCCGCGAGCAGGGGAGGATCACGGAGGCGTCCGGGCTGCTGCGTGGCGCGCTGGCGCTGTGGCGCGGACCGGCGCTCGACGGATTGGGTGGCGCCTTCTTCGAGGGCCGCCGCGCCTGGCTCGAACAGCTGCGCGCCACGGCCATGGAGGAGCGCTGGGCGCTCGACATCGAACAGGGCGACTGCGGCGACGCGATCGACGGGCTGACGCTCGCGACGGCGGCGGAGCCCTATCGCGAGCGGCTCTGGGAGCTGCTGATGTGGGCCTTCGACCGCGACGGCCGCCGCGAGGAGGCCCTGTCGGCCTACCACCGGATCGCCGGGCTGCTGGACGAGGATCTGGGTCTGGAGCCCGGCCCCGGACTGCGGAGGATGTACGCCCGGATCAGGACGGCGGCCGACGCCTCACTCGTCTGAGCCGTACGAGATCCTGAGCACCCGCGCGAGATCGGCCCGGGAGCTCACCCCCAGCTTGGGGAAGATCCGGTGCAGGTGGGTGCTGACGGTCCGGTGGGACAGGTACAGCCGCTGCCCGATCTCCCGGTTGGTCAGCCCCTCGGCGGCCAGCTGAGCGATGCTCAGCTCGTGCGGGGTGAGCTTCTCCCGCGCGTCCGGGTCGCGGTTGGGGCTCGACTCCCCCGCGCCACGCAGCTCCCGCCGTGCACGCTCGCCCCATGCGGCCATGCCGAGCGCGTCGAAGGTCTGCCTGGCCGTACGCAGGTGCGTCCGGGACTCCGCGGCCCGGCGCCGCCGCCGCAGCCATTCGCCGAACGCCAGATGGAGGCGTCCGCGCTCGGCGGGCCATCCGGTCAGGTCCGCCCGCAGCGCGGCGGTGAACAACTCCTCCGCCTCCTCGTCCGGGGCGAGCACGGCACGCGCGTAGCGCAACCCGATGTGCAGCGCCGGTGACGGCGTCCACGCGGCCAGCGGCTCCAGGTCGCGCAGGATGTCGCGCATGGCGTCGGTCCGCCCGGCCCGCACGGCGGCCTCGGTGAGCTCCGCGAGGCAGTAGGCGCGCAGGGCCAGCTGGTAGGCGGGGTCCGCGGGATCGAGGATCCGGCTCAGAGCGGCGAACGCGTCGTCGAACCGGCCCTCGCTCAGGGCCGCGAGCCCGCGCGTGAGCTGGACGGTGGCCAGGACGGGCCGGGCGCCGACGGGGAGCGCGACGCGTTCTGCCTCGTCGGCGAGGGCGCCGGCCTGCCCGTGGTCGCCCCTCAGCGCGGCGATCTCGGCCTGGACGGCCGTGGCCAGCCCGTACATGAACGGCTGGCCGGTCTCCCGGGCGAACGTGGCGGCCTCGGCCGCGGCCGTCAGGGCCCCGGCCAGGTCGCCGAGCCTGGCCCGGCTCCACGCCAGCACGGCCAGCGCCCGGGGCAGCAGGCCGAGCCGGCCCTGGGCGCGCAGGGCGGGCGCCGCCGCCGCGGAGAAGCGGGCGGCCAGATCGAACGCCCCGACCTGCAGCGCCGCGCTGCCCAGGTAACGATCGCCCTCCGGGTCGGCGCCGGCCACGGCGGCCAGTTCGCGCAGCCGTTCGAGCGTGCTGCCGCCCCGCTCGAACGGCGCGACGTACGCCGCGACCGCGACCAGGCGCGGATCGCCGGCGGGAACGGGCAGCCGGTCGGCCACGGCCAGCAGCGCACGCCGGGCGGCCGGGCCCGGTTCGGACCAGAAGCAGCGCATGGCGGCACCCCACAGGATCCGGACGGCCGGCTCGACCTGCCCGTCGGCGGCGACCGAAGCGGCCAGCTCGGCCAGTTCCGGCACGCGGGAGGGGTCCTCGCGCACCCCGTCCTCGAAGCTGCTGAGCAACCACGCGGCGGTGGCCCGCCGGCGCGGCGAGAGTTCGAGGGCCTGCGCGTCGCGCACCAGACGCTCGGACGTGCCGCGGCTGCCGGACTCGACCGCGAGCTCGGCCGCTCCCAGCAACCTGTCCGCCTTCCTGTCCTGCGCCTGGCTCAGCCGGGCCGCCTGCTCGAAGGCCGCGATCGCGGCGGCGACCCCGCCCCGGCGCCGGGCCCGGTCGGCCGCGCGATCCAGCTCGGCCGCCACCGCCTCGTCGGCTCCGGACGTCGCGGCGGCCCGGTGCCACGCCCGCCGGTCCGGCTGGTCGCGCAGCGTCTCGGCGAGAGCCAGGTGGGCCTGCCTGCGCTCGGCGAGCGCCGAAGCGGCCGGGATGGCCGAGCGCATCAGGGGATGGCGGAACCGCACCG
Organism: Nonomuraea sp. JJY05; assembly: GCF_043496855.1. Classification (NCBI taxonomy): domain Bacteria; kingdom Bacillati; phylum Actinomycetota; class Actinomycetes; order Streptosporangiales; family Streptosporangiaceae; genus Nonomuraea; species Nonomuraea sp. JJY05. The sequence goes on from NZ_JBIEIS010000008.1 coordinate 151,067, forward strand.
CGCCGATGCCGAGCTCGATCAGCCGGACCTCGACGGCCGGCGCGAGGACCTCCAGCTCGGCCGCCGACCCCAGGATCAGGCCCGTGGCCGCGAGCGTCTCGGCGACCGAATCGCTCTGGTTGAGCGCCGCGACCAGCAGCGCGGTGCGGGCCGGCACCGGCAGGGCGGCGACCCGGGCGATGAACGCGCGCTCAAGCCGCTCGCTCAGCGGCAGCATCGGACCGCGCCCGCCGTGATCTCCCACGGCCGCCGGCAGCTCGGTCAGCGCCAGCGGGTTGCCGGCGGCCTCCGCCAGCAGCCGCGCCCGGACCTCCGGGGTGAGGCCGGGGGCGATCGAGTCCAGGAGCGCGTCGGCGACCTCGTCGGAGAGGCGGTCGACGGGCATCGGGGACAGCCCGGCGTCCTGCAGGTGAGAGCGCTCGCCCGCCCTGAGGGTCGCGACCATGCCGATGGGCTCGGACTCGATCCGGCGCGCCACGAAGGCGAGGATGTCGGCGCTGGCGCGGTCGAGCCAGTGCACGTCCTCCGCGACGACCAGCAGCGGCTGGACGGCGGCCGCATCGGCCAGCAGGGTCAGCGTGGCCAGGCCGACGAGGTACCCGCTGAGCTCGGCCCCCTCCGCCAGGCCCATCGCGCAGCGCAGGGCCTCGCGCTGCGGGGCCGGCAGCGCGTCCACGCCCGCCCGGACCGGGTACAGCAGCTGGTGCAACCCGGCGAAGGCGAGATGCCGCTCGGCCTCCACGCCGGTCGTCGTCAGCACGCGCAGGCCCGCGGCCGACGCCGCCGAAACGGCCTCCGCCACGAGCGCGGACTTCCCGATGCCGGCCTCCCCCAGCAGGAGAACGCCGCTGCGCCGCGCAGGGTCCTCGACGAGCTCGGCCAGGGCCTTCAGCTCGGCTTCCCGTCCAAAAAGGCGCATGGTACGGCGCTCCTCCCCTCGGTGACCTCGCCCGGCTCCCCCAGCCGTTCGAGTCCCGCCGTGACCCTACCGAAAGCGTCCCGGTACGACGCGACGTATATGCCCAGGACGGACACCTGCCTCAGGCGCCAACCATTCGTCAACGTGACCTCCTCCCACGGCTTCTACGCTCCCCGGCATGTCGACCAACACCGAGGCCGTGGCCGTCACCGAGACCCGGCTCATCCACGCCTTCCACCGGCGCGCCACGACGTTGTTGTCAGAGGCCGCCCTGCGGCCCGCCGTCCCCCTCGCGGCCCTGGCCGAGCTGCGCGAGTTCCTCGTCAGGAACCTGCGCCACCATCACGAGACCGAGGACCACCAGCTGTGGCCGATGATCGCGGCGGTGGCGCCGGAGGCGGCGGAGCGGTTCGCCGTGCTGAGCGAGGAGCACGACGACCTCGACATCGCGCTCGACGCCCTGGGCGCGGTGCCGATCGGCGAGGACGGCGACCGCCCGGGACTGCGCAGGGCGGCCGAAGCGGTCCGGGACCTGGTGCATCGGCATCTCGAGCACGAGGAGCCGCTGCTGTTCCCGGCGTTGCGCGAGCACGTCTCGCCGGACGAGTGGGCCGCCTTCTCGCGCGCGACCGTCGCGACCTCGCCGACCGAGGCGGCGCACCTGATCGTCGGATTCCTCGACGAGGTCGGCACGCCGGAGGAGGTCGCGCTCGTCCTGGCCGGCCTGCCGGAGCCCGCGCAGCAGTTCGTGCCCGCGATGCGCGAGCAGGCGCGCGCCTCCCTCGCGGTCCTGTCCGGCGACACGGAAGGCTGAAAGCGCATGACGCTCGGACTCGCGGTGCCCTTCGTCGATCCGGCCGCGCTGGTCGCGTGGGCGCGGCGCGTGGAGGTGCTGCTCGCGCCCCTGCGCGACCCGGTGCTGCCGGCCTGAGCAGCCCGACCATGGCTTGTATGCGCGTTGTCTGCGGTTCGTATGCAGGCGGTGCCTAGGGTCGTACCGGGGCGGGCTTGCCCGGCCGTGCCGTACGGGAAGGAGACCCATGACCATCACCGTCACGGGGTCAGCGCACCCGCGGAACGCCGACGCCGCGCAGCAGTGTGTCGACCACGACGTCGGCGGCCTGCGCGGCGGTCAGCTCGGGCAGGTCCTCTGCCGCGTGCACCATCAGCGGCGGCAGGACCGTGGCCACCCAGCCGGGGGGTAGGTCGGAACGCAGCAGGCCCTCGTCGGTGGCGCGCCGCAAGAAGGCGTCGACCTCGTCGATCAGGCCGCGGCGGCGCTCGAGGAGCGTCGCCTCGCGGAGCATGCGGCTCGTTTCCACGGGCCACTTGCGGTTGACGGCGATGATGCCCTCGACGTAACGGTGCAGCGCGACCGCGACCGGGGCCTCGCGTAGCCTGGCCGCCTCGACGGCCTGCTCGACCGCGTCGTAGCGGGCTCCGTAGACGGCGGCCATGAGGTCTTCGCGGGAGGCGAAGCGGCGGTAGACCGTGCGGCGGTCCACCCCTGCCGCGGCCGCGATGGCGGCGATGGTCGCCGAGGGGTCGTCGGCGAGCATTCGGGCGCCTGTGCTCAGGACGCGTTCGAGGTTGCGGGTCGCGTCTGCTCTCACCCGCCCCAAGATACCGCTGTCACGTGGCACATGAAGCAAAATAGTGTCACATTAGTGAGGCATTTACCGCCGTATGGGGAGTGGGGGAAGCGTGGAGACGCTCGTCTCGACAATGGTGGGCCGGGATGGCGTCCAAAGGGAGCTGTCCGCGTTCATGGCGGCCGCCGGGGGGCGGGCGCTCATCCTCAGGGGCGAGAGCGGGGTCGGCAAGAGCGCCCTGCTCGACCACGTGGCCGGCCTCGCGGGCCCGGAGCGGCAGCGGGTGATCCGCGCCGCCGGCGTCGAGGCGGAGACGGAGCTGCCCTTCGCCGGCCTGCACCAGCTGCTCTACTCGCTGCTGCCCCACTCGGCCGGGCTCGACGAGGGCCACCGGGACGTCTTCGACGTCGTCTTCGGGCTGCGCGCGGGCACGGCGCCGTCGGTCATGTCCCTCGGCATCGCCGTGCTCGACCTGCTGTCGCTGGCGGCGTCGGAGAAGCCGCTGCTGCTGTTGCTCGACGACGGTCAGTGGATGGACGCCTCCAGCGCCGAGGTGTGCGGGTTCGTGGGGCGCCGGCTCAGCGGGAGCTCCGTGAAGATGCTCATCGCCGTGCGGTCCGACGTCGGCTCGCGGTTCGACACGGCCGCGCTTCCGGAGCTGCCCGTGGCGGCCCTGTCGGAGGAGGCCGCCGGGCAGCTCCTGGACCTCCGCCATCCGCGGCTCGACGCGCCCACCCGGCGCAGCGTCCTGGAGCACGCCATGGGCAACCCCCTGGCGCTCCTGGAACTGCCCGCCTACCTTGACGGCGGCCACACCGGCGACCTCGGATTCGGCAACATCCCGCTGTCGCGCCGCCTGCAGCACGTCTACGGCATCCGCATCGAACGCCTGGCCGCTCCCGTACGCGAGGAACTGCTGCGCGGCGCCCTCGACGGCGTCGGGGCGGGACCGTCCGGCAACCGCGCCCCCGGCGCCCGCTACCGCATGCGCGAGGCCGACGAGGCGGTCGCGGCCGGCCTCCTGGACACCGACCCCGCCACCGGCGACCTCGTCTTCCGGCACCCGCTGGTCCGGGCCACCGTCGTTCAGCTGGCGACCCCCAACCAGCGCCGGGCGGCGCACGCCGAGCTCGCGCGGGTGCACCGCGACGACGTCGAGCGGCGCGCCCGCCACCTGGCGGCCTCGGCCGTGGATCCCGACGAGCAGGTGGCGGCCGCGCTGGAGGCCGCGGCCGACTCGGCGACCCGGCGCGGCGGCGCGGTCGCGGCCGTGGCCTGGCTGACCCGCGCGGCGGAGCTGAGCGAGACCCCCGCCGACCGCTCCAGGCGGCTCGGCGACGCCGCCTTCATCGCCGGCCATGCCGCGCTCCTGGACCAGGCGCGGAAACTCGTCCGCTCGGACCTGCTGCCGGGCGCGAGCGAGTCCCCCGCCACGGTCGTCACCTCGGCGTACGTGGCCCTGTACGAAGACGGCGACGTGCGCTCCGCGCATCGCCACGTAGCGGCGGCGATCGAGAGCCTGCGGGAGGACGGCGCGCACAAGCCCCCCGAAGTGCTCACCCGGCTGGTCAACGTGCTGCTGGCCATCAGCCAGTACGCCGGCGACGCCGCGCTGTGGGAGCGCACCGAGCAGCTCATGGACTCTCTGGGGGACCGGGTCGACACCCGCTCGGCGATCTACCGCGACGCGTGGAGCGACGTCGTCCGCCGCGGTGCGGGCGTGCACGAGCGCGTCGAGCGCGCGTTCGCCGACGGCTCGGAGCTGGAGCCGTGGGACGTCTCGCGGCTGTCCGTGGCCGCCTACCACGTCGACACGCTGCGCCAGTACCGCCCCTACCTGCAGCGCGCCGTCGACCGCGAGGTGGAGACCGGCGCCGTGGCCACCGGCATGACCATGCTGCACCTGATCATGCTCGACCAGCTGGCCGCCGGCGAGTGGGACGACGCCGAGCGGACGGGACAGCGCGCGCTGGAGCTGACCACGGCCCATGGACACGCGCTGTTCGCCCACCAGACCCGTGCCTACCTCGGACTCCTGGACGCCCTGCGCGGCCAGGTCGAACGGGCCCGGGAGGCGCAGGCCGTCCTGGACGCCTGGGCCCGCCCGCGCGGCGTGGGGTTCCTGACCCAGATCGCCGACGCCATCGGCACGGCGGCGGCCCTGAGCGAGGGCGACTACGAAGCCGCCTACCTGTACGCCATCGGCATCACGCCGCCCGGATCGTTCGAACGCTGCGCCCACCAGGCCTCGCGCACGCTGCTCGACCTGGTCGAGGCCGCCGCGCACACCGGGCGCCTGGAGGAGGCCCGCAGGCACGCCCAGGCGGCCTGCGATGCCGGCCTGCCCGAAGTCTCCCCCCGGCTGGCCCTCATCACGTACGGCGCCCTGGCGATGACGGCCGCCGAGGAGAAGGAGGCCGAGGACATGTACGCCCGGGCAGAGGCCCACCCGGCCGCGGCCGGCTTCCCGTTCGAGCTGGCGCGCATCCGCCTGGCCCACGGCGTCCGGCTCAGGCACACCCAGGGTCCCAAGGCCGCACGGCCCGTACTGGTCCGGGCCGTCGAGTCCTTCGAACGGCTCGGCGCCGCAGGCTGGGCCGGGCGCGCCCAGGCCGAGCTGCGGGCCTCAGGGACGCCCGCCCGGGCCTCGCTGTCGTACCTGACCGCGCTGACCTGGCAGGAGCGCCGCATCGCCGAGCTGGCCGCGAGCGGGCTGACCAACAAGGAGATCGGCGCGCGCATGCACCTGTCCCCGCGCACCGTCAGCTCCCATCTCTACCGCGTCTTCCCGAAGCTGGGCATCACCTCCCGGGCCGCGCTGCGCGACGCTCTGGGCAAGGCCGCGGACGTGTGACCTCTCTTCACCACTTCGACGGGTCGGCGGACACCCCTCGCTCGGCGAGCCAGACCAGCACGTAGTCGACGACCGCTCGCCAGCCGCTGTCGACGACCAGCGAATGGGCCCGGTCCGGGAACTGCTTGAGGCTGCTCGTGGCCGTCGAGTCGCCGTACAGCTTGTACACGGCCCGGGTCACGTGGTCGGGCACCAGCCGGTCCTCCTGCCCCGAGATCAGCAGCAGCGGGCCGCGGCGGGCGTTGCCGTGGTCCACGGCCGCCCGCGGATGCCGTACGGCGCCGCCGTGTCCCAGCTCGGCCAGCAGCCGGCGCGGCCCGGGGATCACGTGGCGCTCGAACAGCTCGGCCGACTCCTGCTCGGTCACCGCGTTGGCGAACAGCCGCCGGAACCTCTCGGCGTCCATCGACACCGGCCACGGCTCCCCGGAGGCCGGGCGGGTCGCGTGGTCGACCGGGGCGGGGGCGATGGCGACCGCGGCACGGCCCGCGTTCGCGCCGAGGAGGTGCTGCGCGATGAGCCCGCCCACCGAGTGGCCGACGATCACGGGCGGGGTGTCAAACGAACGGACGATGCGCGCGTAGTGATCCGTGAGCGCGTCGAGCCCCAGCTCGTGGAGCGTCTCGGGATGCCGGCGGGCCTCCCCGACCGTGGCGGGCTCTCCCGGCCAGCCCGGCGCGTGGACGGCGAACCCGAAACTGGCGAAGCGCTGGTTCCATGGCTCCCACGACGACGCGTGGAGCCACGCGCCATGGATGAAGACGATGGGAGTGGGGCTCACGGATCCTCCAGCTCGTACGGGCCGTGGCTCAAGAATCGTCCAGGGGCGCGTGGGGCGGGAACAGTCGAATGACTTAACCTTCCGCTCCGCCTCGCTGCACCGGTCCGGAGGGTGTCACGTGGCCCGTTCGCCGCGTCTCACCGTCATGTGACTGATGTGCTGTATCCTCCCTGCCCGAAACAGTGGGAGATGTCGCATTCCCACTGTTTCGACATGGAGGACCACACATGATCAACAGGCGCACCTTCGGCAAGGTCCTCGGTCTGGCGACCGTCGCCTCGCTAGCGGGCCAAACCGCCTCCGCCGCCTCCGCCGCCTCCGCCGCCACGACGTCGCCGGCCGCCTCTTTCGCCTCTTTGAAGCAGGTCAAGGCCGGGGTGCTGGACATCGGTTACGCCGAGGCGGGGCCGGCCCACGGGCCCGTGGTCATCTGCCTGCACGGCTGGCCGTACGACATTCACAGCTTCGTCGACGTCGCCCCGCTGCTGGCGGCGCAGGGCTACCGGGTGATCGTGCCCTACCTGCGCGGTCACGGCACGACGCGGTTCCTGTCCGCGAAGACGTTCCGCAACGCCCAGCAGTCGGCGATCGCGCTCGACATCATCGCCCTGATGGACGCCCTCAAGATCGACAAGGCGGTGCTCGCCGGCTTCGACTGGGGGTCGAGGACCGCCGACATCATCGCGGCCCTGTGGCCGCAGCGGTGCAAGGCGCTGGTGTCGGTGAGCGGCTACCTCATCACGAACCTCGAGGCCAACCTCAGCCCGCTGCCGCCGAAGGCCGAATACGCCTGGTGGTACCAGTACTACTTCGCCACCGAGCGGGGCCGGCTGGCCATGGAGGACAAGGACAAGCGCCACGACCTGACCCGGCTCGTCTGGGACACCGTCTCCCCTACGTGGGACTTCGACGACGCCACCTTCGAGCGCACGGCCGCGGCCTTCGAGAACCCCGACTACGCCGCCATCGTGATCCACAACTACCGGTGGCGGCTCAGCCTGGCCGACGGGGAGCGCCGTTACGACGGTCTGGAGAAGCGGCTCGCCGCGCGGCCGGTCATCAAGGTGCCGACCATCACCCTGGACGCCGAGCGCGACCCCTTCACGGCGCCGGGCGACGGCTCGTCGTACCGGCAGATGTTCACCGGCGCCTACGAACACCGCACCCTGGCGGGCATCGGCCACAACCTGCCGCAGGAGGCGCCCGCCGCCTTCGCCCGGGCCGTCGTCGACGTGGACCACTTCTGACCCCACAATGCCGAAACAGCCTGCCGGATACGATCCGGCAGGCTGTCGGTGTGTTCCCGTCAGACAGTCTGGGTCCGCGGCGAGCGGGCACGCCAGGCCAGCAGCCCGGCCTGGATGATGAAGAACACGCCGCCGCCGGTGGCATAGACCGACAGCACGTCGAGCGAGGCGCCGTCCCCGAGGGCCTGGATGTTGTAGAAGATGCCCACGACGAACGACAGACCACCCGCGATCAGTATCGGCCACTGCTTGCCCAGCTCCGGACCGCGCCGCCGCAGCCCGACCAGCACCTGCGCCGCCCCCGAGACAACGGCCCAGGCGCCGAACACGTGCAGCACCGCCGCCACCCCGCCCATCCCCGCGACGCCGACGGCGACGGCGGCCAGGGTGCTGAGCGCCCCGTTGAACATCGTCAGGCGGCGCTCCGACCCGTCAGGCAGGGCACGCAGGTCGATCAGCGACGACACCGCGTCGATCAGCGGATAGACGACCAGCAGGGCGATCGTGAGGGCGTCGATGGGGTCGTGTGCAAGGGCGAACACGGCGGCCCATGCCACGGCCAGGACGCCACGGCCCAGGTACAGCTTCAGCAGGGATGAGGCTTTCATGATGGGGGCCTTTCCAGAAGTCAGTGCCGGGCGGGGGCGCAGTAGTAGCTGCCGGCGGCGGCCGGGTCGCCGTGGCCGGAGTAGCGGGAGACGAGCGGGTACCGGCACAGCTCACGCGTCACCGTCTTGCCGGAGGAGTCCGTGATGGAGGCGTGCAGCGTCTGCGGGGCCTTGCCCTGCTCGACCCAGGTCGTGAGGGCGCCGAGGGCGTCGGTGGGCTTCGGGCCGGTGCTCGTGTCGCCGGCGCAGTGGGAGACGCCCGGCGCCAGGAACAGCCGGTAGAAGTCGTCGACCTGGCGCGCGCCGCCCATGGCCAGCTCCACCCGCCGGCGGTAGTCCACGGTGCCCTGGGCGGGAATCAGCTGGTCAGCGGCTCCGTGCCAGGTCAGGAGCTTGCCGCCGGACCTGCGGAACGCCGACAGGCCGGGGTCGTCGGTGCCGATGATCGCGTCGTACTCGGTCTGGGACTGCTCGAAGAGCTTGGCGAATTCGGCGTAGGTGATCGTCGACAGGTCGTACGAGGGCTGCCGCTTCAGGAACGTCGCGACCCAGGCGGCCGGCACGGGGAACGGCGCGCCCACGCGGTCGCCGTTGTCGACGACGCGGGTGCCGGCGAGGTCGAAGCCGGCTCCGATCGGGATGCCGGCCCACAACTTCCTGCCGGACGGGGTGTGGGGGCCGGCCCAGATCTTGCGCACGACGGCGGCGTCGGCCGCGGTGATGATCTCCTGCTTGCCGTCGCATTCGACGCTCTTGCCGATGAGCTGCCGCGGGTCGAAGGCGCACGACGCGGGGTCGTCGATCAGCCCGTCGGGAGCGCCGTCGAGCGGGTCGCAGGCCTTGACGGCGGCCGCGTTGAAGGCGCTGAACTTGCAGGGGGAGGGGAAGGTGTTCTCCTCGTTCATCACCACCTGCGGCCACAGGGTCGCGACCTCGAACTCGTCCCAGTTGATCGCCGGCGCGGCGGCCAGGATGCCGTCGAAGTCGTCGGGGTGGCGCTGGGCCTCCATGTAGCCCTGGCGGCCACCGGTCGAGCAGCCGTTCCAGTACGAGTAGGAGACGCGCCTGCCGTAGACCTCGTTGACGACCTGCTTGCCGACGACCGCCATCTCGTGCTGGGACCGGTCGGCGAAGTTCTTCAGCAGCGGCGTGTTGACCTCGCCGTCGCTGTTCAGGGCCCAGCCGGTGTCCAGATACGTGCTGACACCGGCGTCGGTGGTCGCGGCGGCGTAGCCGCTCTTGATCGCGCCGGCCAGGCCCACGCCGTAGTCGCCGGCGGCGAAGGCACTGCCGCCCAACGCCTGGAAACGGCCGGTCCAGCCGGTCTCGGGCAGCCAGACCCGCACCTTGGCGTGGTCGCCGACGCCCGGGTGGGTGAGCGTGACCGTGACGTCGCAATAGGCCGGCACGTCCGGGATCTTCACCACTTCGGTGAACGGCGGCACGGGCTGGATGGTCAGGGTGCCCCCCTCTTGGCGCACCGCCGTCACGGACTCCACCGCGGTGCCGGACGGGGCGTTCACGGAGATGGACGAGCACGTGAACGAGGTGGCGGCAGAGCTCGCGGCGCTGGCCGAGGCCGTGGCCGGCAGGCACGCCGCCGCTGCCACTCCGGTCGCGAAGATGATCAGAAGACGTTTCATGACGTTCACTGTCGTTTCGCGACCGGCACCGGCACATCAGTCAGTTGACGGTCAGCACCGGCAGGCCGCTCCGGGCGCAGGTCAACGGCCTGCCTGCGGGGGGATCCGCGCGGTGCCGCCGGTCGAGCGGCTGTGTCCAGGTGGCGCGCACGTGTGGCAGCAGACGCACGGCGCCGAGGTGCGCGGGATGACTGACCGTCAAGTGACGGATGTGACCGCGGTCCTCCCCGGACGACAGTTCTTGCACCAGAACAGCAACCTTCGCGTGAAGCATCCTGAAAGGGGAAAATCGTGGTCAGCATCAAGGGTGGCGGCAGACGGCGGCTCATGGTGGGCGCCCTGTCGACGGTCGCGATCGCCCTCCTCCCTGCCACCACCGCCTCCGCCACCACCGCCTCCGCCGCCTCCGCCGCGGAAAAGCCTGCAAAGCCGACCATCGTGCTGGAGCACGGCGCCTTCGCCGACGCCTCCAGCTGGAACGCGGTGATCGAAGTGCTGCGCGCGGACGGCTATCCCGTCGTCGCCGCGGCCAACCCGCTGCGCGGCCCGGCTTACGACGCGGCCGCGCTCCGCAGCGTCCTCGACCACGTCTCCGGACCCAAGATCCTCGTCGGGCACTCGTACGGCGGCACGGTCATCACCGTCGCCGGCGCGAACGACCCCGAGGTCAAGGCCCTCGTGTACGTCGCCGCCTTCCTGCCCGCCCCCGGCGAGACCGCCCTGGAGCTGACGAACAAGTTCCCCGGCTCCACCCTCCCCGGCGCCCTCGACCCCGCCCCCTTCGCCCTCCCCGACGGCACCAGCGGCACCGACCTGTACATCAAGCAGGGCAAGTTCCACCACCAGTTCGCCGCCGACGTACCGGCCGGCACCGCGGCCCTCATGGCCGCCACCCAGCGGCCCATCGCGCAGTCCGCCCTGGAGGAGAAGACCGAGGTCGCCGCCTGGAAGGACAAGCCCTCCTGGGCCGTCATCACGACCCAGGACCTCAACATCCCCGCCGAGGTCCAGCGCTACATGGCCAAGCGCGCCCACGCGCACTCCGTCGAGGTACGCGCCTCCCACTCCGTCGCCGTCTCCCAGCCCAAGGTCGTGGCCGGGGTCATCGAGAAGGCCGCGCACGCCGCCCGCTAGCACCGGAAGAGAGATCACACCATGGACATGAAGCTCGAAGTCGTCGTCCTGCCCGTCTCCGACGCCGACCGCGCCAGGGACTTCTACACCCGGCAGCTGGGCTTCCGCCTCGACGCGGACTTCCCCATCAAGGACGGTTACCGGATCATTCAGGTCACTCCGCCCGGCTCAGCCTGCTCGATCATCTTCGGCGACGGCCTCACCGACGCCGAGCCCGGCACGGTCCAGGGACTGCACCTGATCGTGTCCGACATCGAGCAGGCCCTCAAGGAGCTGACCAGCCAGGGCGTCGACGTCACCGGCCCGTTCCACGACGCCACCGGCGCCTTCCACCAGGCCGACGAGGCCGGCCGGGTCATGGGCGCGCACCCGCAGCGTGCCAGCTACGGCTCCTTCGCCTCGTTCGCCGACCCCGACGGCAACCGCTGGTTCCTGCAGGAGATCACCGTACGGCTGCCCGGCCGCTGACCGGCGCTTTCCCCGAGACACGGCCACATCATGGAGGACCAGTGACCACCGAAGACATCCGTACCTATGACGTGGTCGTGATCGGGGCCGGTCCGGTCGGCGAGAACGTCGCCGACCGGACCACCGCCGCCGGCCTGAGCACCGTCATCGTGGAAAGCGAGCTCGTCGGGGGCGAATGCTCATACTGGGCGTGCGAACCGAGCAAAGCCCTGCTGCGGCCCGCGCTCCTGCGTGCCGACGCCGGCCGGGTACCCGGCCTGCATCCGGCCGCCGCCGGGCCGCTGGACACCGCCGCCGTACTGGCGCACCGCGACCGCATGTCCGCCCACTGGAACGACGACGGCCAGGTCGAATGGCTCAAGACGGCCGGCATCGAACTCCAGCGCGGCCACGGCCGCCTCGACGGGCCCCGGCGCGTGGCCGTGACCACCCCCGACGGCGGCACCGTCCACCTGCGGGCCCGGCACGCCGTGGCCGTCTGCACCGGCAGCGGCGCCGCCCTCCCCGACCTGCCCGGGCTCGCCGCCCTGCGCCCCTGGACCAGCCGCGAAGCCACCAGCGCCCGGCGGGCTCCCGGACGGCTCGCCATCGTCGGCGCCGGGGTCGTGGCCACCGAGATGGCGACCGCCTGGCAGGCCCTCGGCACCGAGGTCACCCTCCTCGCCCGCGGCAGCCGCCTGCTGCCGCAGCTGGAACCCTTCGCCGGCGAACTCGTCGCCGACAGACTGCGGGAGGCGGGCGTCGACCTGCGGTTCGACACGACCGTCGCCACCGCCGAACGCACGGACGGCGAGGTCCACCTCACCCTCACCACTTCCGGCAACGGCCGACGCCCTCCTTCGGACGGCAACCGGCTCACCTCCTCCACCGACAACCGGCTCACCTCTCCTGACGACGGCCGGCTCCTCCCTTCCGAGGACAACCAGCTCACCCCCTCCGCCGGCAACCGGCTCGCCTCTCCTGACGACGGCCCGCTCGCCCCCTCCGCCGACAACCGGCTCACCTCTCCTGACGACGGCCCGCTCACCGCTTCCGGCGACGGCCGGCTCACCGCGGACGAGGTCCTCTTCGCCATCGGCCGCGCGCCCCGCACCGGCGACATCGGCCTCGAGAGCGTCGGCCTGACCCCCGGGGACTGGCTCGCCACCGACGACACCCTCACCGTCACCGCCGTTCCCGGCGACTGGCTCTACGCCGTGGGTGACGTCAACCGGCGGGCCCTGCTCACCCACCAGGGCAAGTACCAGGCCCGCATCGCCGGCGCCGTCATCGCCGCCCGCGCCTGCGGCACCCCGCTCGACACCGGACGCTGGAGCCCGCATGCCGGCACCGCCGACACCGCGGCCGTACCCCAGGTCGTCTTCACCGACCCGGAGATCGCCAGTGTCGGCCTCACCACCATCGAGGCCCGGCGCACCGGCCGCCGCGTCCACGTCGTCGACTACGACCTCGGCCACGTCGCCGGCGCCCTCCAGCACGACCCGGCCTACCGCGGCAGGGCCCGCGCCCTCATCGACCCCGACCGCCGCACCCTCGTCGGCGCCACGTTCGCCGGGCCGGGTGTCGCCGAGCTCCTCCACTCCGCCACCGTGGCGATCACCGGCGAAATCCCCGTCGAACGCCTCTGGCACGCCGTACCGCCCTTCCCCACCATCAGCGAGGTGTGGCTGCGCCTGCTCGAGACATATCGAGACCAGACACACTAACGCGGAGCTTAGATTTATAAGTGCTACATTAATGATGCAGTTAGACATCACCGACCGAAGGAAGCACCCATGGCCAAGACATGGCTCATCACCGGATCGTCACGCGGCTTCGGCCGCCACCTCACCGAAGCGGTCCTCGAAGCGGGCGATCAGGTCGTCGCCACCGCCCGCAGCCCCAAGCAGCTCGACGACCTGGTGGCCCGCCACGGCGACCGGATACGAGCGATCGCGCTCGACGTCACCGACGCCGCCGCGGCCCCCCGGGCGGTCAAGGAGGCCCTCGACGCCTTCGGCAGCCTCGATGTGGTGGTCAACAACGCCGGCTACGGCAACAGCGCGCCGATCGAGGAGATGGCCGAGGACGACTTCCGCGCCCAGATCGAAACCAACCTCTTCGGCGTCGTGAACGTGACCCGGGCCGCCCTGCCCGTCCTGCGCGCCCAGCGATCGGGAGTCTTCGTACAGTTCTCCTCCATCGGAGGGCGCGTCGGCGGCACCCCCGGGATGGGCGCCTACCAGACCGCGAAGTTCGCCGTCGAAGGGTTCTCCGAAGTCCTCGCCAGCGAGGTCGCGCCCTTCGGCATCAAGGTCGTCATTGTCGAGCCGGGCGCGTTCCGTACCGACTGGCAGGGCCCCTCCATGGAACTCCACCCCGTCGGCCCGGACTACGAGCAGACCGTGGGCGCGATCCACCGCTACCGACGCGACACCGACGGCACCCAGCCCGGCGACCCCGCCCGCGCCGCCAGGATCATCATCGACGTCGCCCGCCACGACGACCCGCCACGACGGCTCCTCCTCGGCAGCGACGCCGTCGCCACCGCCCAGAAGGCCGGCGAGATCCGCGCCGCCGAAACCGAGAAATGGGCCGACGTCAGCCGCTCGGCCGACTACCCCGCCGACGAACGCTAGGAGCCTGCGATGAATCCCCGAACCTGGCTCATCACCGGCGCGTCAAGCGGCCTCGGACGCGCTCTCGCCGAACACGTCCTCGCCCGGGGCGACCGGGCCGTCATCACCGCCTCCAGCACCAAGGCCACCACCGAACTGGCCTCCCGCCACCCGCGCACCGCGCTGGCCCTTCCCCTCGACGTGACCGACCCCCAGCAGCGCGAGAACGGTGTCAAGAAGGCGGAGGAACACTTCGGCGGCATCGACATCCTGGTCAACAACGCCGGCATCGACTTCATCGGCGCGCTGGAGGAGCAGGACGAGAACGACTACCGCAAACTGTTCGAGGTCAACTTCTTCGGCGCCGTGGCCCTCACCCGGCTCGTCCTGCCCGGCATGCGCGCCCGAGGACGCGGCACCATCGTCAACGTCTCCTCGATGGACGGCCTGGCCAGCCTCCCCGCCAACGGCTATTACTCCGCCAGCAAATTCGCGCTCGAAGGCTTCACCGAAGCCCTCTGGCAGGAAATCGAACCCCTCGGCCTGAACGCGATGGTCATCCAGCCGGGCTCCTTCCGTACCGGCATCGAACACCGCACCAAGGCCTCCGGCACCCCCATCGACGCCTACCACGCGACAGCCGGCGCGTTCCGGAACATGATGGGCACCCTCACGCCTGAAATGTTCCCCGGCGACCCCGCCCGGGCGGCGAAGGTGATGTACGAGGCGGCCACCTCCGAGCGCCCTCGCCACTGGATCGTGCTCGGCAGCGACGCCCACCGCAGGATCGACGCCAAGCTCAACCAGCTCCGGGCGGAGTTCGACGCGGGCAAGCAGGTCGCACTCAGCACCGATTTCCCGGGAAGTGCCGAGCACGCGGTCCTGTGACCGCTGCTTGCCCGATCAGCGCGGCGCCCGGCCAGGCGGCAATGATCCGGCCCTCCGTTCACCGACCCGACCGCGCGGTCGATGGGGCGGTGGGGGCGTGGTGGGGGCGATGGGAAGGCGAGGACGGCAGCCTTCGGACGTTCTCGGCTGTCATCCCCGACGGCCAGAGACCGGCCTTTCCTCGCGCGCCTCCAGCTGGTCGCGCTCACGGGCCGGCCGTCCGCGATCGGGCCCGCCAGCGCCCGCCGGAACACACCGGTCGGCAGGTCGACCACGCCACAGCGTCACCACCTCGCCGCTCACCCCGCCGGCACGATCCCACAGCGCCCGCGACAGGCGGCTCAGCAGCCTCACCAACCGCTTGCCCAGGGCGAACATCTCCTCGGCCAGCTCCCGCGGCACCTCGCAGCCGGTCACGACGGACCGCCACAAGCAGCTCCCGCGGCACCTCGGAACGGAGCAGCTGGTCACAACGGACCGCCACAAGCAGCTCCCGCGGCACCTCGGGACCGAGCAGCTGGTCACGACGGGCCACCACGAGCATCCGGGCCGCGGCGGGCCGGCGGTGGGCGAACACCGCGGGTGCGCTCGCCATTGCCGCCACCGTCACCACCGCCTCGACCCCCGCCTCGACCCCCGCCTCGACCGCCGCCTCACGGTTCGCCCTCTTGCACCCGTCGGCGAGCTCGACCTGCAGATCCAGGAAATCTCCCGCCGCCTCAGCCACAGCCGCCCGAGCGGCACCGGCAACGACCCGAACACGTGGTAGATCACCCCGTTCGACACCCCGGCCGCCGCCGCCAGCGCTCGCACCGTGGACCGCTTCCGACCACCGTCGGCCCCCAACTGCTCGGCGACCGATCGAGATCATGAACTCGACGGCGAGGCATGCCCATCATGACAACAGAGCACACGCTCCAGAACCGCGAGTCGTCATACCGTGGCGTCCACGCGGGCACGGCCGCCGGCCCAGATCCGGCCGAGTTGAACGACGCTCATGCCGAACATCAGGACGCCCAGCGGGACGTGCAGGGTCTTCACGTGCGCGATGCCCAGCGCCACCTGCGCCGACGTGATCACCAAGAAGCCGGCCGCGTACAGGATGGGCCTGGGCGAGCCGCCACCCGGCCGCCACACCAAGATCGCGATCACCAGGTGCAACACCGTCACGATGAACGTCGCGTACGCTCCAGCACTGTGCAATACCCCACCCCCGGGCATGGACAGCAGCAGCCCCGCAGTGATCGCCTGGACGAAGACGGCAAAGGTTTGCAAGGTGATCGCTATCCGCAGGAACGTGACGTTCTTGGACATGGGGCTTCCCTTCTCGATACCGGTGTCTCAGCAGTCCGACGACACGACCGCCGGGAACGTGAGGTTAGGCGACGCGACGACCTCACATTCCGAGGCGTTGTCTCGTCTGTCCGGGTGAGGGCAGAAACGACCGAGGAGCCGGCGACACCATGACCACCCCATCCGAGCCAAGCATCGACCCGAGCCTGAGCGTGATCATGAGCGAGCGGCGTCAGCTGATCAATCTCGCCTACCGCCTCCTCGGCTCCCTTGCCGACGCCGAGGATGTCGTGCAGGAGACCTACACCCGCTGGTACGCCATGACTCCGGAGCAGCAGGAAGCCATCCAATCCCCCGGAGCCTGGCTGACGAAGGTCGCCGGCCGCATCTGCCTCGACGTACTCGGCTCGGCACGCGCGAGGCGTGAGCGCTACGTGGGCGAATGGATCCCCGAGCCGCTGCCCAAACCTTCGGAGTGGGTCACCGCCGACCCGGCCGACCGCGTCACCCTCGACGAGTCGATCAACATGGCCTTCCTGGTCGTGCTCGAGTCGATGACCCCGGCCGAACGCGTCGCGTTCATCCTGCATGACGTCTTCCGCTACTCCTTCGCGGAAGTGGGGGAGATCGTCGGCCGTTCGGAGGTGGCATGTCGCCAGCTGGCCTCCTCGGCCCGCCGCCGTATCCGGGCGTCACAGGCTTCCGCGGCTCCGGCGGCCCGGCCCGACATCGTCAGTGACTTCAAGCAGGCGTGGGAGGCCAAGGACATCAAAGCCCTCGTCGGCCTCCTCGACCCCGACGCCACGGCGGTCATCGACGGCGGCGGCCTCGTCAGCGCCGGACTCCGCCCGATCGAGGGCAGCGAGCAGATCGCCCGCTACCTCCTCGCCATCGCCGGAATGTCACCCGGCCTGACGCTCCTGGAGCGTACGGTCAACGGTCAGCCCGGGCTGGTGGCCCAGCTGGACGGCGTGACTGTGACGGTGGCGGCGTTCGACGTCACGGGCGACCGGATCAAGCAGATCTGGGCGGTACGCAACCCCGAGAAACTCCGACCCTGGACGGTGCAACCACAGCCTTAGGACCAGCTCATTCGGCACGCTGCAGGAGCACGCCAACCTCCCCGGCCTCCTCGTACATGCCGAGAGCCACGGAGGGGGCGGCCCCCGGCCTCCCAGCTCCACGTACGGGCCGAGAGCACGGAGGAAGCGCCCCCCGACTCCTCGTACAAGCCGAGAGCCACGGAGGAGGCGACCCCTCAGCCTCCCAGCTCCACGTACGGGCCGAGAGCACAGAGGAAGCGCCCCCCGACTCCTCGTACAAGCCGAGAGCCACGGAGGAGGCGACCCCCCGGCCTCCCAGCTCCACGTACGGGCCGAGAGCACGGAGGAAGCGCCCCCGACTCCTCGTACAAGCCGAGAGCCACAGAGGAGGCGACCCCCCGGCCTCCCAGCTCCACGCACAGGCCGAGGACCACCCGCCGCGCGGAGACCGCCTGCGCTAACCCGGCTTGACTAGACCGGCCTCGTAGGCGGCGATGACGAGTTGGGCGCGGTCTCGGGCCCGCAACTTGGCCAGCAGGCGGCCGATGTGCGTCTTCACGGTCCCGGGGCTCAGCTGCAGTTGGCTGCCGAGCTCGGCGTTGGACAGACCGTGGGCAATGAGCGTGAGCACCTCGCGCTCCCGATCCGTCAGGTTGTCGAGCCCGTGGAAGACCCGCTGGGCCGGCGGCCGCCGTACGAACTCCGCGATCAATCGCGTGGTGACACTCGGCGCGATCAGCGTCTCGCCCGACGCGACCACCCGGATCGCCCTCAAGAGATCGTCGGGAGGCGCGTCCTTGAGCAGGAACCCACTGGCGCCCGCACGCAGCGCCGCATAGACGTACTCATCGAGGTCGAACGTGGTCAGGATGAGGACCCGGGTATCGCTGGCGATCTCCTTGGTCGCGGCGATGCCGTCCATCTCCGGCATCCTGACATCCATGAGCACCACATCGGGTGACTCCGTCCGCGCGAGCGCCACCGCCTGGTGTCCGTCGGCCGCCTCCCCGACCACGACGAGGTCGTCCTCCGAGTCGATCAGCAAACGGAAGCTGCCCCGCAGCAGCGCCTGATCGTCGGCGACGAGCACTCGAATCAAGAGATCCCCCACAAACACGCCCAACACGAGCAGGATCGACGCCCGGTCCGCGGACGCTCCGTCCAGGTCTGCCGCTCCGCCTCCCATCTTGCGCCACTCAACACCCACGGATGCCGACTCACGGGTCGCGATCTCGACATCAGCCACTCCCACATCGATCCGCCCCTGTCGCCCGGGACAGCCGACCTCGACCGGCATCGCCAGTCAGCCAGTAACCCCCTACTCCAGGAGAGACGGAGTCGTATGCCAAAGACCTCTCGCGACCGACCAGCCACAGGTCCACGTCGACCACGACGTCCCACCCACCACAGCGTCGCGCCCGCACAGCGTCGTGGCGGGCGCAGCTCCCCACCCACCACGGCATCGCACCACGGGGTCGCACCGGGTGCGACGTCCCACCCACCACAGCGCCCCGCCCGCACAGCGTCGTGGCGGGCGCGGCGCCCCACGGGCCGCAACATCCCACCAACCACGGCATCGCACCGGTTGCGAGTCGAGGTGGGCGCGGGCCGTTGGGGCGCGCCGAGGTCTCGGGCGGGAAGCGCAGCGTGAGTCAGACAGGTCATGGGACCTCCCATGATGCGTGCACGCCGAACCCACCCCCCGGCAGAGGTCCGGCCTCGAAGGCGCCGCCGTACATCATGGCCCGTTCCCGCATCCCCGCAAGACCGTGCCCACCCGCCTTCCCCGGCAGCACTCGCTGCCCAGGGCCGTCATCGACCACGGAGATCTTCAACAACCCGTCGACGACCGACACGCTGGCCCGGCAACGAGCGGGAGCGGCATGCCTGACGACGTTGGTGATCGCCTCCTGAACGATGCGATAGACGGACAGCCCCATGCTGTCGGGCACGGCTCCGCTCACCGAGAGGTCGACCTGAACCCCGGCCTCCGCCGCGCGTTGTGCCAGGGACGGCAGGTCCGCGAGGCCGGGGAGCGGCGTGCTCTCAGGGGGGCTGCCGGATGAACGCAGTGCGCCGAGTAACTGGCGCATCTCCATGAGCGAGCCGCGCCCGATCTCCTCGATGGCCCGTAACGCCGCACGCCCTTCCTCCGGATGCTTGTCCAGGACCTTGGCCGCCACCCCCGCCTTGACGGTGATCATGCTCAGCGAATGGGCGACGACGTCGTGCAGCTCGCGGGCGATCCGCAGGCGCTCGTCGACCACCGCCTTCTCGGCCTGCATCTCGGACTCGCGCGCGGCGGACAGCCGGCGGATGCGCGCCGTCGTACCGAGACTCCAGCTCGCTCCCACGACCAGCCAGGCAGCCCCGACGATGAAGACGGGATCCGGCCAGCCGTTCACCCGCGGGGCGCCCAGCACCGAGGCCAGCAGAGCGCCTCCGGTGACGAGCAGGCCCAGCACGAGGGCGATCGCCGATCGCCGCACCGGTTGGGCAACCGACAGCGGGTAAATGGTCAACGCCACCACCCCGACCATCATCAGCCGGTTCGCCTGTAACGTGAACAGAAGGAGGCCCGCCAGGAGCGCACCGTAGTATGCGGGCACCGGCCAGATCCGCCGCACCGCCACGGGCGCCACGAGCAGCCAGCAGATCAGCACCGACGCGGTGCTCACCTCCAGGCCCTCCGGATTCGTCGTGGACCCCAGTGCGATCAGCACCGCGACGACGGCGTCGGCCAGGATGAGCAGCCTGTGCGCAGGCCGCCGGGCGAGCAGGTTCACATCTCGACGCTATCGAGGAACGACCGCGAGCGAATCGGAGCACGAGCCGTCAGACCAGGGTCGTACTTCGCTCTCTTTCGCCCGCACCGTATGACCCTGGTCGGAGCGGCAAGACCGGATCTGGCTCCGATGTGCGGACCCACCGCCGTGCAGGATCGTTGCCCGCATGGATCGACGCACACTCATCGCCCTGTGCCTCACTGCCTGCCTCGCCGTCTCGCTCGGCGGCATCGCGCTGGCGTCGGCGCAAGCGTACCGCCTCACCTGGAAGGAGTGTGGTGACGGCCTGCGATGTGCCGAGCTGGTCGTCCCAGTTGACTGGGCCGATCCGGGCGGCCCCAAGACCTCGGTGCACGTGGCCCGACTGCCCGCGACGGGCAAGAGCATGGGGCCGCTGATCGTCAACTTCGGCGGCCCGGCCACCAGCACGGCGATGCTGAGGCCGAGAAACGATCCTGACATTCCGCCGGAGCTGCCGACCCTGCTCAAGGAGTTGCGGAGCCGGTTCGACGTCATCGCGGTGGATCCGCGCGGGATGTCCGAGCCCGGGAGCGGCAAGAGAGTGAGCTGCGAGGAGTCCTCGGCCTCCGTCTTCGGGTTGATCCTGGCGCGGACGAAGCAGGACTGGGACGCTCACGCTGCCAAGAACGCGGCCCATCAGGCGAGCTGCCGCAAGACCGCCAAGTCGGCGTGGTACGGAATGACGGCATGGAACGTGGCGCACGACATCGACGCGCTGCGCGCCGCGCTCGGCCAGGAGAAGCTCCGCTACGCGGGCAACTCTTACGGCACCGTCTACGCCCAGGCCTATCTGGAGCTGTTCCCGCAGCGGGTGGAGCGGATGTATTTCGACGGGACCGCCGATCACACCCAGCAGGAGTTCGAGCCCTGGTTGCGCAACTATGCGCGCACCCAGGAGCGGCATCTCATCCGCTTCCGTGACTGGTGCGCCCGCCGTACGGACTGCGCCCTGCACGGCAGGGATGCGGGCAAGGCCTGGGACGAACTCGTCGCAAGGGTGCGCCGCGCGCCACTGCCGGCGTCGCCCGGCAGGACGGTGCACGAGGGCCAGCTGTACGCAGGTGCGGTCAAAGGCATGAACCCGGCGTACTGGCCTCGGTTCGCGACTGCCATCCGCAAGGCCCTCGACGGCGACGCCGCCCACTTTCTCACCGAGCTCGCGCCGGATCAGGGCAGCTCGTCAGTGAGCCAGGACTCCCTGTGCAACGACTTCATGCCGAAGATGCCGACGTACGAGGAGTTCCGGGGCATCGAGGCCAGGCTTCGCGAGATCGCGCCGAGGTTCGGCTGGATCGAGGGACGCTTCGAGCTCGGGCGGTGCTGGGGGCGCAGCGGGGGCGCGTCCTGGGCGCCGCACCCGTTACGCGTGAAGGACGTCCCACCGATCCTCTTCGCGATCGGGGAGCTCGACAACAACACCAACTACCTTGGGCAGCAGCACGTGGCGGAGCAGGTTCCGTCCGCCCAGGTCCTGTGGCACGGCGACGGCCACGCGGCGTGGGCCGCCAACGGCTGCCTGCGGCGGCACGTCCTCGCCTACCTGACAACGGGAGCGCTGCCCGTGCGGGGCACGCGCTGCCCGGCCGAGCTGATTCACCGGGTGGGGAAATGATCGAGGTCATAGATCTGACAAAGGTGTACGGTTCCACGCGGGCGGTCTCGGGGCTGACGTTCGACGTCAAACCCGGACAGGTCACGGGCTTTCTCGGGCACAACGGGGCCGGCAAGTCCACCACCATGCGAGTGATCCTCGGCCTTCACGCCCCCACCTCGGGCAAGGCGTTGATCAACGGCGTCCGCAAGCGCGACCTGCATGACCCCATGCGTGAGGTCGGTGCGATGCTCGACGCCACCGAGGTGCAGGGCGGGCGCAGCGCGTTCGATCACCTCCAAGCGCTGGCGCATGCTGGCGGGATCGCGCGCCGCAGGGTCGTACAGGTTCTCGAGGAGGTCGGCCTGGCCAGCGCGGCACGAAAGCGGATCGCCGGGTTCTCCCAGGGGATGCGCCAGCGCCTCGGCATCGCCGCGGCACTGCTCGGCGACCCGGGAGTGCTCATTCTTGACGAGCCGGTCAACGGCCTCGACCCCGACGGCATCCGCTGGCTCAGAGCGCTGCTGAGATCCCTGGCCGCCGAGGGACGGACCGTCCTCCTGTCGAGCCATCTGATGACCGAGATGTCCCTCACCGCCGACCGGCTCATCATCATCGGCCACGGCCGGCTGATCGAGGACACCACGATGGCGGAGCTGCTGGCCCGCTTCCAAGGTGACGTATCGGTCCGATCGCCCCATGCGACCCGCTTGACCGGGGCACTCGAAGCGGCGGGAGCAACCGTACGCCGCACCCAGCCATCCGGCGCGAGCGCGCCTTCGGCATCTCCCTCCTGGGCCGAAGGAGAGCTGCTGGTGACCGGCTTGTCCGCAGCCGCCATAGGCGATGTCGCCCTGGCGAACGGCTGCGCCATCCACGAATTGGCGCCCCGCCGGGCGTCGCTCGAAGAGGCCTTCATGGAGATAACCCAATGATCAACGTCGTCGCATCGGAGTGGCTCAAACTCCGCTCGCTCCGATCGACCTACTACGTCCTGGCCTGCACGCTCTCCGCCCTGGTCCTCACCGGCTTCGCCGCCCTCTCGATCTCGCGCTATTTCGACATCAAGGGTCCTGGCGGCGAGCCCGTCGGCACGGGGCTCACCTTCAGCGCCGACATTCCACCCGTGCTCTTCGGCATGCTGGGCGCGCTTGCCATCTCCGGCGAGTACAGCACCGGCATGATCAGGCTGACGTTGACCACCATCCGGCGCCCATGGATCCTCCTGCTGGCCAAGGCCACCGTGGTGGCCGCCGTGGCCACGATCGCGGGTCAGGTGCTGGCGTTCGCCACCTACTTCACCGCACAGGCAGTGGTGGGCGGACGCCCGATCGGCGCCTCATTCTCCGAACCGACCGCCCTGCCCGAGGTACTGTCGACAGGCGCCGGCTGCGCCGTCGCCGCGGTGATGGGGTTGTGCCTGGCCACGCTTCTGCGCTCGACACCGGGAGCGCTCATCGCACTGGTGGCCCTCCTGACGGCCCCGCCCGTGATCGAACGCTTTCTCCCCGCCCCTTGGAACGACTGGACGGGCTCCCTGACGATCCCATCACTGACGAGACAGTTAGCCGGCGTCCCCGACTCCGGCGCCTTCGGCCCCACCTCTGCCATCATCGTCCTCGCCGGTTATGTCACGATCTTCCTCGTTACAGCAGCCCTGACGATCACCCGCCGCGACGCCTGACCACAGCCGGCCAACACGGATGACATCCGCCCACGGCACGGCGGTCGCGACCTCGGACACTTCCGCCCCTTTCACCTCAGCCCTTTCTACTGAGCCCCCCTGCGCTCTACTTGCCTCAGGCGCCTCCGCTCCTTACACCTCGACCGCCTCGATCTCTTGGTTTCCGTCTCTGCCCATCCACTGCAGCCGCCTCCTCCGCCGCTTTACCTCGGCGACCTCAGCCCTTGGGCTCTACCGCTTCGGCCCGTTCGCTTCGTGCGCCTCGGCACCTTCGCTTCGACCGCTTCAGCCTCTTCATTCCGGCCGTCTCCGATTCTTCATCCGGCCGTCTTGGCGCCTTCGTATCGGGAGCCTCCACCCCTCATTCCGGCCGCCTCGGCGCCTTCGTTTCGGGAGCCTCTGCCCCTTTCCTAAGCCGCCTCGGTGCTTTCGCCTTCGGCACCTTGGCCCCTTTCATCTCAGGCTCGCGCTGTCCCAGTCCCACCAGCCGATGAACGCGCGTCGGTTAAACCCGACGGTCTGTCGGCACGGCGACGAAGGGGCGGGTCGTTGTATTCGCCGGAACAGCCGGCGGCGCCAGCCGTGAAGTAAGGGAGCGTCGTTCAGTGGGGTCAGCGATATTTGTTGAGGGCTGTGGCGACGAGTTTGGCGGCGCGGTCGGCGGTGCCGAATCCGGAGCGTCGGGCTCTGACGGTGATGGATACCGCGACGTTCGACAGCCGGAAGGAGATCTTGGTCTCGTAGAGCCGCCACGGCCAGCCGGGCACCTGCCGGGTATAACTGAACGCCTCGTCCCCGACCTTCGGTCCCGTGCGGATCTTGGTCTTCTCGTCCCGCTTCGGCTCGTCCTTCATGTACTCCACCATCTGATCATGGGTCAAGTTGGCCGCGGAGGTGCTCGGCAAGCGGTACGCCATGACATTCAGGGTGGAAGTGTTCGTACTGGCCCAGGAGCAGGCGGCGTCGGTCAGGAACTGGCGCTTCATCGGACCGCCGAACAGCGAGCGCGTCTGGGCGCTGGTCAGCAGATCGCATGCCTCGAAGTCGCGGGAGATGGCCGGGGTGGCTTCCGGCGACAAGCTGAACACTGGCCGCGGCGAATAGGTGTAGTTGACCCGGGGCGCAAGCATGGCGCCGAGTACGCGGATGGCGTTCGGGAACAGGTACGGCAGGACCACCACCCCGGCCGCCACGATCAGCACCACCGCGAGCAGGGCACCGACGATGACCTGGACGCGGCGGCGTCGAGGTCTGCCGCCCGGTACGGTCCGCGTCCGTGGTGAGGTCGGGACGTTCGTGGTCTCGCCCCGCGAGAGGGCCCTCAGCCAGCCGGCCACCTCGTCCGGGGAGCAGCGGCGTGCCGGGTCCTTCTCCAGGATCGCGGCCAGTACGGGCGCCAGCGGGCCAGCCATCCGGAAAGGGGCGGGCTCCTGCATCAGTACGGCGGCCAGGACCGCGGCCTCGTTCGGTCGAGGGAACGGCGGGCCGCCCTCCACAGCTGTGAAGAGCGTGGCGCCGAGTGACCACAGGTCGGCGAGCGAGCCGTCGGCCTCGCCGCGCAGGCGCTCCGGGGCGATGTAGCCGGGCGAGCCGGTCAGCATGCCCGTCTGCGTGAGCCCGGTGTCCCCGGCGATCGTCGCGATGCCGAAGTCGGTGAGCAGCACCCGCCCGTCGTCGGTGAGCAGGACGTTGGCGGGTTTTACGTCCCGGTGCAAGATGCCGGACGCGTGCGCGGCGGCGAGGGCGTCGAGCATCTGCATGCCGATCTCGGCGACGCGGTGCGGCGACAGCGGGCCGTCGTCGCGTACGACCCGGTCGAGGGAGCGGCCGCGGACCAACTCCATGATGATCCACGGCCGGCCGTCGTCCAGGACGACGTCGTGCACGGTGACGATGGACGGGTGGGAGCGCAGCGTCGCCGCGGCGCGTGCTTCCCGGAGCGTGCGTTCGGCCAGTTCGGCCCGTGAGGCCTCGTCGAGGTCCGACGGGAGCCGGACCTCTTTGATGGCCACTTCCTGCCGGAGGAGTTCGTCCATCGCCCGCCAGACGGTGCCCATACCGCCCTGGCCGAGCTGCGAAAGCAGCCGATAACGGCTCGCGAGCAGCGTCACCGTGCCATTACCGACGTCTCGGACTCCGCGACCATTCGTCGCCTCCTGTCGATATCCGGCTCAGCACGGGCACATCAGATAGTAAGCGAACGGATCGCGAGCGTCAGGGAATGCCGATCAAAGGTCGATGATGCCGTTGAACATCTGGTTCCGGCCGGTCTCCGCCTTCCGCGAGGAGACCCCGGCTCCAGATGGTCGCCGATGACGCCGGTAACGCCGGTATCGCGGTGCTTCGGGTGGTCGCGGTGCTTCCCGTGGCCGCGGTCACGGTACTTACGGTGGGTTCGGTGCTTGCGGTGCTGAGGTGGCCATTGGTGGTCTGGTCATGGTGGTCGTGGTGGTGGTCGCGGCGCATGCGGTGGTTGCGGTGGTACGGCGGTTGCGGTGTTTAGCTGGTTACGGTGGTCCGGGCGCTAAGGGTGGTCGCGGCGCCTACGGTGCTTACGTGCTTGCGGCGGTCGCGGCGCGTAGGTGGTTGCGGTCGTCCGGGTGCTAAGGGTGGTCGCGGCGCCTACGGTGCTTACGTGCTTGCGGCGGTCGCGGCGCGTAGGTGGTTGCGGTCGTCCGGGTGCTAAGGGTGGTCGCGGCGCCTACGGTGCTTATGCGGTCGCGGTGCTGCAGTGGACACGGTGCCTATGGTGGTCGCGGGGCTACGGCGGTCGTGGTGCTGCGGCGGGCACGTTCTAGAATCCCGGCGTCATTCCCAGCCCCTTCTAACTTGCCGGTGTCCGCGATGGGCGAGGTCTTCCGCGTGCTGGGCCGTCCGTTCGCTGGGTCCGCGTGTCTATGACGGCGTTCGTCGGGTCTGACCTCGGCCTGGCGACTCTGCGCCTGGCCGAATGAGGGCGGCTGCCGTGCCGACGTCTCCGTGCTGCGGCGGCTCGGCCCTCGTTCGCGCACCTTTCAGCGTGTTTACCAGTGGTGGGCGCCGTGGAGCTGGCCGCGGACCGCGCCGTCGGGGAACTCGGAGGTGTGCAGGTTGGCGTACCAGTTCTTCGGGTTCTTCTTGATTCCGTTGAGGACGCTGGTGTCCTTGACGCGGACGGAGCCGGAGCTCGTGTTGCCGTGGGTGGTGCCGCTGCTCAGCAGGTCAATGACGACGGGGCCGTTCTTGCCGGCCTTTCCGCGGTGAATGTGGAAGGCGGTGGGCTTGGCGACCTTCTTCCACTGGACGAAGTAGTAGAGGCGGTTGCCCTTGATGCGGAACTTCGCGACCGCCAGGCCGTTCCGGTCGTTGACCTTCTTGCCGGCCTCCGGCACCTCGTTCTTGCCGAGAAGGACCGAGGTGAAGTAGTACGTCTTGGCCGCGCTGGTCACCTTGGCGCTGGTCACCTTGGCGCTGCTGAAGGTGGCTGGGGTGGCGTTGGCCGGTGCCGAGGCAGCGGCCAGGGCCGCGGTGGAGGCCAGGGCCGCGATGGCCGCACCCGCCGCCGCACGCCGCCACTGGATACGCCCGTTGCTGATCTGCTGAGAAGTGCTCATGGGGATTTGCCTCCGATTGGTCTTACGGATCTCTTCGGACACGGAGGACGTTAGTGAGGCGGCATCCGACGTTCTGTGGACAAATCCGCATAAGGCGTGGGGTGATCAGTGTCACAAAGCCCGAGGCCAGCAGACCAAAACCTGGTGCCGATTCGTGTGCAGCGCTCAAGCGGGGCTGGTGAGCGAAGGCTGGCGGGGCAAGCGAAGGTCGGCGTTGGGCGAGTAAAGGCCGGCAGGGCGGGCGAAGGCCGGCGTTGGGCGAGTAAAGGCCGGCAGGGCGGGCGAAGGCCGGCGTTAGGCGAGTGAAGGCCGTCGACCAGCGAGCCAAAGCCAGCGAGGGACGAGTGAAGCCTGGCGGCGGCCGTACGAAGGCTGGGACGGCAGGTGGAGGCCAGCGACGGGCAGGCAAAGGCCGGGACGGCACGCGAAGGTCAGCGACGGGCCGGGCAAGGGCGGGGGAACGGGCGGGCGGAGGTCGGAACGGATGTGCGGAGGCCGGGGCAGGCAGGCGAGGGCCTACGAAGGGCGGGTGGGCTCGCGGCACTGGAGGCATGTCCGGGGATGGGTAAGGGACGTCGGCGCGGGGCGGTGAAGGGGTGGCGATATTCGGGTCAGCGGGGGGAGGGGTGGAGTGGTGGGCTTTCCGGTGGAGCCGGTTGGGGCCAGTTGCGGGCCGGTGGGGGTTACTGGGCGACGTCGAGTTCTGCGCGCATGCCTGCGGCGTAATGCCCCGGGAAGTTGCAGATCAGCTCGTACCGTCCAGGCTGCAGCGTCAGCGTCGCCCAGCCCTCGAACCCGGGTGCGATGCCTCCGCCCTCGCCCGCGCCGCAGTTGTGGGACGCCTCGCCGAGGGAGCCTGTTTCGGTCACGCGGCTGTCGGCGCCGATCGGCCGTTTTCCGATGGCCTGGCTGGCCGTGAGCGGCAGTACGGCCACCTCGTGGGCCAGGGTGCCGGTGTTGGAGGCTCGAAGAGACACGGTGCCCGCTGTGACCTTGGCCGGCTTCACGGTCAGGCGCATGGGTGCCGCCCCGGCCGTGTCGGTCAGGTCGACGTCCACCACCTTGCCCGGTAGCGGCGGAGGGGTGCACTCTTGCGTGGGCTGCGACTTGGCCGCCTGCCCTGTGATCATTGGTGCGTGGGTGAACGGCTGTCCCGTGGCCGTGGGTGTGCCGGCGAACGACTGTCCCGTGGCCGTGGATGTGTCGGCGAACGACTGTCCCGTGGGCGTGGATGTGCCGTTGAACAGTTGCCCTGTGGCCGTTGGTGTGTCGGTGAACGACTGTCCCGTAGGCGTGGATGTGCCGTTGAACAGTTGCCCTGTGGCCGTTGGTGCGTCGGTGAATGGCCGTTCCGTGGGTGTGGGTGTGTCGGTGAACGGCTGTCCTGCGGACGTTGGTGTGCTGGTGAGCAGGGTGGCTGTCATCGCTACCGCCGCGGTGCCTGCGGACCAGACGTTGTGAGGCCTCATCGGGCTCACCCCCCGAGTGCGCGTGTGCTCACCCGTCTCCCGCGTCGTGGTCGCGCTCGACCGGCGAGCGTCCCCTCTTCCAGAGTACGCGTGGCGCACCCCGCCACGGCCGGCGTGCGCTCGTCAGGCGCCGCAGGTCACGAATCGGAAGGCCCCGGGTGTGACGGTGTAGGCGTCGCGGGTCGTGATCTTCTTCGTGGTGGTGTCGACTTCGAGGATGCGGACACGGGCGGGTTTGCCGTCGTCGTGGTGTGAGAGGTGGACAGTGATCTTGGAGGGGGCGGTCCATGCGATCGCGTCGGGTGACCACTTCCCGGTGTGGAGGCGCATGGGGATGCTCGTGAGGACCTTTTCGGACGCGAGGTCGTAGACCTTGAAGGCCACCCCGCCGCCCTCATAGCCCATGGTCGCCACCTTCGTCCCGTCCGCCGTCAGGCCGTAGGGGATGAACGACTCCTTCACCGGCGGCCTGGCGTGGATCGTCTGCCCGCCTTGAACGGTGAAGACGAAGAGGTCGGTCAGCTCGTACTCGCCGGCCCGCTCGCCCTCCCGGGTGGCCAGGACCTCGTCGCCGTAGCCGGGCTGAATCCGGACAAGGTCACGTCCCAGGGGATCGATCCCAGTTTGGTGCCCGTGGCGACGTCATAGATGTCGGTGGGCCGCTTGGGCTTGCCGCCGCGGTCGTACTCGCCGACGTAGTCGACCGCCAGGCGCGTACCGTCCTGGGACAGCATCGTCCGCACATCCCCCATGCCGTAGCCGCGCGCCGGCACCTCGTCCGCGATGACGTGTACGCCACCGCCGAGCTCGCGTACGACCAGGCGCCCGTCGCCCTTCCTGAAGTAGGCCACCCGGCGGCCGTCATCGCTGACCGACAGCGGCGCGAGATCGTCGTTCAAGGTCTTGCCCTTGTCGCTCAAGGGCTTGACCCGGGCGTCCCGGAGCCGCGTTCGGCTGCCGTGGCGCCGGAACAGGATCCAGTCTCCGCACGGCTTCGCCTGAACGCCGCATCCCCGTACCCAGGCGTACCTGACCGCGTCCGCGTCACCGTGCGCCGGATGCGCCAGGGCGGGGAGCGGAGTGCAGGCGATCATCGCGAGAGCCGCCACCGACATTGCCGTAACCCTCATCGGTGCCCCTCTTCCGAGTGGATGCCGGTCCGGTCATGGAGGGGCCGGAACCGTCTGCCTGATCAGACAGCGTCCGGAAGGGGAGGGTTGAGCACGGTTTCATTACGGAAGCCTCGGTTGTTGAAAGTTTCAGGAACCTGGGGCCGTCGTCGCAGATGGGCGGGACGCGCGGGTCGCGATGATTGAGGTCCCGCGCTCGCGGTGCCTACGGTGCTGGGGTCCGCACACGGTGATCCCGTCAAGGAGTCCGTCATGCGCGCCCGTGTCGTACCTGCCCTGATTCTCGCCCTGATCGCCGTCATCGTCAGCGCTCCCGAGGCACGCGCGCAGGTGGTCGGCGGTTTCGACTTCTCCAGGGCGGAGGTCTCCGTCACGGGCCTGCAGGTGCCGTGGGGTCTGGCGTTCCTGCCGGACGGCAGCGCGCTGGTCTCCGAGCGGAACACGGGGCGGATCCTCCAGGTACGGCCCGGCCAGAGTCCCACCCAGGTCGCCACCATCAGCGGGGTGAGCGCTTCGGGTGAGAGCGGCCTGCTCGGCATCGCGGCCAGGGACGGCTGGGTGTACGCGTACTTCACCAGCACCGCCGGGGACAACCGCCTGGTCAGGTTCCAGTTGAGCGCCCCGCAGACGCAGACGGTGATCTTCTCCGGTGTCCCGAGCGCCACCATCCACGACGGCGGCCGCCTCGCCTTCGGCCCGGACGGCATGCTCTACCTGAGCACCGGCGACGCCAGCAACACCAGCAACGCCCAGAACCTCAACAGCCCGGCCGGCAAGATCCTGCGCATGACGCCCACCGGCGGAGTGCCTTCGGACAATCCGTTCGCGGGTTCCCGCGTCTGGAGCTACGGCCACCGCAACGTGCAGGGCCTGGCCTGGGACTCCCAGGGCAGGATGTACGCCAGCGAATTCGGCCAGAACACCTGGGACGAGATCAACCATATCGTCGCGGGCGGCAACTACGGCTGGCCCACCTGCGAGGGCAACTGCGGCAACTCCTCCTTCCGCAACCCCATCGTCACCTGGACGACCGCCGAGGCGTCGCCGAGCGGGCTCGCGTACGCGAACAACACGCTCTTCGCCGCGGCGCTGGGCGGCCGGCGCCTCTGGACGGTGCCGCTGACCGGCAGCGGCACGCCCGGCACGCCGCTGGCCGAGCTCCAATCCACGTACGGACGCCTCCGCGCGGTCGCGCTCGGACCCGACGGCTGGCTCTGGGTGACGACCAGCAACCGGGACGGCCGCGGCACACCGGTGGCCCAGGACGACCGCATCATCCGCATCCCGCCGGCCACGAACGGGACCGACACCGCCGCGCCGACCGCCCCCGGCAGCCTGGCCGCCTCCGCGACCACCTCCACCGGCACCACGCTGGCGTGGACCGCCTCGACCGACAACGTCGGCGTGACCGGCTACGACGTCCTGCGCGCGCCGGGCTCGTCCGGCGGCACCTTCACGCAGGTGGGCACCGCGACGACCACCTCGTTCACCGACTCCGGGCTTACCGCCGCCACCACCTACCGATACCAGGTACGCGCCCGTGACGCGGCGGGCAACCTGTCGCCGGTGTCCAACACGGTCACGGTCACCACCGGTCCGGGCGGCACCACCGGCGGCTGCACAGTCACGCCGACCACCCAGACCCAGTGGAGCACCGGCTATGTGATCCAGCCGGTCACGGTCGCCAACACCGGCACCTCCACGACCACGGGCTGGACGGTGACGTTCACGCTGCCCAGCGGGCATGCCGTCACCGGCTCCTGGAACGCCACGCTGACCGTGAGCGGCCAGACCGTCACGGCCAGGAACGCCGCTCACAACGGCACGCTCGCGCCCGGCCAGAGCACCACGTTCGGCTTCCAGGCCGGCCGCCCCAACGGCGACACCCAGACCCCTTCCGCCTATCGGTGCACCAGCCCCTGAGCTGGCGCACCGTACGCTTCCGACCCGATTCCTGCGGACGCCGGCCAGGGCAACGGGAAGGCGCTGGGGGGTGGATGACGGTGCTCGGGGACGGATGGTGGCGCTGGGGACGGATGGCGGCGTCGCGCGGCCGAGCCGGCCTCCAAGGTTCAGCGGGGCCGGAGTCATCGGCACTCCATCGCCCGTCTCCCTCCTCCGAGGATTGACCAAAGATGTAAAGCCATACATCGATCGATGTACGGCCCATTTCGCCCGGCGGGACGACGGGGACGGGCTCCTCCGCCACCAGGCTTGATGGTGTGACCAGACGTATCGACGCGCTTGACGTGTTACGCGGCGTGGCCATCATGGGCACGCTCGGCACGAACATCTGGATCTTCACCGCGCCGGGCGGGCCCGCCGAGTTCCTTCAGTTCGGCGGCGGCTCCGGGGTGGTGGAGACGTTCCTGCGGTTCCTGTCCAACGGCAAGTTCCTCGGGCTGCTGACCCTGCTCTTCGGCGTCGGCCTGGAGTTGCAGTACCGCAGCGCGGTCCGGCGCGGGCTCACGTGGCCGGGCAGGTATCTCTGGCGCGCGACGCTGCTGTTCGCCGAGGGGGCACTGCACTACGTCCTGGTCTTCGAGTTCGACGTGCTGATGGGGTACGCGATCACCTCCATGATCGTGGCGTACCTGGTGGGCAGGAGCCGCCGGGCGGTCACCGCCTGGATGGTCGCCGCGGGAGCGGTGCACGTCACTATGGTGGCCTTGATCACGGCGGCCCTGATGGCGGCACCGGCCGGCGGCGGCACCCCGTTCTACCCTCAGGACGGCTGGCTCGACCAGGTCGCCTTCCGCCTGCGGCATGTCCCCGTCTTCCGCGCGGAGCTGGTGTTCATCGTCCCCATGGGCATAGTCCTGTTCCTGCTCGGCGCCCGCCTGCTGCGCGCGGGCGTCTTCGAGGAGCACGGGGCGGGCCTGCGGAGGAAGCTGATCGTCGTCGGCCTCGGCATCGGTGTGCCGCTGAACCTGGCCACCTCCTTCGCGGGCCCGGCCTGGTTCGCCGTCGACCGCTACCTCCTGGCGCCGCTGGTCGCCCTGGGTCTGCTGGGGCTGATCACCTCGATCGTGCTCGGCATGCGGGGCGCTCCGGGCGTGCTCAGGAAGGGGATCACGGACGTCGGGCGGATGGCGCTGTCCTGCTACGTCTTCCAGAACCTGGCGGCCAGCGTCCTCTGTTACGGCTGGGGCCTGGGGCTGGCGGATCGGTTCGACGCGCTGCGGCCCTGGTGGGTGCCGGTGGCGTGGGGCGGGATCTGCGCACTGTTCATGGTGCTGTCGTCGCTGTGGCTGCGCCGGTTCAGCCGCGGGCCGCTGGAGCTGGCCTGGCAATGGGCCTACCAGGCACCGGCCCTGACACGACGCCCGTGACGACCAACGGCAAGGCGCGGACGACCGGGCCGAGGCAGCTGACGGGAGGGGACGGCTGACGCCAGCGGGACGGCTGGCGGGAGGGGGTGGCTGGCGGAGGGGCGGTTGTAGCAGGGTGGGGAGCCCGTACGCTGGGTCGCGGATCCGGGACAGGGAGGTGGGCGGAGCATGCGCTACCGGCGAGCGGTGGAGAGGCTGCGGCAGCTCGCCCTGGCCTGCGACCAGACCCGCCGCGTGCCGGCCGACGAACCCTTCCTGCGCGCGGCACACGTCTTCGGAGACCTGCTCACGGGCGCCGACCCCATCGATCACCTCGAGATCGTCCTGGTGCTGAACCTCCCGCCGGAGGAGGTGACCTGGGGCTCGCACCCGCCCGGCACCGCCTGGCTGGTCGACTTCCTGCGGCTGGACCAGGGCGGCGTCGCGTACTGGTGGCGCTCCCACCTGGATCCGGTGGAGAACCATCGCATCCACGACCCGGTGCGGTTCTGGTCGCTGGACGGGCCCGAGCAGGACGTGCTCGACGCGCTGGCCGAGCGCCGCTTCGACCGGCTGCGCGAGGTGACGTCCCGGCCCCAGGAGGAGCCCGCCCGGGTGGCCGGGGAGTTGCAGGCGGCGCTGGACCACCTGCGCGCCGTACGCGACTCGTACTGGGACCGGCAGTGGCGCCGGCGGCACCGCAGCCTGGGACGCTACCCCGAGCACCACCTGTGGGAGGCCGTTCAGGGCTACCTCGATCTGCTGGATGCGCACGAGGAAATTCGGTTGCCGCCGGAATCCGCGGAAGGCTAGGGTCCGATCACCATCTCGTGACGGAGGAGTTGCTTTATGCGTGTCGATGAGCTGACCGTCCCTGCAAACCAGCCATCACACGTAAGGACTCACGATCTTGGATCTGCCACGTAGCTTCACCATCCGGGAGAGCAGCCACCGGATCCTCAACCCGTTCACCCCTGACAAGCTGGCCACGGTCGGCGCGGCGATCGGGCTGCGGCCCGGCGACACCGTGCTCGATCTGTGCTGCGGCAAGGGTGAGCTGTTGAGCACCTGGTCCCGCGATCACGGGATCACCGGCACCGGTGTCGACATCAGCACCTCCTTCCTCGCCGCCGCCCGGCAGCGCGCCGCCGACCTCGGCGTCGGCGAGCGGCTGACGTTCACGCACGGGGACGCCTCCACGTACGTGTCGGGCGAGCCGGTCGACGTCGCGGCGTGCATCGGCGCGACATGGATCGGCGACGGGACCGCCGGCACGGTCGCGCTGCTGGAGCGCAGCCTGCGTCCCGGCGGCACGATGCTGATCGGCGAGGTGTTCTGGCGCGCCGAGCCGCCCAGCCAGGAGGCCGTCGAGGCGTGCCACGCGTCCTCGCGCGACGACTTCGGGACGCTGACCGACATCTTCGAGGTGGTCGACGGGCTCGGGTACGACGTCGTCGAGATGGTGCTCGCCAACGAGGACAGCTGGGACCGCTACTACGCCGCCCAGTGGCGCAACCTGCGTACCTGGCTGGACGCCAACCCCGACGACGAGCTCGCGCCCGAACTGCGCGCCGAGCTGTCGCACGCGCCGATGCGCTACATCCGCTTCCAGCGGCAGCTGCTCGGCTGGGGCGTGTTCGCCCTCATGAAGCGCCGATGAACCGCTGATGCAGCCCTGATGCAGCGCTGAGCTGCGCATACTTCGGCCCGGTCTCGTGTTCGAGGCCGGGCCGAAGCCCTTTCTGCGGCCAGTTTTGAACGGGGGCGCGCGGAGAAACTTGACGGAGGGATCACCTCGCGGGCTATCGTTGCTTATATGAATAGCTCTTCAAGTGAGCGAGTCGTCCTGTCAGCGGACGGCTGCGCGGTCCGGGTGGTCGACCCCGACCGGGTCGCCGCCGTGTGCGAGCGGATGCCGGCGGCCGACGATCTGGCCGACACCGCCGACATCTTCGGCCTGCTGTCCGATCCGAACCGGCTGCGGCTGCTGGTGGCGCTGCTGGACGGAGAGCTGTGCGTGTGCGACCTGGCGGCGGTCACCGGCCAGAGCGAGTCCGCGGTCTCCCACGCGCTTCGGCTGCTGCGCGCCCACCGCATCGTCGTCGCCCGGCGCGCCGGGCGGATGGCGTACTACCGGCTGGACGATCCCCACGTACGCATGCTGCTCGACCTGGCGCTCGCCCACACAGAGCACACCGAGGCCATCCACCCCGAACGGGAAGGGGCCGACTGATGGGCGCCGGGCACGGACACGGGCACGCGGGTGCCCGGCACCGGTGGCGGCTGACGGTCTCCTTCGTCCTGATCGGTTCGTACTTCGTGGTCGAGCTGGTCTACGGCCTGATCTCCGGCTCGCTGGCGCTGATGTCGGACGCCGGGCACATGGCCGCCGACGTCGTCACCCTGGGCGCCGCCCTGGTGGCCACCCGCATCGCCACCCGGCCGGACGCCACGGGGAGGCGCAGCTACGGCTCCTACCGGGCCGAGGTGTTCGCGTCCCTGCTGGCCGTGATCATGATGCTCGGCGTCGCGCTGTACGTGGTCGCCGAGGCCATCGGGCGGATCGGCGGACCCGCGGAGGTCTCCTCCGGCCCGATGCTCGTCGTCGGCGGCATCGGCCTGGTCGTCAACCTCGTCGCCCTGTTGCTGCTGCGTGCCGGGGCCAGCGAGAGCCTCAACGTCAAGGGCGCCTACCTGGAGGTCGTGGCCGATACGGCCGGGTCCGTCGGCGTCATCGTGGCCGGCTGGCTGATCGCGGCCACCGGTCAGACGTTCTGGGACACCGTCGTCGCCCTCGCCATCGGCGTCTTCGTCGCCCTGCGCGCGGTCTCCCTCGGCCGTCAGGTCTTCGCGGTGCTGGGGCAGCACGTGCCCGAGGGCATGGACGCGGCCGCGGTGGCGGCCGACCTCGCGGCGCTCGAAGGCGTACGCGACGTGCACGACCTGCACCTGTGGACCCTCACCTCCGGCATGAACGTCGCCACCGCCCACCTGGTCACCGTCGACCCCGAGAACCACCACGCCATCCTGGACCAGGCCCGCGAGCTGCTGCTCCGCCGCCACGGCGTGGCCCACGCGACCCTGCAGGTCGAGCCCGCCGACCACACCGGCTGCGACGAGCTCGGCTGGTGACCACCTGTCCCTGAGGGGCTCTTCAGGGACGTCTCAGGGAACTCCCCGACGCCCGGGCAGGGCCCGGTGAACCAGACTTGGGCGTTATGGGCATGAAGAGAGTGGGCATGATCGCAGGGCTGCTAGGGGTCGCGGCGGTGTTAACCGGGTGCGGCCTCGGTGGCCCCCTCGATGAGGACACCAAGTCCTACGACGTCACCGACAAGGTGGCCGGCCTCAGGATCGGCTCCGACTCCGGCACCGTCGAGGTGGTGGAGTCGGACCGCCAGGGCATTCACGTGACCGAGCATCTCGTCTGGCGCAAGAACAAGCCGGAGACCAGCCACGAGGTGCAGGGCGACACGCTCGCCCTGACGTTCAAGTGCCCCCGCACCTGGGGGTTGGGCAGCGGAGGCACGTCCTGCGACGTGAACTACAAGGTGGAGGTCCCCAAGGGACTCCGCGTCAAGATCAGCTCCGACTCCGGGGACATGACGCTCAAAGGCCTGTCCGGGGAGGTGGACGTCCGCAGCGACTCGGGCGTGATCGAGGCCAGCGGGCTGTCGGGCAAGCGGGTCATCACCGAGACCGACTCGGGGGACGTCGAACTCGCCTTCACCGCGCAGCCTGACAAGGTCGTGAGCTCCTCCGACTCGGGCGCGATCCGCGTCCGCGTGCCGCAGGGGCCGTACAACGTGATCGCCAAGACCGACTCCGGCGCCAAGGACATCACGGCGGCCACCGACGCCTCGGCACCGCGGTCGATCGAGCTTTCCAGCGACTCCGGCGACCTGGCGGTCGTCACCCCCTGAGGCCGGACGACCGGCCGAAAGTACTGTCGCGAACCCTGCTTTCGACCGAAGCGGCACCGGCATGAGGCCCGCAGGATGAGGCGTCATGCCACCCGAAAATCCCGATTCCCGAAGAAGGGCGCGGATCGGCGCGCTCGACGTCATACGCGGCTTCGCGCTCTGCGGGATCCTCCTGGCCAACGTCCAGCCGATCGCCCACGTCGGCGACGCCCTCGTCGCCGTCCAGAACACGGTGCGGACCCCTGGCACGATGTGGATGGGGCTGCTGGTCGAGCAGCGGTTCTTCCCGATCTTCTCGCTGCTGTTCGGCATCGGCTTCTCGCTGCTCCTGGAGTCGGCGGCAGGGCGCACCTCCAGCCCGCGGCTGCTCCTGCTGCGCCGGCTCCTCGTGCTGCTCGCGATCGGCCTGGTGCACATGTTCGCGCTCTGGCGGGGCGACATCCTGACGATCTACGCCGTCGTCGGCCTGGTGGTGCTCCTGCCCTCGACCTGGCTGCCGCGCTGGGCCGTGGGCGGCCTCGCCGTCGTGTTCCTCGCCGCGGCGCTGGCCTCCGGCGGCGGGACCGCGCTGGTCCCAGGGCTGTTCCTGGCCGGCTCCGCGCTGACCCGCTACGGGGTGATCGACCGGATCGAGCGGTCCGCCCCCGTGGCGCTGACCGTGCTCTTCGCGGCCGGTGCGGCGGCCACCCTGTGGCTGCAGGCCCGCGCGCAGGACGAATCGCTCGCCGTCGGCGGGCTGCTGATGGCGGGCGTGTACGTGTGCGGCCTGCTGGTCCTGCTCAGGACGCCGCTCCGGCCGGTCCTGCAGGCCGTCTTCGCCCCGCTGGGCCGGATGGCGCTGACCAACTACCTGTCCGCCACGGTCCTCGTCATGGCGATCTCCCGGTTCGTGGCCGGCCCGCCGGAGACCTGGCCGGTGACGACGGTGCTGCTGATCGCCGGGGCGATCCTCGCGGGCCAGTGGCTGATCTCCACCGTCTGGCTGCGCCGCTTCCGGTACGGCCCCATGGAGTGGCTCTGGCGCTGGGCCACCTGGCTGCGCCGCCCGGCGATGCAGCGGATCGGGGAGGGTGCGCGTTCCTAAGGCATGAACGGTGAGACAGTCGCTCGAGTGTCCGCGCCGCCAGGACCCGAGGCGGTGCTGGCGAGTCTGTATCGCGAGCACTGGCTCGCCCTGGTGCGCCTGGCCCTCCTGCTCGTCGGCGACCGGGAGAGCGCCGAGGACGTCGTACAGGACGTCTTCTCCAGGTTGCACGGCAGACGCCCCGAGCAGCTCACCCTGGCGTACGTCCGCGTCTGCGTGCTGAACGCCTCCCGCTCGGTCCTGCGCAGGCGCGGCGTGGCCGCCCGGGCGCCGCTGGGCGGGCCGGGCGAGCCGATGGACTCGGCGGAGACGGCCGCGCTGCTGGGAGAGTCGCGCCAGGAGATGCTCGACGCGCTGGCCCGGCTGCCCAGGCGGCAGCGCGAGGTCCTCGTGCTGCGTTACTACCTCGATCTTTCCGACGCCGAGATCGCGAAGGCGACGCGCGTCAGGCAGAGCACCGTGCGGTCCACCGCCTCCAGGGCCCTGGACCGGCTCCAGCGCGAACTGGGAGGCAAGGCATGACCGGCATCGAGGAACGCCTCAGGGACGCGCTGGCCGCCAAGGCCGGCACCGTGCGCGACGACGGGCGACCCCGCCGGCTGCCCGCGCCGCGCGAGCGGTCGTCCGTCGCGAGGTGGTGGGCGCCGCTGGCGGTGGCGGCCGCGATCCTGATCGTGGTGGCGGCCACCGTCGTGGTCACCCGTACGGTCACGTCACCCGCTCCGGCGGTCCGGCCGACCCCCGACACTTCGGTGGCCCCCGTCGAGCAGGTGTGGCCGGGCGCCGTACACGAGATCCCGGCCAAGGGACCGGGAGGCGGGGGGTTCATGCCGGACGTGTTCGTCAGCGACCGGGTCGTGGTGGGACGGGTGTACCCCGAGAACCGGCCTTGCGAGATCTGGTCGTACGACCTGGACAAGCGGACGTTCGCCAGGATCGCGCGGCTCAGGAGGGAGGACGTGGGCAACCACCCGCTGGTCTTCGGCGACGGTCACCTGGCGTGGTCGGCGTTCAGCGGCCGTATGAAGGAGGTCTGGACGGTGCCGGTCACGGGCGGAGTCCCCCGGCGGATCGCCTCGGATCGCGCCACGGTCACCCGCGACAACATGACCTTGGGGATCGGCCGCCTGGCCGTCGCGGACGGCCTGGTCGTGTGGTCGCCCGACGAGGGCGGCGTCTACCGGGCCCCGCTGAAGGGCGGTAAGGCGACTTTGATCGACGGGACGAAGGGGTACAGCCTGGTCGAATGGCCCTGGGCCGGGACGCCCCGAAACGACAGCCTGGTGGGCGACCCCAGCCCTCGTCCCGTGGAGCACCTGAAGAACCTGCTCACCGGCGAGCGCAGGGGCGTGACCCCTCCCGCCGGGCGACCGTCGTGGGCCGACTGCGGGGTGACGTGGTGCTTCAACGGCGTCGAGGCGTGGCGGCGCGACGGCACGGGCCTGCGGAGGCTGCCGGGGGCCGCCTCCGGGGAGATCCACTCGGGCCGCTTCGTCCTGCTCCGCCAGCGGCCGTCCGGCGGAAAGCAGCCGATCGGCGTGCACGACCTCGCCACGGGACGCACCGGCCTGCTGTTCCAGACCTCGACGCGCACCACCGTTCACCTGCAGGACGGCATCGCCTGGTTCCAGACGGGACGCGGCACCCAAGTCCTCGTCGATCTGGCCGCCATC
The DNA here is from genome assembly GCF_043496855.1 of Nonomuraea sp. JJY05. NCBI lineage: Bacteria > Bacillati > Actinomycetota > Actinomycetes > Streptosporangiales > Streptosporangiaceae > Nonomuraea > Nonomuraea sp. JJY05. The sequence continues at coordinate 190,399 of NZ_JBIEIS010000008.1, forward strand.
GGCCGATGAGTTTCGCCGGCGGAGGGAGTCATATCGACGACGGTGAAACGACTGGAGGTACCCATGACGACCACGCGCACCCTCGCCATCCCGGGTGGACGCCTGCGCTACGAGGTCCGCGGCGCCGGCCCGGTGCTGGTGATCACGGGGGCGCCGATGGCCGCGGCCGACTTCGCGCCGCTGGCCGAGGCGATGGCGGGCGACTACACGGTGGTCACCCACGACCCGCGGGGCATCTCGGGCAGCGTGCTCGACGACCCAACCCAGGACTCCACCCCCGAGCTGCGGGCCGACGACCTGGCCCTGCTCCTGGACGCCCTGGGCGCCGGGACCGCCGACGTGTTCGGCAGCAGCGGCGGCGCCGTGACCGGCCTGGCGCTGGTGGCCCGGCACCCCGGCCGGGTCCGTACGCTCGTCGCGCACGAGCCGCCCTCGCTGGAGCTGCTCCCCGACGCCGCCGAACAGCGTGCCGCGACCGAGGACATCATCGCGACCTACCACCGGGACGGCGTCTGGGCGGCCTTCGCCAAGTTCATGGCCACCGCCGGGTTCGACCAGGGCGACGAGGGCGTCCCGGCCGGGCCTCCCGGGGAGCCGACGGAGCAGATGCTGGCCGACAGCGCCCGTTTCTTCGCCCACGAGCTGCGCGGCACCACCCGCTACGTGCCCGACGTCGCCGCGCTGAAGGCCGCCCCGGCCCGGGTCGTGGTGGGCATCGGCGACGAGTCCGGCGGGCTGGTCACGTACCGGACGTCCGTGGCGCTGGCCGAGCTGCTGGGCACGCCTCCGACGGAGTTCCCCGGCGACCACGGCGGCTTCATCGGCAGGACCGAGGAGTTCGCCGCGGTGCTGCGCAAGGTGCTCGCCGGCTGAGATCGGAAGACGCCCGCAGGCCCGGGCGTTGGGGTGGAGGAAACCCCTATGAGGAGGGCCGATGAGCAAGCGGGCACTGGTGCTGGGTGGCGGCGGGGTCGCCGGGATCGCGTGGGCGACGGGTGTGCTGGCGGCGCTCGCCGACGGCGGTGTGGACGTGACAGGGGCCGACCGCATCGTCGGCACGTCGGCGGGCTCGGCGGTCGCCGCCCAGATCACCAGCGGGCTGCCGCTCTCCGCGCTGCTGGAGCGGCAGGTCGATCCCGCGCTCCAGACGCTCGAGCTGCCCAGTGGGGTGCGGCTGGAAGAGATCTGGGCGAAGCTCCAGGAGGTCTACGAGAGCACCTCCGACCCCGTCGAGCAGCGGCGGAAGATCGGCGCGCTGGCGCTGGCCGCCGACACGATCAGCGAGGGCAGGCGGCGCGAGGTGATCGAGGCCCGGCTGCCCGTGCACGAGTGGCCGCGGCGTGACGTGGTGATCGTGGCGGTCGAGACGCTCAGCGGCGAGACCCGGCTGTTCGAGCCCGGGTCCGGGGTGGGGCTGGTGGACGCGGTGGCGGCCAGCTGCGCGGTGCCCGGCGTGTGGCCGTGCGTGACGATCGACGGGCTCCGCTACATGGACGGCGGCGTGCGTACGAGCACCAACTCCGACCTCGCGGCCGGCTTCGACCGGGTGCTGGTGCTGGCCCCGATGCCCGACGTCGGCGAGCCCTCCTGGGCCGCGCTCGACGGCCGGGTCGAGGTGATCGAGCCGGACGCCGACTCGCTGGCCGCCTTCGGGACCGACCCGCTCGCCCCGGAGGTACGCACGCCCAGTGCCCGGGCCGGATACGCCCAGGGCCGCACTGCGGTCGCCCGGGTGGCGGCGCTCTGGGAGTAAACGGCTTGAACCTCCCGCCACGGGAGGTTCTACGGTCGGGTGCGTGAGCGAAGACGCGCGTCGATGGACGATCGGGGAGCTGGCCAAAGCCTCCGGGGTGACCGTCAGGACGCTCTACCACTACGACGAGATCGGCCTGGTCAGGCCCGGCGAGCGGACGGCGTCCGGACATCGCCGCTACACCGAGGCGGATCTGCGACGGCTCTACCGGGTGCGCGCGCTGCGCGGCCTCGGGCTGTCATTGGAAGAGATCGCCGAGGTCCTGAACAGGCCCGAGGACGACATGGGGACGCTGCGTGACCTGCTCGGCGCGCAGCTCGCCGAGATCGAGATCCAGTCCACCCGGCTGGAGCAGCTGAAGGCGCAGATCAGCGGCCTCATGTGGCTGCTGGACAAGTCGGTCATGCCCGACGCCGAGCAGTTCATGGCCGCGCTCGAAATGGTCTCGGTGTACGAGACGTACTTCGCCCAGGAGCTCCGCGACCACCTGGCCAGGCGGCGGGTGGAGCTGGGCGAGGAGCGGCTGGCGGGACTGCGGGCCGAATGGCTGGAGCTCCTCCGCGAGATCCGGGAGCTCCTCCTCGCGGGCACGCCCGTCGATGACCCCAGAGTGCAGGCGATCTCCGCCCGCTGGGAGGCCATGACCGCCGCGCTGCAGCCCGGCGACGAGCGGGTCCAGGAAAAGCTCACCGCCGCGGGCATGGCGCTGTGGCGTGACAACAGCGCCGGGGTCAGCGCGGAGATCAGCCGCCAGATCGACTGGCTGGAGGCGGGCGACCTGCCCGCCGTCATCGACTACCTCCAGCGCGCCAGGAACGCGCGCGAGAGCGGAGAGTGACGCATGCGCTATCCCGACACGCCGGTACGCCTCGAGCCCAACGAGGTCGGCGGGCTGGCGTTCGACGACCCCTACCAGTGGCTGGAGGAGGACGGCGAGGACGTCCTGGCCTGGCAGGCGGCCCAGGACGAGCTGGCCAGGTCCTGGATCCACGGCTGGCCGCACCACGGCGCGCTCGCGGCCAGGGTCGGCGAGCTGGTCGAGCAGATGGACGCGCGCAACCTGGTGGTCCCCGTCCGGCACGGGCCCCGCTGGTTCAGCGGCCGGATCCCCGACGGGCGCGAGCTGATGGTCCTGGAGGTGGCCGACGCGCCCACCGGGCTCTGGCGTACCGTGATCGACCTCAACGAGCTGTCCGACGGCACGCCGCTGAGGATGTCCCCCAAGCCGTCGCCGGACGGGCGGCTCCTGGCGTACTCGCTGGACGCGGCCGGCCACGAGCTCCCCGTGCTCAAGGTGATCGAGATCGACACCGGGAAGGTGCTGCTGGACGGCGTGCCCCAGCAGCGGCCCGGCCTGGTGGCGTGGCTGCCTGACAGCAGCGGCTTCTTCTACATGGCCAACGAGACGGCCGCGGGGCCACTGCGCTGGCGGCTGTTCTTCCACCGGCTCGGGGAGGAGCCGCCCACGGAGCCGGAGCCGCTGGACATCCCGCACATGTTCGCCATCCCGAAGATCTCCGCCGACGGGCGCTGGGCGCTGCTCCAGGTCGACCATCTCAGGCCCCGGCCGCACTTCCTGGCCCGGCTGGACGGCTCGGGCCGGGCGTGGCGGGAGTTCGTCACCGACGCCGAACACCTCTACAAGGGCGAGATCGTCGGCGACGCGTACGTGTGCGTCACCACGGCCGGCGCCCCGCGCGGCCGCCTGGTGCGCATCCCCCTCGACACCCCCGGCGACCAGGACACCTGGACCGAGCTGGTGCCCGGCGGCGACGCGGTGCTGACCGGCGTGACCCCGGTGGGCGACCGGCTGGTGATCGGCGAGCTGGTGGACACCGTCTCCCGCGTCCGGATCCTCGACCTGAACGGCAAGGAGCTGGCCGAGGTCCCCCTGCCCGGCCCCGGCTCGGTCAGCTCGGTGGCCCAGGGAGTGGTCGCGCTCGGCGTGATGGACCAGGTCGTCGGCTGCGAGGACGCCATCGCCTTCGGCTACACCTCCTACACACAGGTGCCCACCGTCTACCACTACGAGCTGGAGTCGGGGACCCTGACCGCCCTGCAGGGCGGCGGGCACAGCCTGTCCGGGCTGGTCACCACCCGCGTGTGGGCCACCTCCAAGGACGGCACGCGCGTCCCCTGCACGCTGGTCCACCGGGCCGATCTGGACCGCACCGGGCCGCGGCCGACGCTGCTCCACGCGTACGGCGGCTTCAACGTCGCGGAACTGGCCTCGTACCTCGGTCCCCTGGCCGCGTTCGTCGAGGCGGGCGGGATCTACGCGCACGCCCACGTGCGCGGCGGCGGCGAGTTCGGCCTGGAGTGGTGGGAGGCCGGCCGCCTGCACGCCAAGCAGAACTCCTTCGACGACCTGTACGCCATCGCCGACCGGCTGATCGCCGACGGGGTCACCGCCCCGGACCGGCTGGCCTTCCAGGGCGCCTCCAACGGCGGGCTGCTCGCGGCCGTGGCCGCGACCCAGCGCCCCGACCTGTGGCGGGCGGTGGTCTGCGTCGCTCCGAAGCTGGACCTGATGCGCGTGGTCCACGACCCGGTGGGAGCCGCCGCCACCCTGCCCGAGTACGGCAACCCCGGCGACCCGGCCGACGCGCCCGTGCTGATGGCCTACTCGCCGTACCACAACGTGCGGCCCGGCACGGCGTACCCGGCGATCCTGCTGGACACGGGCGCGAACGACCCCCGCTGCCCGGCCTGGCACTCCCGCAAGTTCGCCGCCAGAGTCCAGGCCGCCACCACCGCCTCCCACCCGGTCCTGCTGCGCGTCTGGCCGGACGCCGGGCACGGGGGCACGAACTGGAGCACGATCGTCGCCCAGCAGACGGACTGGCTGGCCTTCGTCATGCGCGAGCTGGGCCTTCGCCCGGGCGACGACGTTCGCCAAACCGTGTCCTGACATGACCGGCATCAAGGAGTTCACTGGCTGAAGGGGGCGATTCACGAGACGGTCGATGGGCCGCGCACCACCGATCCGCAAGGAACGAGGTCGTGCAGATGAAGAAGATCCACCCCAAGGTAGAAGAAGCGGTAGACACCCTCAAGCTGACCCCGGTCGCCAGGCGGCGCCTGCTCACCGGCGCCGGGCTGGCCAGCGCGTCGGCCGCGGCCTCCGCACTGCTGGCGGCATGCACGTCCAGCCAGGACAAGCCCGCCACGAGCGGCGCCGCCGGGGCGGCGGCGCCCGGCGACTTCCCCGCCACGCCCAAGTGGAAGTTCGTGCTGGTCTGTCACGTCACCACGAACCCGTTCTTCACGCCCACCCAGTACGGTGCCCAGGACGCGTGCGCGCTGCTCGGCACCGAGTTCCAGTGGACGGGCTCGAAGGACTCGATCGTGGCCGAGATGGTCAACGCGTGCAACACCGCCATCTCGGCCAAGGCCGACGGGTTAGCCGTGGCCGTCGTGGACAAGGCGGCCTTCCGCGACCCGGTGAACCGGGCGCTGGACGCGGGCATCCCCGTGGTGTCGTACAACGCGGACGGCTCCCGTGACGACAAGGGCACCAGCCGGCTGGCCTACGTCGGGCAGGGCCTGTACGAGTCCGGCTACGCCCTCGGTCAGCGCGCGCTGCAGCAGGTGGAGTCGGGCGAGGTCGCCGGCTTCATCGCCACCCCGGGGGCGCTGAACATCCAGCCCAGGATCGACGGCGCGCAGCAGGCGTTCAAGGACTCGGGCAAGCCCATCAAGTTCACCCCGGTAGGCACGAACGCCGACGTCACCAAGGGCCTGTCGATCATCGACGCCTACGCCCAGGGCCACGCCAACCTGGCCGGCATGCTGGCCGTGGACGCGGGCTCCACCCAGTCGATCGGGCAGACGGTCAAGAAGTACAACATGCGGAGCAAGGGCCTCAAGGTGGCCGGCGGCTTCGACCTGGTGCCCGAGACGCTGGCCGCCATCAAGAACGGCGACCTCGACTACACCATCGACCAGCAGCCCTACCTGCAGGGCTTCCTGCCGGTGCTCTACCTCTACCTCTACAAGCTGTCCGGCGGGCTGCTCTTCCCCTCCGAGACGAACACGGGCCTGCTGTTCGTGACGAAGGACAACGTAGGCCCGTACCAGACGACCAAGACGCGCTTCGAGGGCTCCGACACCGCGCAGAAGCTGGTGGAACGTTCGGGCGCCATCGCCCATGCGTAGGATCCGCGAGGAGTTCCTGAAGCACCGGGAGGCCGGCGTCCTGGTGGTGGCGATCGCTCTGGGGCTGTACTTCATGTCGGTCACGGACGTCTTCCTGACCAGGGACAACCTGGTCAACATCACCCAGGCCGCCGCGCCCACGGCCATCGTCGCGTGCGGGACCGTGCTGCTGCTGGTCAGCGGGGAGATCGACCTTTCGGTCGGCGTGGTGGCGGCGCTGGCGCCGTTCATGATGCACTACGCGATCGACTTCTGGGGGTTCCCGGCGCTGCCGGCGATCCTGCTGGCGCTGCTGACCGGGACCGCGATCGGGTTCGCGAACGGGTTCGTGACCGTGGTGCTGCGGGTGCCGTCGTTCGTGACGACGCTGGGCACCTTCTACGCGGTGACCGGCATCGTGCTCACCACGTCGCACGCCTACCCGGCCGAGATCCCCGCCGCGGTGGACGGGACGATCGGGTCGTGGCTGGGCGCCTTCCCGTGGGCTCACCTGGCGTGGGCCGCGGTGATCGTGGCCGTTCTGCACGTGCTGCTGACGCGTACCAGGTGGGGGTTGCACACGATCGCGGTCGGGGGCAATCCGCTGGGGGCGTCGGAGGCGGGCGTACGCACCACCCGCATCAAAATCGGAAATTTCATGACTGGCGGGACTCTGGGGGCGTTCGCCGGGTTGATTGAGGCGTTCCGGATCCACACCATCGACCCGAACATCGGCGGCGGCACCGGCCTGATGTTCACCGCGGTGTCGGCCGCCGTGATCGGCGGCACGGCGCTGGCCGGCGGCTCCGGGACGATCGTCGGCGGCGCCATCGGGGCCCTCGTCCTGGCCGTCCTGCAGAACGGCATGAACCTCATCGGCATCTCCGCCAACCCCTACTTCCTCATCCTGGGCGGCGCGATCCTGCTCTCCATGATCGCGAACGTCTCCCTGACCCGGCTGCGAAGGGCGGGACGGACATGACCGAGGTCCTGCGTACCGAGTCGCTGTCCAAGCGGTTCGGGGCGGTGACCGCGCTGCGGGACGTCAGCCTCACCCTGAGCCGGGGCGAGGTGCTCGGCCTGATCGGCGACAACGGCGCGGGCAAGTCGACGCTGGTCAAGCTCCTGTGCGGGTTCCACCAGCCGGACTCGGGCCGGATCCTGCTCGACGGCGAGGAGGTGGCGCTCAAGTCGGTGCGCCAGGCCAGGTCGCTCGGGATCGACATCGTCTACCAGGACCTCGCGCTCATCAACGAGCTCAGCGTCTACCACAACATGTTCCTGGGCCGGGAGCACGTCGGGTTCGCGCGGCTGCTGAGCAACCGGCGCATGCGCCGCCTGGCCACCGAGCACCTGGACGCCATGGGAGTGCGCGTCCCGTCGGTGGACGTCGAGGTCGCCAAGCTGTCGGGAGGCCAGCGGCAGGCCATCGCGGTCGCCCGCTCGGTCTACTCGCGCTCGCGGATCCTGCTGCTCGACGAGCCGCTGGCCGCGATGGGCGCCAAGGAGGGCGCGCTGATCCTCGACCTGGTCAGCGACCTGAAGGCGCGCGGCGAGGTGTCCATCGTGATCATCGCGCACAACTACGCCCAGATCCTGGAGGTGTGCGACCGGGTCAACCTGCTCCAGCACGGCACGATCACGTTCGACAAGCCCACCGCGGACACCTCGCTCCAGGAGCTCACGGACCTGGTCGTGCAGGAGTACCGCAGGGCGCGCGGCGGCGCTCCCTAGCGCAGCCGCACGGTCGTGGACGCGCCCTCCCGGCCGGCCAGGCCGTCGAAGGTGAACCTCTCCCCCGCCCACGTGACGGTCAGCTCGTCGAGGTCGCGCCGGGGGTCCGACACGGTCAGCGCGTCCCCGCGCACCAGCACCGCGCACGGGGCCGAGGCGGTCAGGCCGGCCACGGTCCCGGCGTCCCAGAAGTTGGCCGCGGTGAGGCCCAGCGAGGGCACGTGGACGGCCTGCAGGCGGTCGGTGTTGGCGAGCACGCTCCGCCGGTAGTGGTCCACGCCCTCCGCGACCGCCGCCGCCAGTCCTGCGTCGCCGGTCAGTCCGGTGCCCTCCAGCACGTACGCCTGCGCCATGGCCCGCAACCGCCGCGGCGTGGTCACGAAGGAGGGGAACGCCTGGTCGGGCCAGAGCCAGGCGCGGCCGGGGGCCATGGTGTCGCGGTGGCGGGCGGCCGTCCTGCCCAGCCTGGCCAGCCAGGTCCAGTACGGCTCGGCGGCCGGGTCGTACCCGCCGCCCACCGTGACCTCCCGCCAGCGGCGGCGTAAGCGAAGGAAGGAGTCGTCCGGGGTGTGCGCGGGGCCGGCGGGCACCAGCGCGCCCAGCGCCCCGGCCGCGGTCACGCCGCCGAGCCGGAGGAACGAGCGCCTGGTTGGCCGTTGCACGCCTCGATTATCGGGTCAGAGCGGGAGCACCGCCCCGAACCGCTTCACGGTCCTGATGATCGGCGCGGTCTCGATGCGCCCGATCGCGGGCAGCGCGCCCAGGCTCTCGGTCAGGTAGCGGTAGAACGCCGCGTCGTCGCGGCACACGACGTTGGCCATCAGGTTGGCCGGGCCGGTCGTCGCGCCGACGTACGCGACCTCCGGGTGCCCGGCCAGCGCCCGCCCGGTGGCGTCCAGCTCGGCCGGCGGCACCGACATCCACAGCTGCGCCTCCACCCGCCGGCCCAGCAGCACGGGCATCACGTCGAGGTGGAAGAAGAGCGCCCCCGCCCCGTAGAGCTGCTCCACCCGGCGCCGGACCGTCGACTCGGACCAGCCCGTCACCGCCGCGAGGTCCGCGTAGGGCGCCCGGCCGTCCCGCGACAGCGCCTCCAGCAGGACGTCGTCACCGGGGCCCAGCGTGATCTCCTCGCCCTCGGCGTGACGGGCGAACGTCCGCCCCTCCTCGATGGCCGCCACCTGCTCGGGGGAGAGCGCGGCCAGCCCGGCCCAGCCGACCCGCCCGCCGACGAACATGTGCAGGGTCCGGTGCGCCGTCACCGACAGCACGCGGTCGGTCTTGGCGAGCCTGCCCAGCAGCAGCGACTGGCGCTCCTTCGCCGTGCGCTGGATCGTGGTGCAGGAGATCTCGGTGCCGCCGGACAGCAGGTGCACCCAGAAGGTGTCGGAGCGCCGCGCCAGCGCCTCGGCGATCGAGACCGCCGCGTCGGGCGTGCACCGCAACCTGATGGACCACGACTCGAAGCCGAGCCGCCGCCCGTTCACCGCCCCGACCACGCGTACGGTGCCGCCGGCGCGCAGCCGCCGGTAGCGGCGGGCCACCCGCTGGTCGGACACGCCGAGCACCTCACCGATGCGGCTGAACGAGGCCCGCCCGTCCACCTGCAGCGCGTGCAGGAGCCCTCGGTCCACTTCGTCCAGCGCGATGTTTTTCACCATGACAGGCTAGCTCGCGGGGAAAACCGCCAGAAGTGCCGCATCCGCTGGCGAATATCCCCATGCAGGCCCGACCTTATCCACCATGACCCAGACCTCCGCAGCGACGAGGACCGGCTGGTGGCCGCTGGTGGCCGCGTGCACCGGCGCCTTCATGCTCCTCGTCGACGTGACCATCGTGATGGTCGCGCTCCCCGACATCATCGACGACCTCCACATGTCCTTCACCGGCACCCAGTGGCTGCTGGACGGCTACGCGCTGGCCCTGGCCGCCCTGCTGCTAGCCGCCGGTTCCTTCGCCGATCACGCGGGGCAGCGCAGGGTCTATCTGTGGGCGCTGATCGTGTTCGCACTGGCCTCGCTGGCCTGCGGGCTGGCGCCCAGCGGCGGCGTGCTGCTGGCCGCCCGCGTGGTCCAGGGCGCGGGCGGGGCCGCCATGATGGCCACGACCCTGGCCCTGGTCAGCGCCACCTATCACGGCAGGCGGCGCGGCATCGCGTTCGGCGTGTGGGGCGGCGTCAGCGGGGCCGCCGCGGCCGTCGCCCCCGTGCTAGGCGGCCTGCTCACCGAGCACCTGCACTGGCGGGCCATCTTCCTGGTGAACCTGCCCATCAGCCTTGGTGCCGTCTGGCTGACCCTGCGCACGGTCGAGGAGTCGCGCCGGCCCGGCAAGGGGCGGCTCGACTGGCCGGGCATGGTGACGTTCACGGTGGCGGCGGGCGCGCTCACGTACGGGCTCATCGAGGTCGGGCAGCACGGCTGGACGTCGGCGCGGACGCTCGTGCCGCTGGCCGCGGCGGCGGCGGCGCTCGCGGTGTTCGGCGTCATCGAGACGCGCGGCGACCACCCCATGCTGGACCTCAGGCTCTTCGCGGACCGGTCGTTCAGCGGGATCATGGCCGGGGCCATGCTGCTGGTGCCGGCGGCGTTCGCCTGTCTCGCGTTCACCTCGCTCTGGCTGCAGCAGGACCTCCGGCTCGGCCCCATGATGGCCGGCCTGGCGCTGTCGCCGATGGCCCTCGCCTCCCTGGTGACCTCGGTCGCCGCCGCCCGGCTCCTCCCCCGGCTGTCCCCGAGGGCGGCGATCGGCGGCGGGCTGCTGCTGATCGGCGCGGGCGCCTTCCTCCAGGGCACGCTCGACGCGGACTCCTCGTGGACCGCGCTGGTGCCCGGCCTGATCGTCACGGGCGTGGGCGTGGGACTGGCCATCCCGTCGCTGAGCTCGGCCGCCATGGCCTACGCCCCGCCGCACCGCGCGGGCATGGCCGCGGGCACCGTCAACACGGTCAGGCAGCTCGGGTACGCGCTCGGCGTCGCCGTGTTCGGCATCCTGTACCAGGACGGCCTGGCCCCGCACGCCGCGCTCGACGACGTCTACCGGGCGAGCGCCGTCACCGGCCTGGCGGCAGGGCTCCTGGTCCTGGCGACCGTCCGCCCGGCGAGAGCCACGTGAGCGTCAGAGGAGGCGGCGGATGTCCCCGTACGCGCGGTAGAAGCCGCCCCGGCCGGCGGAGCGCACGCCGTCGACGCGGTAGCGGGCTCCGGCCTCCCGGATGTCCTTGGGGAACTGCACGTTCCACGACTCGTAGCCGGGGCTGACCACGCGGACCCGCAGCCGCTCGCCCTCCTGGAAGCACTCCACCACCACGCCGTCGCCCGCGTCGGTGGTGGTCTCCAGCGTCACCGACGGCTCGACCACCTGAAGCGACGCGGCCGCCTTGACGTCGAGCGGCTGCGGCACGGTGCCCACGCGGGCCGCGGCGATGGCCGCCTCGCTCGCGTCGATGCAGGCCAGCGAGCCGTCGGTGGTGACGATGTAGAGGCGGTCGTCCAGGAACTGCATGGAGAACGCGGAGCCGAAGCCGGTGGCGAGCTTCCACAGCCGCTCGCCGGAGGCGTCGAAGCAGTAGACCGACGAGTGGTTGTCACCGGCGAAGACGTGGCGGCCGCCCGGCGAGGTGGCGCAGGAGTAGACGGCGCCGTCGCACTGGTAGGCGGCCTCGATCCGGCCGTCGCCCTTGGCCAGGCGGATCACGCGGCCCACGGAGCCGCGGGCGGTGCCCGCGTAGACGGAGTGCGCCTCCTGCCAGCCGAACAGCACCTGCTCGCCGAGGGCGGTCTGCCAGACGGGCGTCCCGTCCTGGACGTCGTAGCGGGCCACGCCCTTCGAGTGCCCGTGGTAGACCGAGTCCTCGTCGCACCTGACCATCCAGGCCGAGTCGCCGGCGACGCCGCGCGACCACTGGAACTCGTCCTCGTAGTCGATCGTGGTGACCCCGCCGGCGCGGTCGGAGACGCCGAGCACGCCGTCGTGGATGTCGAGCCAGTAGATGTCCACGTCGGCGGCGATCTCGTACGCGGACCTCGGCACCTTGCCGCTCAGGTCGTACACGCGGCCGTCGTCGCAGCCCGCGTAGATCCAGAAGTCGTCGGCCACGATGCACTTGACGCCGTCGGGCAGCTTGAAGCGGCCGGTCACGGTGCCGGAGTGGGTGACGGTGTAGACGTCGCCGTGCTGGTTGCCGACCCAGCAGCGCTCCTCGTCCACGAAGATGCCGAACGCCGACGCCCCGCTGTCGAAGCGCCACAGGACCGGCGCCTGCTGGGCGGTCGACCGGGTGCTGGCGATGGCCCGGCGGGTGACGGCCCGGCGCTGGCGCACCCCGCGGACCGCCGGGGCGTACCCCTTGCGGGTCTTCTCGCCGATCTTCTTGGCGGCCGCGGCCTGGGCCTTGGCCACGGTGGGGAAGTCGGTGACCTTGGTCTGGCCGGGCTCGCCGATGCGTCCGTAGGTGATCGTGACGCGGGTGCCCGCCACGCTCACGTCGTAGAACTTGTGCGATCCGCCGCCGTCCTCTGACAGCTCCAGATAGGTCATGTCCGCACTTCTCCTGATTTGCCGGGACTGATCACTTGCCCCGGACAGTAGAGGACGGCGGCGACAAATCGCAGGGACTTACTTGTCGTACTCGTACGCTCCGGCGTCGACCGCGCCGTCGCTGCCGTCGATCGCCCGGCCCGTCACGTCGCTGTCGCTGAACTTGGTGATCCCGAAGTCGATGGCCGGGCTCCCGGCACGCAGGCTCAGCGGGTTCGCGGTGTTCGACAGGTCGAACAGCGGATCGGCCTCGACGTTGTCGTGGCCGCCCATCTGGTGCTGCGCTGCGCCGAAGAACACGTTGTGGTGGCTGTCGGTGACGTTCGGGCCGTAGGCGGTCTTGGCCGTGACCTGGATGATGTTCTGCGACATCGACAGGTGTGCGTTGGTGCAGCCGGCGTCGCAGACGACACCCTGGGAGCCCGCCTGGGGCAGGTACACGGAGTTGTTGCGGAACACCGTGCCCAGCACGGGTCCGTTCGGGTCGGGGTCCTCCCCGGGCTCCTGCGGGCCGCGGGTGACGAGGGCCGCGCCGGTCTTGGGGCCGGTGATGACGTTGTACTCGAAAATGTTGCCCGAGGTGCCGTCGGGGTCCTCGGGGTTGCCGTTCTCGTCGACGCCCTTGCTGGTGCCGAGCTCGGTGAAGGTCTCGTTGTCCACCGAGATGTTGTGGTGGATGCGGTTTTCGGAGCCGAGGAAGATCTCCACGGCCGCGCCGTCCAGCCCGTAGTCATGGCTGGTCGCGATCGAGCCGCGGAACTCGTTCCAGCCGATGTCGGAGTTGTCGCCCTGGACGAGGATCGCGAACGCGCCCGAGTCGTCGTTGGTCGGCTCCTCGGTGTTCTTGCTCATGAAGTTGTTGTCGACGAAGTCGTTGGCCGTCACCGCGTTACGTTGCGCCTTCGGGGCGATGTAGACCCCGGCCGCGGCGCCCGTGATGTAGTTGCGCTCGACGACGTTGTCGTTGCCCGTCACCTTCACGCCGGCCCACGAACAGCGGCCGTCGTCCTGGGGCACTCCCACCTGCAGGTTGTAGACCTCGATGTGGGAGCCGTCGAGGCTCACGCACGCCTCGTTGTCCCCGGAGATGATCGGTTTGGCGGTGCTCGTGCCGTAGGTGTCCACGACGATCGGAGCCTGTGCGTTGCCCGACTCGGTGATCGCGAGTTGCTGCCCCTTCCACCTGCTGCCGCGCTTCAGCAGCAGCTTGGAGCCAGGGTCCAGCTTCACCGCCGTGGCCTTGGTGAGGGTTTTCCACGCGGTGGCCTCCGTGGTGCCCAGGGCGGAGTCGTTGCCGTTGACGGAGTCCACGTAGAAGACGCCGGCGGCCGCCGACGCGGTGCCCGTGGTCACTGTCGTGGCGAGCGTGGTGGCGATGAGCGCGAGCGCCGCCGTGGTCGCGCCGGTCCGCAGGTTCCAGTCAGACATTCAGCCTCCAGAACTGCCGGGGCTTCGTCACACGACGAAGATCATCCCCGGCTTGCGGCTGACACATTAACTGGATTTAGTCGGAAAGTCCCGATTTTTCCTGACTCAAATCGGACGTTTAGGTCCCGGCCCTGATCGGCACCACGTTGCCGGGCGCCCCGCTGCGCGGCAGCGCGAACCAGGTGGCCTTGCCGACAAGATCGGGGTGGGTGACGTAGCGCTGGGGATGGCAGCCGTAGAACCCGTCGGAGAGCCTGGCGATGATCCGCAGCCCCCGCCCGTGCTCGGCCCGCACGTCCGGCGGGGCGGGCTCCGGCAGCAGCGGACTGCTGTCCACGACCACGCACATGACCTCTTTCGCGTCGATGTGCAGGGCCAGTTCGTACGGGCCGTCGCCGTACAGGAGGGCATTGGTGATCAATTCGCTCACCATGAGGACGGCGTCGTCAACGAGGTCCGGACAAAGGGAGAGTGCCGACAATTCCTCGCGGATGATCGCCCGTGCGTGGCCGACCGTCCGGACGTCCTCGCGCAGTGGCCACACGTACTGCATCCGGCTCCGACGAGCTGATCGCAGCGTGGTCATGGCATCTCTTTCCTGTGTTTGCCGGGCTTCCGGGACAGAGGGACAGCGGATGCGCGTTTCACTCAACAAGAGGGCCTGCCTTGGGGTCGACGTACACGGCCGTCGAAACCTGTACGTACGGGGAGGCCTTTCGGGTCGAATCTTCGGTGAGAAATCGCAATTCTTTTTAGCCGCCGTCCCGAAACGACGGGTATGGGCTTGGCCATGAGCACTGACGAGAACACACCCGAGATCGACTCCCAGCCCCCCGCCGCCGCCCGACGGCCGGGCAGGCGTGGAGAGCCGCCGCCGAAACCCAAGCCCGCGGGGATGCATGCGCTGGAGCAGGCGCTGTCGAGGGCGGGCAAGGAGTTGAAGGACATCCTGTGGGTCCGGCCATGACCACTGGCTCCTGAGGGCCCTGTTCGCGTCGCCGCTGCCGAGGCCCGGCGACGCGACGGCTCATGAGGTCTCGGCCACCCCCGCGAGCAGTGACCAGAGCGAGTACGGGGTCAAGGGGACGTCGGTGATCCGGCCGGCGATCTCCGGGAGCGCGGCGGCCACGGCGTTGGCGATGGCGGCCGGAGGGCCGATCGTGCCCGACTCCCCCACGCCCTTCATCCCGCCGGGCGTCAGCGGCGACGGCGTCTGCAGCATCACGACCTCGATGTCCGGCACCTCCCGCGTCGTCGGCAGCAGGTAGTCGGTGATGGGCTGGCCTTCGGGGGTGTAGACGATCTCCTCGGTGAGCGCCTGGCCGATGCCCTGGGCCACGCCGCCGCGGATCTGGCCCTCCACGACGGCCGGGTTGACCAGCACCCCGGCGTCGTTGACCACCCAGTAGCGCTCCACCTCGACGGCCCCCGTCTCCGGGTCCACGGCCACGGCGGCCGCATGGGCCCCGTAGGCGAACGTGTAGGCGTCGGGGTCGTAGCTGACCCGTTCCTCCAGGCCCGGCTCGACCCCGTCCGGGAGGTCCCAGCCGCGCCACGCCGACGTGGCCAGCTCCCGCAGCGTGAGGGACGCCGCCGGGTCGCCCTTCACCCGCACCACGCCGTCGGCGATCTCCAGGTCGTCGGGGGCCGCCTCCAGGCGGTGCGCGGCCAGGGCCACGAGCTTGGCGCGCAGCCGGATGGCGGCCCGGGTGAGCGCTCCGCCGCCGACCACCAGCGAGCGGCTGGCGATCGACCCGACCGAGGAGTACGGCGTGGCCGCCGTGTCCCCCAGGACCACCCGTACCCGCTCGATCGGCACCCCCACCTGGTCGGCCGCGAGCTGGGCCAGCGCCGTCTCGATGCCCTGCCCGATCGACACCACCCCCGACGACACGACCACGGACGCGTCCTGCTCCATGCGCAGGAACACCGACTCGTAGCCGCCTGCATTGATGCCGGCGTCCCTGAACTCCTTCGAGGGACCCATGCCGGTGGTCTCCACATGGCAGGAGTAGCCGATGCCGCGCCTGCGCCCGTCGGCCTTGTCGACGGGGGTGACGAGGTCGCGCAGGGTACGCAGGGCGTGCGGGTAGTCGCCGGAGTCGTAGCGCTGGTAGACGCGGTTCGTGTACGGCAGCTCGCCGGGCCCCAGCATGTTGCGCAGCCGCAGCTCGACCCGGTCGATCCCCAGCCTGCGCGCCGCCTCGTCGATCAGCCGCTCCCTGGTCAGGCTGCCCTCCGGCTGGCCGAACCCGCGGTAGGAGCCGGTCGGCGTGGTGTTCGTGACGACGCCGCGCACGCGTACCGCCACCCGGTCGAACCGGTACGGCCCCGGCAGCAGGGTGGCCGTCACCGCGAAGGTCGACGCGCCCACGTTCGAGGGATGCGCGCCGATGTCGCCGACCAGGTCCACGTACATCGCCACGAAGCGCCCGTCCCCGTCGAGCGCCAGCCGCCCCCGGTGCACGGCGGCCCGCGCCGGCAGCGTGGCGACCAGCCGGTCGCCCGGCGACTCCGACCAGCTCACCGGCCGGCCCAGGCGCATCGAGGCCAGGCAGACGAGCGCCTCGTCCGGGTAGACGTGCTCCTTGCCGCCGAACCCGCCGCCCGTGTCGCGGCTGATGACGCGTACCCGGTCATGGGAGAGTCCGAACGCCTCCGCCAGGTGCTCGCGCGCCTGGTGCGGCGCCTGCGAGGAGATGTGCACGGTCAGCTCGTCGTCGGCGTACGAGGCCACCACGCCGCGCGGCTCCATGGGGTACGGCGAGACGCGGCCCATCGTGAACGTCAGCTCCACGACGTGCGCGGCCCCCTCGACGAAGGCGGCGCAGTCCTCGTCGCCCATCGTGAAGTCGGTGAGCACGTTCGTGCCCCACTCCGGATACAGCAGCGGGGCCCCGTCCCGCATCGCCCGGTCCGTACCGGCCACCGCCGGGAGCTCGTCCAGCGAGAGATCGACCAGCTCGGCGGCGTCCCTGGCGGCCTCGGGGGTGCGGGCGACGACGAGCGCGAGCGGCTGGCCCGCGTACCTGATGGCGTCGTCCAGCACCCGGTAGGACTGCAGCCGCTGGCCGGGGGACACGTGGACGCAGGGCAGGCGCAGGTCGGGGGCGTCGCCGGGGGTGATGACGTCGAGGACGCCCTCGACCGCCCAGGCCGCCTTGGCGTCGCATCCGAGCAGCCGCCCGTGGGCGATGGGGCTGCGGACCACGTACGCGTGGACCGTTCCGGGCAGCCGCACCGCCCCGACGTACCTGCCTCGACCGGTCAGCAACCTGGCGTCTTCCCGTCGCGGCGTCCTGGCGCCGACATAAGGCTCACCCATGGTCCCGATTCTGAGCGTGCCCGCCCGGCCTGTCGATGACCCCCAGGGCAATCCCCCACCGCCCGCCCTCACCCCGCGAGCACCGCACCCCGCCCGTCCCTCTCCTCACGGGACCACGACCACGCACCGGGGGTCCTCCCAAGGGACCGCAACCGCGGACCACGGGCGTTAGATGACCTCGAAAGCCGCCATCATCGCCATGTCCTCGTGTTCGAGGTTGTGGCAGTGCAGCACGTACCGCCCCCGATAGTCGGTGAACCTGGTGACGATCTCGACGGTCTGGGCCTCGCGCAGCTCGACGGTGTCCTTCCACCCGGGCGGCCCCTGCGGGCGCTCGCCGTTCACCGTCAGCACCTGGAAGTGGTCCAGGTGCAGGTGCACGGGATGGGCGACGTCGCTGGTCAGCCGC
Organism: Nonomuraea sp. JJY05; assembly: GCF_043496855.1. NCBI lineage: Bacteria > Bacillati > Actinomycetota > Actinomycetes > Streptosporangiales > Streptosporangiaceae > Nonomuraea > Nonomuraea sp. JJY05. The sequence goes on from NZ_JBIEIS010000008.1 coordinate 207,721, forward strand.
CAGACCTCGATGTCCCCGAGCCTGGGCCTGGCCTCCATGCGCTTGGGGTCGAACGGCTTGCCGTTGATCAGCCACCCCATGCCCCCACTGCTGAACTCGAACTCCCGCGTCACCTTCGCCTTTCCGGGATCGAGCGCCTCCACCGTGGACAGCCGCGCCGGCACGGCCGACTCGTCGCGCTCGTCCCGGTCCACGGCGAACCGCATGACCCTGGCCTGCGCGCCCTCCCCCGCCAGGTTCCGCAGCTCGACGTGCTGTCCCACCTTGTACGCGGAGAAGTCGACCACCACGTCGGCCCGCTCTCCGGGAGCCAGCCGCAGCTGCCGCACCGTGCGTGGCTGTGCCAGCAGCCCGCCGTCGGTGCCGATCTGGACCAGCGGCCCGCCGGTCGTCAGCTCGTACGTCCGGGCGTTGGAGGCGTTGCACAGCCGCAGCCGGTATCGGGCCCTGGCGACCCGCAGCTCAGGCCAGGGCGCCCCGTTCACCAGGATCACATCCCCGAGCACGCCCCCCATGTACGCCTCCCGTACCCCGGGCCGGCCCTCCAGCGCCGGATACAGCATCGTGCCGTCGGCGGCGAACGACCGGTCGCAGATCAGCAGCGGCACGTCGCGCTCCCCTGCGGGCAGCGGCAGCGCCTCCTCCTCCGCGTCCCGCACCAGGAACATCCCGGCCAGCCCGCGCCAGACCTGCGGCCCCGTGTAGTCCATGCGATGGTCGTGGTACCAGAGCGTGGCGGCCCGCTGCTCCAGCGGGAACACGTACTCGCGGGAGGCCCCCGGCGCCACCAGGTCGGTGGGGAAGCCGTCGGACTCGGGCGGGGTGTGCCCGCCGTGCAGGTGCAGGACGGTCGGCTCGCCGAGCTGGTTGACCAGCTTCACGACGGTCCGACGGCCGGCGCGGGCCTGGATGGTCGGCCCGGGGAACGTGCCCCCGTACCCCCAGATCCCGGTACGCAGGCCCGGCAGCACCTCCACCTCGGCCGCCCGCTCGGTCAGCTCGTAGAAGTCGGCCCCGCCCGCGCTGCGCACCGGCTTGGCCACCTCCGGGACGGGCAGCGGCACCGCGTACGGCCTGGGCAGCGGCGCCGCGCTCGTCAGGAGCTGCGGCTGCGGGGTGCCGGTGAGCAGCGAGCAGCCAGGCACCCCGGCCACCGCCACCGCACCCAGTCCCAGCAGCCGCAGCACGTCGCGTCGTGTGGAGGTCATCGCCGCGAGGTGACCCTGAGGAGCTGGACGATCCCGCCGCCGAACATCATCACCCCGAGCGGCACGTGCACGGCCTTCACGTGGGCCTCGCCGAGGATCGCCTGCACCACTGTGACCACCAGCAGCGCCGCGGCCGGAAGGACGAACTTCGCGGATCCTGCGCCCGGCCACCGGACGAGGATCGCCACGACGACGTGCGCGACCCCGACGGCGAGCAGGGCGATCGCCGAGGCCATGTGCAGCGCCCGGCCGCCGGGCATGGAGAGCAGCAGGCCCGCCGTCACCGCCTGGACCAGCAGCGCGACGACGTGCAGGCCCGCCACGACCGTCAGCGCCCGCATGGGCCAGGTCACGGGCCGGACGGCGAGGGTGTGTTGCGCGGTCATGATCGATCTCCCGAGAGTGCTCGCCCGGGGAGGGCTTCCCCGTGCCCTGAGGCGGTGATGAAGGTCTCCATGCGTTCCATGGCCCGGCCGGTCGCCGCCTGCGGCTGTACCGGAGTGACATAACGGAACTGTGTCTCCATAGCCGGACATCGTGGTATTCGTCATGCCTCGGGGGCATCGTGCCCGGGTCGACTCCTGCATCTACCGCCCGGGGAGCAACTTCGTGCGGAGTACTGCGCCGGGAGTAGTCCGGAATTACATCCAGGCGGCGAGGATCCCGCCCTGGTCAAGGCTCTAATGTGCAGTAATGACCTTTCTGCGCGGATGGCACCCGCTAGCCGTGGACAGCGCACTCGCCGCCGTCGTGGCCCTCATGCTGGCCGCCACCGTGCTGGTCACGCCGCAGGCGGGCGTCCTGGACCTCGCTGCGATCCTGGTCGGCTCGCTCTCCCTCGTCGCCTGGCGCCGCGCGCCCCTGGTGCCGCTGGTCGTCGGCACGATCAGCATGCTCGTCTTCTCCGTGCACGCCCAGCCGGGCCCGCCCGCCGCCTTCCCCGTGCTGATGGCGGTCTTCGCCGCGGTGTGGGCCGGGCACCTGCTGCTGCCCGCGCTGGCGAGCGCGGTGTTCCTGGGCGTCAGCCTGGCGGTCAGCCTGGCCACCGCCACCGGGCAGAGCCCCAAGGACATCGTCCAGGGAACGACGCTGCTGCTCGGCTGGTTCCTGGCCTCGGGGGTGACGGCGACGGTCACCCGGCAGCGGCAGGCGTACCTGGAGCAGGTCGAGCAGCGGGCCCTGGAGGCCGAGCGCACCCGCGAGGAGGTCGCGCGCCGGCGCGCGGGCGAGGAGCGGCTCAGGATCGCCAGGGAGCTGCACGACTCGCTCACGCACAGCATCTCGGTCATCAAGGTGCAGGCGGGCGTGGCCGTGCACCTGGCCCGCAAGCGCGGCGAGGAGGTGCCAGGGGCGCTGGTGGCCATCCAGGAGGCCAGCGGGGACGCCATGCGCGAGCTGCGCGCCACGCTGGAGGTGCTGCGCGACACCGACGACCCGGACGGCTCCGGCGCGCAGGACAGCCGGCTCGACCGGCTCGACGACCTGGTGGACCGCGCCCGCTCCACCGGGCTGGCCGCCACGGTGACGATCTCGGGGGTACGGCACGAGCTGCCGCCCGAGGTCGACCGGGCCGCGTACCGGATCGTCCAGGAGGCGCTCACCAACGTCTCCAGGCACGCGGGCGGGGCGGCGGCGTCCGTACGCGTCGACTACGGCGGCGACGAGCTGGTCGTGCAGGTGGACGACGACGGCCTGGCCAGCAGGAACGCGCCGCCCGTGCCCGGCGTGGGCCTGCTCGGCATGCGCGAGCGGGTCACGGCGCTCGGCGGCCGGCTGCGGGCCGAACCCCGCCCGGAGGGCGGCTTCACCGTACGCGCAGAGCTTCCACTGGGGGAACCGACGTGATCCGCGTGCTGCTCGTGGACGACCAGGCACTCATCCGCGGCGGCTTCCGCGCCCTGCTGGAGGCCGAGGACGACATCGAGGTCGTGGCCGAGGCCGCCAACGGCGAGCAGGCCATCGCCCTCGCCCTCGAACACCTGCCCGACGTGGCGCTCATCGACGTCCAGATGCCGGTGATGGACGGCATCGAGGCGACCCGGCGCATCGCGGCCGACGAGCGGCTGAGCGAGGTCCACGTCGTGATCCTCACCAACTACGGCCTCGACGAGTACGTCTTCAACGCGCTCAGGGCGGGCGCGGGCGGGTTCCTGGTCAAGGACACCGAGCCCGCCGACCTGCTGCAGGGCGTCCGGGTCGCGGCCCGCGGCGACGCGCTGCTGTCCCCCGCCATCACCCGCCGCCTGATCGGCGAGTACGTGGCCCGCCGCCCCGAGCCGGACCCGCAGGGCCTGGAGGTGCTGACCAACCGCGAGCGCGAGGTGACCGCGCTGGTCGCCCGCGGCATGTCCAACGACGAGATCGCCGCGCACATGGTGATCAGCCCGACCACCGCGAAGACGCACGTCAGCAGGGCCATGACCAAACTGCGGGCACGCGACCGGGCCCAGCTCGTGGTCTTCGCGTACGAGTCCGGCCTGGTGTCTCCGCGCCGGGGCTGAGCGCGTGATGAAATGAGGCGTGAACATCATTTCGCGCGGTTTCCGCGGACGGCACAGGCCGGACGGCGACCGGGTGCCACCGGGGCAGTACCTCGTCGACGACTTCCCCGTGCTGTCGGCCGGGCCGACGCCGCGGGTGCCGCTGGAGCGGTGGGAGTTCGCCATCGACACCGAGGCCGAGCAGACCCACCGCTGGTCGTGGCAGGAGTTCATGGCGCTGCCCGGTGAGACGCCCACGGTCGACATCCACTGCGTGACCAAGTGGTCCAAGCTGGACACCTCCTGGGAGGGCGTCTCGCTCGACGTGCTCTTCGAGGACGTCGAGACCGCCGCCGAATACGCGCTGATCTACTCGTACGGCGGCTACACCACCAACCTTCCGCTCGAGGACCTGCTCGACGGCAAGGCGTGGATCGTGCACCGCTTCGACGGCGAGGAGTTGGAGCCGCGGCACGGCGGCCCGGCCCGGCTGATCGTGCCGCACCTGTACTTCTGGAAGTCGGCCAAGTGGGTACGCGGCATCCGGCTGCTCAACGAGGACTGGCCCGGCTTCTGGGAGACTGCCGGCTATCACAACTACGGCGACCCGTGGCGCGAGCAGCGCTACGAGGGCGACTGAGGTGCGCCGCCTGGCCTGGCGGGCGGCCGAGCTCGCCGAGATCGTCAAGGAGACGGCGACCGCGCGCACGCTGCGGTTCCGGGTGCCCGAATGGCCGGGGCACCTGGCGGGGCAGCACGTGGACGTGCGGCTGACGGCCGAGGACGGCTACACCGCGCAGCGCAGCTACTCGCTGGCCGGCCCCGCCGACGGTGACCTCGTCGATCTGACCGTGGAGACCGTCCCGGACGGCGAGGTCTCGCCGTACCTGACCGAGGTCATCGAGGTCGGCGACCAGGTCGAGCTGCGGGGCCCGGTGGGCGGCTGGTTCGTCTGGCGGCCGGAGAGCAAGGCGCCGGTGGTGCTGGTGGCCGGCGGGTCGGGGATCGTGCCGCTGATGGCGATGATCAGGGCGCGCAGGCAGGCGGGCAGCCGGGTGCCGTTCCGCCTGCTCTACTCGCTGCGCGACCCGGACCGCCGCTACTACGCCGAGGAGCTGCGCCGCCCCGACCCGGGGCTCGACATCTCCTACCTCTACACCAGATCCGCGCCGCCCGGCACGTCCCGCGCGGCGGGACGGATCATGCTGGACGACCTGGCCGAGGGCGGCTGGCCCGCGACCTTCGAGCCCGACTGCTACGTGTGCGGGCCGACGGGGTTCGTCGAGGCGGCGGCCGACCTGCTGCTCGCGCTGGGGCACGCGCCCGAGCGCATCCGTACCGAACGTTTCGGATAAAGGGAACTGACATGACCGCAGAGCACCTCGACGGCAACGCGCTGGCGGGCCCGCTCGGAGAGATCTTCGCCGTGGACGTCACCGCCGCCACCGGCCGCTGCGCGAGCTGCGGCCTCGCCGGCCCGGTCGCCTCGCTCCGCGTGTACGGCCCCGACCCCGGGTTGGTGGCCCGGTGCCCCGGCTGCGAGGAGGTGATCCTCCGGCTGGTACGCGGCCCGGGCACGGCCTGGCTCGACCTGCGCGGCACGGTTTCACTGCGCGTTGACCTGCCCGACTGACGACGTTGAGGACAGATCGTTCCTCATGAACGTGCCCGACTGAGTACACTCGGGCACGTTCAACCGGCCGAGATCTGTACGGCGAGGCTCTTGGCCATGGGCGCGGCCCGCGGCCCCGTCCCTCTGGAGTCACGTGAGCAGCGGGCTAGTCGACGCGCCCCCGTCCGAACCGAGCGCGCCACCCCGGCGGCGCCGCCGCTGGCTGCGCTGGACGATCGCGGTCACCGTGACCGTGGTCCTCCTGGTCGCGGGCATCGCCGTCGGCGTCTACGCGAAGCTGACCGGCAACGTCAAGCACATCGACGTCACCGCCGACGACCTCGGCGCCACCCGGCCGCCCAAGGTCGCGGGCACCGCCATGAACGTCCTGGTCGTCGGATCGGACCAGCGCGACGGCAAGAACGCCAAGTACGGGCACCATATCGCGGGCGAGCGCACCGACACGATCATGCTGGTGCACGTGTCGTCCAAGCGCGACAACGCGATGGTCGTCAGCTTCCCGCGCGACTCGCTCGTCCAGCTCCCCGCCTGCCGCGCCACCGGCGGCCTGCCCGGCCAGCGGCCGCACCTGGGCATGATCAACGAGTCGTTCAACTCCGGCGGCATCGCCTGCACCTGGAAGACGATCGAGTCGCTCACCCACATCCGCATCGACCACTTCGTGAAGGTCGACTTCACCGGCTTCAAGAGCATGGTCAACGCCATCGGCGGCGTCGAGATCTGCCTGCCGGAGCCGGTGAACGACAAGAAGGCCCTGCTCCACCTGCCCGCCGGGCGGCAGACGCTCACCGGCGAGCAGGCGCTCGGTTACGTACGCGCCCGCTACAGCATGGGCGACGGCTCGGACATCGGGCGCATCCAGCGGCAGCAGATGTTCATCGCGTCGATGGTCAAGAAGGTCATGAGCGGCGAGACGCTCACCGACCCCGCCAAGCTGCTGGGCATCCTCGACGCCGGCACCAAGGCGGTGACCACCGACCGCGGCCTGAACTTCGGCGTCATGAAGGACCTCGCGACCAGCCTCCAGGGCCTGAACGCCGGCCAGATCCGCTTCATCACCACCCCCTGGCACTACTCCCTCACCCAGCCCGGCCGGGTCGAGTGGGTGCAGCCGCAGGCCGGCCACCTGTTCCAGATCGTGGCCAAGGACCAGAGCGTCCAGGGCGTCAAGGGCGGCCAGGCCAAGGTGGGCCGGACGAAGGTCCAGATCGAGCTCCGCAACGGCACCTGGCGCAGCGGCCTCGGCACCCAGGTGGCGGCCGCCCTGGAGCAGCGCGGCTACCACATCACCAAGATCGGCGACTCGGCCCGCAAACCGCAGCCCAAGACCACCGTCCTGTACGGGCCCAACGGCGAGACCCGCGTCCCCACCCTCACCAACGACCTCCTGACCTCCACACTCCGGAAGGTGGCGGGGGCGCAGACGAACCGGCTGGTGCTGGTGATCGGCTCCGACTGGACGGGCCTCAAGCCGTTGCGCGCGGACGACACGGAGTCGATCAAGGGCTTCGACGCCACCCACGACACCTGCGCCACCTGACACCCCCACCGCACCCGCCCAAACGCACCTGACACTCGCCAACGCTCCGCCGTCGGCTCGGTCCCGTCAGCGCGGCTCCGTCAGCGCGGCTCCGTCAGCGCGGCTCCGTCAGCGGGGGAGGCGGATGCCGGCCTCAGCCCGCACCCTCCAAGCGCCGGGTCGGCGAGACGAAGGACGGCGGCATGCGACGACGACCAGCCCACCGACACGGCGATCGCCGCTGCGGAAGCGGCGCGCGGGGTGCGGGTGCGCGGGGTGGTGGGGCTGGGGTGGGGTTCGGTGGCCGGAGGTGGTGGAGGGCTAGCGGGCCTTGGAGAGGCCGCCGCCGTCGATGGCGGTGAAACCGGCGTCCTCGATGAGCGGCACCACCGCCTTCTTGGCCTCGTCGTCGTCACCCCAGTAGGGCATGTCGGCCCGCGACCCGCCCCGCTGCCCCACCGTCCCCAGCGTCAGCAGTTCCTTCGAGTACTTCGTGTTGAACGTCCGCACCAGCCGGACCTCCGCCCCGAGCACGTGCTGCTGGTACTGCGGGCTGGTGAGCCCGCCGGGGACGGCGACCACCACGGACAGGCCGTCCCGTTCGGCGATCGGGTTGCTGGGGTCTACGACGATCTTGCCGGAGAGCGCGCCGTCGAGCTCCGCCGCCACGGCGGAGAACGCCTCCCACCCCACCGACAGCACGATGACCTCGCCGAACCGCGCGGCCTCGCTCGGCGTGCCACCCCTGGCCTGCCCGCCGGTCGCGGCCGTGGCCGCCGCCACCCGGCCGGGGTCGGCGTCGCTGAAGAACACCTCGTGTCCGCCCGTCGAGAGCAGGCGGCCAAGAGGCACGCCGAGTCTTCCAGAACCCACGATTGCCACACGCATGTCTTGATCACCTCGTCACCGAAAAGAACCCACCAGACCCCGCCGGTGACATTCCTCCCCAGGTCAGAGGCTTGCTACGCGATGAGCGACGAGAGAGCGGCGAGGGAGTCGACGACCTGCCGGGCGTCGGGTGTGGCGGCCGGGTCGAGCAGCCACTGCAGCAGCAGCCCGTCGGTGATGGCCACCAGCACCGACACGAGCACCTCCGGCGCCACCGGCAGCTCGATGTCCAGCTGGGCGACGGCCCGGCGGACCATGTCGGCGCCCGCCCGGCGGCAGCGGGCGTACGACTCGGCCAGCCGTTCGCGCAGCACGGCCTCGCGCAGCGCCGCCGGGTAGCCCTCGACGAAGAGCACGAGCTGCGGCCTCAGCTCCGCGAATCTGTCGACCAGCTCCGTCATGGCGCGCTCCAGCATCTCCCGCGCGCTGCCCACCTGCGAGCTGAACATCGCCCGCTCGACCTGGGCGATCCACTGGTCGAAGAACTCGGCGAGGGCCTCGTTCAGCAGCGCGTCCTTGCCGCCGAAGTGGTAGCCGATGGAGGCCAGGTTGGTGCCTGAGGCGGCGACCAGGTCCCGGGCCGTCGTACGGGCATAGCCCTTCTCCTGCAGGCAGCTCACCGCTCCCGCCAGCAGTCTCTCCCGGTATCCACCGGCCTCTGTTCGTGCCACGTGATCCATGCTACAGATGTATACAAGCGTCTATGACGGACGTACGTACATCCATCTACTTGAGAGGTCCGAAATGATTCCTCCCGGGCCGAGACTCCCCTCGGCGGTGCAGACGGCGTGGTTCATCCGGGACGCGCCCGGCATGCTCTCCAGGCTTCGACGCAAGTACGGGCCGATCTTCACGGTCCGCTTCACCGGCCTCCCCCCGGAGGTCTACGTGACCACCGGGGAGCTGGCCGAGCAGGTCTTCCGGACCGACCACGGCGGCGGGCGCGCGGGCGAGGCGCGGCGCGACTTCCTCGCGCACATGGTGGGCGAGCACTCCGTCCTCACGCTCGACGGCGACCCCTGGTGGCGGCACCGCAAGCTGCTCAACCCCCCGTTGCGCGCCAAGCAGGTCGCCGGCTACCGCGACGACATCGCGGCCATAGCGGCGGAAAGAATCGCGACCTGGCCGCTGGGCACGCCGTTCGCGCTGCGCGACCGCATGCAGGACATCACGCTGGAGATCATCATCCGGTTGATCTTCGGCATCCGGGACGCCGGGCGCGTCAGCCGGCTACGCGCGCTGCTGCCCGACCTGATCGAGACCGGCGGGTCCCCGCTGATCCCCATGCTTCCGGAGAAGTTCCGCCGGATCCCGTTCGGGCCCTACCCCCGGTTCGTACGGGTGAGCGCCGAGGTGGACACGATCCTGTTCGACGAGATCCGCCGCCGCCGGACCGCGCCAGGAGGCACCGACGTGCTCGGCCGCCTGCTGGACACCGAGCTGGACGACCAGGAGATCCGCGACGAACTGATCACCATGCTCCTGGCCGGGCACGAGACCACCGCCACGGGTCTCGCCTGGGCCTTCGAGCGGATCCTGCGCATGCCCGAGATCCTCGACCGGCTGCCCGGCGACGAGACCTACCTCGACGCGGTGGTCAAGGAGGTGCTGCGGGTCAGGCCGGTCGTCTACGAGGCGCCGAGGAAACTCGACGCCCCGCTGCAGCTGGGCGAGTACGAGATCCCCGCCGGATGGTATGCCGGACCGTTCATCCCGCTCGTGCACCACGACCCCGCCGCCTTCCCCGAACCCGACGAGTTTCGCCCGGAGCGCTTTATCGACGGGCCCCAGAGCAGGGCCTGGATGCCGTTCGGCGGCGGGCGGCGCTTCTGCGTCGGCGCACAGCTGGCGCTGCTGGAGATGCGCGTCATCATCGGCGAGGTACTGCACCGCCTGGAGCTCACGGCGCCCGATCAGGCACCGGAGGCCAGGCGGCTGAAGAACGTCACGCTCGCGCCCGCGAACCTGACCCGCGTCACTGCGCGCGCTCGGACTCCTGCTCGGACGCCGTAGGCGGGTAGATCTCCTCGCGGCGCGCATCGGCTCCCAGCTCCTCGCGAAGCCGGTCATAGTCGATGTTGTGGTTGGTGTACTTCAGCTGGCGAGCGACCTTCGTCTGCTTCGCCTTGGCTCTTCCTCGGCCCATGGCTACTCCCTAGTCCCCGCTGTCATGCTATCCAACAACGTTACGACTTGAAGAATTATGCAACTGCGCTGGATTAGTCTGGGCTATATGCACGTGGAGGTCCACCAGGCCAAGGCCGACTTCTTCAGAACGCTCGGCCACCCCGCTCGCATCCGAGTGTTGGAGCTACTCCAGGAAGGGCCGCTTCCCGTCCGGGATCTGCTGGCCCAGATCGACATCGAGGCCTCGAGCCTCTCCCAGCAGCTCGCCGTCCTGCGCAGAGCGGGGATCGTGAGCGCGATTCGCGAGGGCAGCACCGTCGTCTACACGCTGGCCACGCCCGAGCTGGCCGACCTGCTCGGGGCTGCCCGCAGGATTCTCACCGACATGCTCGCCGACCAGGGCGAGCTGCTCGCGGAGCTGCGAGCGGAGGTCACTTAGCCAGCGCCTGCCGCACGCGCTTGGGATACCAGGCCGTGAAGACGGCGGGCAGAACGAAGGTGAGCACCTTGATGGCGATGACGAGCGTCGTCGCGTGAGGTGAGACGGAAAGCACGAGCGTCAGGGAGACCGCGGCGACGGTGAAGGCCGCCGCCCAGACCGTGGTGATGACCGCGTTGACGCGGTGGAACCGCGGGGTCTCCCAGACCTCCTTCGGCGCCATCGTGCGCGCGATGCCGAGCGTGAAGGGCTTGCGGATGGCCAGCGAGCCCCAGGCGGTGCCCGCCAGCCAGACGTTGACCAGCGCGGGGCCGTACGGAGTGAGCGGCGAGTGCGGGGCCACCAGCGACAGCGCCGTGAGGCAGGCGAAGAACAGCGCCGCGCTGCTCTCGATCACCATCTCGTCCCAGGCCTTGCCCGTCCTGCGGTCGATGACGACGAGGCCGAGGGCGATGACCAGCCCGGTGATGGCGCCCCAGCGCCACTCGTCGCTGGTGGCGATGAACGCGTAGACGATCCAGGGCAGGAAGCCGAGCAGGCCGCGCATGGTGAGGTGTCCTTCCACGTTCCTAAAGTGACATGTCGAAGCTAGAACCTCTTGCGCCGATATGTCAACATAGGAATATGAGCCTTCGACACGCCGTGCTGGGACTGCTCTCCGAGGAACCCGCGAGCGGATACGACCTGATGAAGATGTTCGACATCTCGCTGTCGAACGTGTGGCCCGCCACGCAGAGCCAGCTCTACGCGGAGCTGGGCAAACTGGCCGAAGCGGGTCTCGTGGACGTGTCTGCGGAGGGCCCGCGCGGCCGCAAGGAGTACGCGATCACCGAGGCGGGCCTGGCCGAGCTGCGCCACTGGATCACCGAGGTCGAGCCGACCAGGGTCCTGCGCAGCGACATGCTGCTCCGCGTGTTCTTCCTGGCCCAGGTCTCGCCCGAGCAGGCCCGCGGATACCTCCGCCACCAGGCCGAGCACGTCCGCAAACACGTGGAGCACCTGGAGGGCATCCGCGAGTTCCTCGACGACCGCGAGGACAACCTCTCGGTGTACGGCCGCATCAGCCTCGAATACGGCCTGCGCCTGGGCCAGGCCCAGCAGGAGTGGGCCGAATGGGCCGAAGGTCAGATCCGTTAGGCTCTGGCGCATGGTCTCCGAGCTGTTCGATCCCAAGGCGTGGCAGGCGGTCGAGGGATTCGACTTCACCGACATCACCTACCACCGAGCGGTCGATCAGGGCACCGTGCGGATCGCGTTCAACCGCCCCGAGGTGCGCAACGCGTTCCGCCCGCAGACCGTGGACGAGCTCTACCGCGCGCTCGACCACGCCAGGCAGACCACCGACGTCGGCTGCGTGCTGCTCACCGGCAACGGCCCCTCGCCCAAGGACGGCGGGTGGGCCTTCTGCTCCGGCGGCGACCAGCGCATCAGGGGCAAGGACGGCTACCAGTACGCCGACGGCTCGGCGGCCACCGGGCGGCTGCACATCCTGGAGGTGCAGCGGCTCATCCGGTTCATGCCCAAGATCGTGATCTGCGTGGTGCCCGGCTGGGCCGCGGGCGGCGGCCACAGCCTGCACGTCGTGGCGGATCTCACACTGGCCAGCGCCGAGCACGCCCGCTTCAAGCAGACCGACGCCGACGTGGCCAGCTTCGACGGCGGCTTCGGCTCGGCCTACCTCGCGCGGCAGGTCGGGCAGAAGTTCGCCCGCGAGATCTTCTTCCTCGGCGACACCTACACGGCGGCCGACGCGCACCGCATGGGCATGGTCAACGCCGTCGTCCCGCACGAGGAGCTGGAGCGCACGGCCCTGGAGTGGGGCCGCAAGATCAACGGCAAGTCGCCGACGGCGCAGCGCATGCTCAAGTTCGCCTTCAACGCGATCGACGACGGGCTCGTGGGGCAGCAGGTGTTCGCCGGCGAGGCGACGCGGCTGGCGTACATGACGGACGAGGCGGCCGAGGGGCGCGACTCGTTCCTGCAGAAGCGCGAGCCCGACTGGTCGCCGTACCCCTGGCACTACTGAGTCGGCGTCCCCGGGCAGACTGGGGGCATGAAGATCAGGGTGCCGGCGGCGCTGACCGAGTCACACGTGAAATGGAACGGAGAGGCGGGGCGCACCTGGTCCGCGGGGCTCCCCACGCTGGCCGGGCGTTACCTGGAGGAATGGGCGCTGCGGCTGGACGGGGAGCCCCGGCACGGGGTGGTGTCCCTCGTGCTGCCCGTCGTACGCGAGGACGGGACGAAGGCGGCGCTCAAGCTCCAGCCCGTCACCGACGAGAACGACACCGAGGCCCCCGGCCTGCGCACCTGGGCCGGTGACGCGTCGGTGCTGCTGCTCGACTCCGACCCCGGGACCGGCACCCTGCTGCTCGAACGGCTGGAGGCCGACCGGTCCCTGTCCGCCATGCCGGACGACATGGAAGCCCTGGGCATCCTCACGGACCTGCTGGCCCGCCTGGTGACCTACCAGGCGCCCGAGGGGATGCGCCGGTTGGACGACATCGCCCGGGCCATGCTGGACGACGTGGACAGGGCCGTGGCGAAGCTGCCGCGCGAGAGCGACCGCCACTGGATGCGCTACTGCGCGGGCGCCGTCGGCGAGCTCGTCTCCGAGCCGGGCGACCGGCTGCTGCACTGGGACCTGCACTACGACAACGTGCTGGCCGCCGACCGGGAGCCGTGGCTGAGCATCGACCCCAAGCCGCTGGCGGGCGACCCTGGGTTCGACCTGCTGCCCGCCCTGCACAACCGCTGGGACGACGTGGTCGCGACCGGCGACGTGCGGCGGGCGGTGCTGCGCCGCTTCGATCTCATGGTGGACCGGCTCGGCCTCGACCCCCGGCGCTCTGCCGGGTGGACGCTCGGCCGGGTGCTGCAGAACGCCCTGTGGGACGTCAAGGACGGCGACAGCGAGCTCAACGAGATCGGCCTCGCCGTCGCCGAGGCCGTGCGGCAGCGCCTCTAGACCGTCAGTACGATCTTGCCCTGGCCGTGGCCGGTCTCGATCTCCCTGTGCGCGTCCGCCGCGTCCTCCAGCGCGTACGTCCTGCGTACCGAGAACTTGAAGGCACCCTCGGCGTACAGGCGGGCGTAACGCCCGAGCCGCTCGGCGGAGCGCTGCCCCTGCACCAACCGGACGCCCAGCTCGGCCGCCTTGCCGTGCTCGACCAGCGTGAAGATCCGGCCGCGGTCCTTGACCAGCTCGATCGAGACCTCCAGCGCGTGACCTCCGGCCCCGTCGAGCGCGGCGTCCACGCCGTTCGGGGCGAGCTCGCGTACCCGGTCGGCGAGCCCTTCGCCGTAGACCACCGGGATGGCGCCGAGGTCGCGCAGGTAGTCGTGGTTGACCTCGCGGGCCGTGCCGATCACGGTGGCCCCGCGCCGCCGGGCGATCTGCACGGCCGCCGTGCCCACGGACCCGGCCGCGCCGTGCACGAGGAGCGTCTCGCCGTCCGCGAGGCCGAGCCCGTCGATCGCCAGCTCCGCGGTCTGCACGCCCGAGGTCAGCCCGCCGGCCACCTCCCACGGCACCTGCGCGGGCTTGGGTGCCACGTCCGTCCCCGGCACCACGATGTACTCGGCGTAGGCGTACAGCGCCGAGAACCCCAGCACCTCGTCCCCCGCGGACACCCCGGTCACCCCGTCGCCCACCTGGTCCACCACACCCGCGAACTCGTTCCCGGGAATGCGGGGGAAGGGGGCCGGGGGAATGTGCGCCGGCAGCCACCCCGCCCGTACGGCCGTGTCGAACGGCTGCACGCCGGCCGCCCGCACCCGCACCCGGACCTGGCCGGGACCCGCCTGCGGCGCGGGCAGCTCCATCACCTTCAGGACCTCCGGGCCGCCCGGTTCGGCGAAGGCCGCGGCTCTCATCACGTCAGTCATAAGTGCCAGCCTGCAACCTCAACCTAAGTGGAGGTCAACCCGGAAAACTCGCCAGACTCTTCAGGAACTTTCCGCTTTAGTCATGCTTTATCTGTATATAGTCCATCAGGACATCAACGGGGGATGGGCACACGGGGCGGGATGATCGAGTTCTTAGACACCGTACTGAGCTTTCCGACTGTCATTTTCACTTTCCTTCTCGTGGTGGTCATCGGTTATTGGCTGACCGTGATCACCGGGCTGTTCGAACTGGAAGATGACGCCACCTGGCTGGGCCTCGGGGGAGTCCCGGCCGGGATCGTGCTTTCGCTGTTGATTGCCCTGGCCTGGTTGCTCTGCCTCATCGGCAGCGTGGTGGCGAGTGGCGGCCTGCTGATCGCCGTCCCCTTCGCCGCACCGGTCGGGGCCTGGCTGGCCATCCGTGGCCTGCTGGGTCCGCTACGCAGGCTGTTCCCCTCCGGGGACCGGCACTCGCGTGGCGACTTCGTCGGCCAGATGTGCGTGATCCGCACCGGCGCGGCCACCCCCGACTTCGGCCAGGCCGAGGTCACCGCCGCCGACGGCTCGTCCGCGGTCGTGCAGGTACGCACGACCGGCAAGGACCGCCTTGCCCGCGGCGACGACGCACTCATCTTCGAATACGACAAAGACGGCGAATTCTTCTGGGTCATGCCCTACGAAAGGGAGCACTGATGGACGTCATCTCCACCGGCTTCGGCGTATTTCTCGCCGTCGTCCTGGTCATCGTGATTGGCCTGCTCGTCGTCATCGGCCGCCTTTTCCGCAAGGTGGATCAGGGCAAGGCACTGATCATCTCCAAGGTCAACAAAGTGGACGTGACGTTCACCGGCGCCGTCGTCTTACCGGTCGTCCACAAGGCCGAGATCATGGACATCTCGGTCAAGACCATTGAGATCGAGCGGACCGGCCGCGAAGGGCTCATCTGCCGGGACAACATCAGGGCCGACATCAAGATCACGTTCTTCGTGCGCGTGAACAAGACCGCCGAGGACGTCATCAAGGTCGCCCAGGCCATCGGCACCGTGCGCGCCAGTGACGAGTCGACGTTGCAGGAGCTGTTCAGCGCGAAGTTCTCCGAGGCGCTCAAGACGGCCGGCAAGCAGCTCGACTTCGTGGACCTCTACACCAAGCGCGACGAGTTCAGGGACCAGATCGTCCGGCTCATCGGCACGGACCTGAACGGCTACAGCCTCGAGGACGCCGCCATCGACTACCTCGAGCAGACCTCGCTCATGCAGCTCGACAAGAGCAACATCCTCGACGCCCAGGGCATCCGCAAGATCACCGAGCTGACGGCGATCGAGCACGTGCGCACGAACGAGTTCCAGCGCAACGAGGAGAAGGAGATCACCCGCCAGAACGTCGACGCCCGCGAGGCCATCCTGGAGCTGCAGCGCCGCCAGGCCGACGCCGAGCTCAAGCAGCGGCGGGAGATCGAGACCGTCAAGGCCCGCGAGGAGGCGGAGATCGCCCGCGTGCAGGCCGAGGAGCGGCTGCGCGCCCAGAGCGCGAACATCAAGGCCGACGAGCAGCTCGGCGTGCAGAACGAGAACCGCGCCCGCGAGATCGCGGTCGCCGAGAAGAACCGCGAGCGCGTGATCGCGATCGAGTCCGAGCGGATCGAGAAGGACCGCGTCCTGGAGGTCATCGCCCGCGAGCGGGAGACCGAGCTGTCGCGCATCGCCAAGGACAAAGAGGTCGAGTCCGAGAAGCGGGTCATCGCCGAGGTCATCCGCGAGCGCATCGCCGTCGACAAGACCGTGGCCGAGCAGGAGGAGAGCATCAAGCGGCTGCGCGTGGTCGAGGAGGCCGAGCGCACCCGCCAGACCGTGATCATCGCCGCCGAGGCCGAGGCCCAGGAGAACCTGGTCAAGGACATCAAGGCGGCCGAGGCGGCGGAGGCCGCGTCCAAGTTCAGGGCCCGCGAGGAGCTGGTGCTCGCCGAGGCCAGGCAGCAGGCGGCCGAGCTGGAGACCAGGGCCAAGATCCGGCTGGCCGAGGGCATCCAGGCCGAGTCGGCCGCGGCCGGGCTGGCGGAGGTGCAGGTCAAGGAGCGCGACGCCGAGGCCATCGAGAAGGTCGGCCGCGCGGAGGCGCTGGTGCTGAAGGAGCGGCTGGCGGCCGAGGCCGAGGGCGCCAGGTCCATGGCGCTGGTCGAGGGCGACCGGCTCAAGGCGCAGGCCGAGGGCGAGCAGGCGATGGCGCTGGCCGGGGCGGCCGCGGTGGGCGAGAAGCTCAAGGCCGAGGCCGAGGGCCTCACGCAGAAGGCGGCCGCGATGGCGGCGCTGGACGAGGCCAGCAGGGCGCACGAGGAGTACCGCCTGCGCCTGGAGGCCGACAAGGAGATCAGGCTCAAGCACATCGACGTGTCGCGTCAGGTGGCGGAGTCGCAGGCGAGCGTGCTGGCCGCCGGCCTCGCCAAGGCGAACATCGACGTCGTCGGCGGCGACACGATGTTCTTCGACAAGGTGGTCGGGTCCATCACCGCGGGCAAGGTGGTCGACGGGTTCGTGGGCCACTCTGAGGTCGCGGGCGCGCTGGTCTCGCCGTACGTGAACGGCTCGGCCAGCCTGGCGGCCGACCTGGCGAACGTGATCGGCGGCGTGCGTACCGAAGACATCAAGAACCTGACCGTCTCCGCCCTCCTCATGCGGCTCATCCAGGACGGCGGCCCGCAGACGACGGCGCTCGGCGAGCTGCTGGAGACGGCCCGCAGGCTCGGCGTGGCCGACTCCCCCGTGGCGGCTCTCGCCGGGGCTGCCAGGTGACCGAGCCGGTGACCGCGCTGGAGGCGGGGACCTATGAGGTCCTCAGGAACAGGCTCCAGGCCCAGGCCAAGACCCTGACGGCGGCGGCCGAGGCGCTCAACGGGGCGCGGCTGAAGGTGTTCGGCGGCGCGGAGCTGCGCCTGCTGGGCACCGAGCGGATCCGCACCGAGAACAACTGCGTCCCCAGGGACATCGTCTCCCTGGGCGACGTGATGCTCTTCGGCTACAACGTCTTCATCGGGCTCAAGCCGGAGACGGCGGTGGCGGACGTGTTCGCGGTGCACCGGTTCTCCAGGGACGGTGACGCGTTCAGGTTCGACGCCGACAAGCTGGAGACGCTGGACGATCCGGCGTTCAAGAAGGACTTCGCCGAGCTGTACCGCTACTACAAGGAGACCAGGCTGCAGCAGCTGCGGCGGGTCGAGGGCAAGTTGCTGGCGGTGTTCCAGACGGGTCCGGCGGACCTGCGGGTGCTGCGGTGGACGGTCGACAACGGCGGAGTCCCGAAATATGTGGATAGCCGGGGGGAGCGTGACCACACCTTCCCCCCGTCCCACGACTTCGAGTGGACGCCGACCACGCGCGACGACCACGTGCTCGGACGCCACCCGCACATCTCGATCGGTGGCGAGGTGTTCGTCGAGACGGTCGGCGGCGACCTGACCATCAAGATCGAGAACAACACGGAGACCGGCGCCGGCATCTACGCCGAGCCGGTCGCCGAACACCTGCAGAGCCTGGCGGACGCCGACGTCGAGTACGCCAGGGTGGGGCCGCTCATCCTCATGCGGATCAGGCCGTACAAGGAGACCGAGCGGCGCCACCTGGTCTTCAACACCCGTACCAAGGCCGTCATCAGGCTCGACGGCCTCGGCCAGGCGTGCCAGCGCCTGCCCGAGGACCAGGGGCTGATCTTCCCCGGCGGCTACTACCTGGCGACCGGGGTCAGCAAGACGTTCGACACGGACGTGACGGACCTGGAGTTCGAGCGGGTTGTCCGCTCGCCCAACGGCGAGGACGTCCTGTACGTCTTCCACGCCAGGGGCGACGGGCGCTCGCTGCTGCTGCCGTACAACGTGATCAGGAAGGAGGTCGCCAACCCCATCGTCTGCCACGGCTACTCGCTGTTCGACGACGGCACGATGGTGGTCTTCCGCGCGACCTCCGACGAGCCCACGCGGGTGCACCCGATGCAGGTCTGGCAGACGCCGTACGTCTCCGACACGTACGCCGCCGCCCAGCCCGCCGGGACGGGGCCGTTGGAGCGCATCGGCAACGCGGAGCTGGTGCGCGGCATCTCCGACTGCCTGTCCGTGTCGCGGATGGTCGAGGAGATGGCCGCGTCCGCCGGGACGTTCGAGGGGCTGATCGCGGCCTGCACGCGGACGTTCGACTCCTATCACTGGCTCGAGGAGCACGGCCTGAGCGGGCCGCTCGCCGACGTGCGGGCCACGGCCGAGCAGGTGCTGGACGAGTACGAGAACGTCGAGCAGCTCACCCGCCAGGCCGCCGAAGCGCTCGCCGCCGCCTCCGAAGAGACCGCCCACCTGGTACGCGAGGCGCGGGCGGACAGTCCGGTCACCGCGGACGCCTGGGTCGACACGCTGGCCACGCTGCGGCGGGCCCAGGGTCGCCTGGTGACGTTGCGAGAGACCCGCTACATCGACCTGGCCGGCCTGGACGCGCTGTCTTCCTCCGTGACGGAGGAGCTCGCGTCCGTCGGCAGGCGGGCGGTCGACTTCCTGCAGGGCGCGGACGCCTTCACCGCCTACTACGCGGCCGTCGAGGACCTCGCCGCCGCCGCGGCCGCGATCGGCACGGTCGCGGAGGCCGCCCCCGTGGCGAACCGGCTGGCCGCTCAGGCGGAAGGGCTGGAGGTGGTGACGGAGGTCGTCGGCTCGCTGGACATCGCCGACGCGACCGTACGCACCTCCATCCTGGGCCGGATCGCAGAAGTGCTCGGCGGGGTGAACCGGGCGCGCGCCATCCTGGACGGGCGCCGGCGCGAGCTGCTCGGGGCGGAGGGGCGGGCCGCGTTCGCCGCCGAGTTCGCCCTGCTCGGCCAGGCCATCACGGGCGCGCTGGCGATGGCGGACACCCCGGCCAAGTGCGACGAGCACCTCGGGCGGCTGATGCTGCAGGTGGAGACCCTGGAGTCGCGCTTCGGCGAGTTCGACGACTTCGCGGCGCAGCTGTCGGCCAAGCGGGAGGACGTCTACGAGGCGTTCTCGGCCCGCAAGCAGACCCAGCTCGACGACCTCGCCCGGCGCTCCGACCGAGTCTTCGCCTCCGCCGAACGCATCCTGGGCAGCATCACGCGCCGCCTCGGCTCGCTCGGCTCCCTGGACGAGGTCAACACCTACTTCGCCACCGACCCGATGGTGGCCAAAGTACGCTCGGCCGCCGTCGAGCTTCGCTCGCTCGGGGACGCCGTACGGGCGGAGGAGCTCGACGGGCGCGTCAAGTCCGCCCAGCAGGAGGCGGGCCGGGCCCTCCGGGACCGCCTCGACCTCTTCTCCGACGGCGGGGAGACGCTCCGGCTCGGCCGCCACCGCTTCGCGGTCAACACCCAGCCCATCGACCTGACGCTGGTGCCGCACGACAACTCCATGTACTTCGCGATCACCGGGACCGACTACCGCTCGCCGGTGCCCGCCTCCTTCGCCGAGACCCGGCCCTTCTGGGACCAGCTGCTGGTCTCGGAGACGCCTGAGGTGTACCGGGGCGAGCACCTGGCCGCCTCGCTCCTGGACTCCCTCTCCCCCGGTGACGCTCTTGAGGACGTGGTGCGGCAGGCGGTGGAGTCGCGCTACGACGAGGGGTACGAGCGCGGGGTCCACGACCACGACGCCGCTGCCATCCTGGACGTGCTGGTACGGCTGCGGTCGGGGGCGGGGTTGCTGCGCTACCCGGCCGAGGTGCGGGCGGCGGCGCAGCTGTTCTGGGCTTTCGGGTTGGACGAGGTTTCACGTAAAACATTCACCACGCGCGCCGTGTCGCTCGTCCGCGCCCGCGCCGTCTTCGGCTCCACCCCTGCCCTGGAGTCGCTGGCGGTCGAGCTGGGGACGTTGATCTCGGGTTTCCTGGCGGGCCTCCGTACGATTGCGCCGGGCCCCACCGCACCGCACCCCACCGACGCGGCGCGCCAGTGGCCGGCACCGCCAGCCGGCCCCCTGACCGCCGCCCTGGGTGCAGGCATGGCACCGGGTGTCGCAGGCGCGTCACCTCACCCCGGCTCGGCATCCATCGGTGCCGGGTCGGCGGGACGGGGCACGGCGGCACCCGGCGCAACCGGGACGGCGCCCAGCACGGGCCCGGCAACCGGCGCCGCCGCCCACCCGCTCACCCACCCCAGCCCGGCTTCCACCGGCGCACCGGGGACGGCGGGCGCCGTATCGGCGGTTGACGCGGGCCTCGGGGCGGGGGCCGGGCTCGCGGGGGAGTATCTCGTCGAGGAGCTGGGCAGCACCCCGTTCGGGTTCGTGACCAGCAAGGCGGCGCGCGACCTCCTCGACGGCTTCCGCCAGACCCTGGGCCCCGCCAAGGTCCGGGAGTTCGAGGAGGAGCTCAAGAGCGTGCCGCTCCCCGAGCGCCTGCAACTGGCCCAAGCCTGGATGGCCGCCTACCACCAGGGCCCCGAGGTGGCGGAGGCCATCGCGGTGCAGCTGTGCGACCTGCCCCGCCACGACTCCAGCGCCGCCACCCGGGAAACCGTGGACGGCCTCCTGGGCACCCACCCCCGCATCAAGGACCGCAAACTCGACATCCGGCTGGACGAGCTTCTCACCAGGACCCGCCGCTTCCGGCAGGAGCGGGTGCCGGCGTACCGGGCCTACCAGCGGCGCAGGAGCGAGCTCGTCGAGGCCGAGCGCCACCGCCTGCGCCTGGACGAGTACAAGCCCAAGGTCATGAGCGCCTTCGTGCGCAACCGGCTCCTCGACGAGGTGTACCTGCCGCTGATCGGCGACAACCTGGCCAAGCAGCTCGGCGCGGCGGGCGCGGGCAAGCGCACCGACCAGATGGGCCTCCTCCTGCTCATCTCACCGCCCGGCTACGGCAAGACGACCCTGATGGAGTACGTGGCCAGCCGCCTGGGCCTGGTGTTCGTCAAGGTGAACGGCCCGGCCCTGGGCCACGAGGTGACCTCGCTGGACCCGGCGGACGCGCCCGACGCGACGGCCAGGCAGGAGGTGGAGAAGATCTCGTTCGCGCTGGAGACGGGCAACAACACGCTGCTCTACCTCGACGACATCCAGCACACCTCACCGGAGCTGCTGCAGAAGTTCATCTCGCTCTGTGACGCCCAGCGGCGCATCGAGGGGGTGTGGAACGGCCGGACCCGCACGTACGACCTGCGCGGCAAGCGGTTCGCGGTGTGCATGGCGGGCAACCCGTACACCGAGTCCGGACAGCGTTTCCGCATCCCCGACATGCTGGCCAACCGCGCCGACGTCTGGAACCTGGGCGACGTCCTGTCGGGCAAGGACGACCTGTTCGCGCTGAGCTACGTGGACAACGCGCTCACCTCCAACCCGGTGCTCGCGCCGCTCTCCGGCCGCGACCGCGCGGACGTCGAGCTCCTCGTACGGCTCGCCAAGGGCGATCCGACCGTCCAGCCCGACCAGCTCCGTCACCCGTACAGCAAGCCCGAGCTGGATCAGATCCTCAGCGTGCTGGCCAAGCTCGTCCGCGTCCAGGAGATCGTGCTGGCCAACAACCAGGCCTACATCGCCTCGGCCGCCCAGTCCGACGCCGCCCGCACCGAGCCCCCGTACCGGCTGCAGGGCTCGTACCGCAACATGAACAAGCTGGCCGAGCGCATCGTCCCCGCCATGAACGACGCCGAGCTGGAAGCGGTGATCGACGACCACTACCTGGGGGAGGCCCAGACCCTGACCACGGACGCCGAGGCCAACCTGCTCAAGCTGGCCGAACTGCGCGGCCGTCTCACCCCGGCCCAGGCCGGGCGCTGGGCGGAGATCAAGGCCGCCTACCTCAGGGCCAAGGCCCTGGGCGGCGCCGGCGACGACCCGATGGCCCGCGCCGTGGGCGCCCTCGGCCTGCTGGCCGACCGCGTGAGCGAGGTCGGCACCGCCATCCGCGAAGCCGACCGCGTGAGCGAGGTCGGCACCCCCATCCGCGAAGCCGACCGCTAGCTCGCTGGTGATGGCGCGATGAGCGGCGCGCGGGGGTGGGTCGTGCCTGCCCCCGAGCGCAGCGCGGCTAGGTCGTCAGGTCGCGGGTGGCCGCGCGCTGGAGGGCCGTGGCGCGGGTGACGTAGTCGAGGATCAGCTCCAGCTCGTCATCCGTGTACCGCTCGTACAGCTCCCCCAACGCCGCCACGAACGGTTCGAACAGCTCGCTGAACCCGGCCAGCCGCTCGTAGTTGATCTCCACGATGACCCGCCGCCGGTCCCGCGTGTCACGCACCCGCCGCACCAGCCACTTCGACTCCAGCCGGTCGATCAGCCCGCTGACGGTGGCCGGCGCCAGCCCCGCGTGCTGGCCGATCTCCCCCGCCGTCAGCGGCCCCATGCGCTGCAGCAGGTCGAGCGTCTTCTCCTCCGTCATGCCGAGCCCCAGCCGCTCGCCCATGGCGGTGTGGTACATCACGGCGGCGTTGCTGCTGTCCCGCCCCGCCATGCTGATGGCCTCCAGCAAATTCTTTCGACGATCCGAAATATCTCTGGACACAGGTAAAGCCTCCGCATATATTTCGTTCGGTCGAACGAAAGGTTACCACCATGAAGGCTCTGATCATAGGCTGCGGCATCGCCGGACCCGTCACGGCGATGGCCCTGCGCGAAGTGGGAGTGGACGCCGAGATCTTCGAGGCGTACGGGAAGGGCGCGGAGGACGTGGGCTCCTTCCTGAACGTCGCCTCCAACGGCCTGGCCGCGCTCCGCGTGCTGGGCGCGCACCGCAAGGTCCTGTCGCAGGCCATCCCCACCCCGCGCATGGTCATGTGGAGCGGCTCGGGCAAGCGGCTGGGCGAGGTGGCCAACGGGCTGAGGCTCGACGACGGCACGGTGAGCCACACCGTCCTGCGGTCCGACCTCTACCGGACCATCCGCGACGAGGCCACCCGGCGGGGCATCGAGGTCAGCTACGGCAAGCGCCTGGTCTCGTACGACGAAAGCGGAGACCAGGTGACGGCCAGGTTCGCGGACGGCACGGAGGCGACGGGCGACCTGCTGATCGCGTGCGACGGCGTGCACTCGCGCACCCGCGCGATCCTCGACCCGCAGGCCCCCGCAGCCCGCTACAGCGGCCTCTACAGCTTCGGCGGGATCGTCAAGGACGCCGGCTTCACCGGCGAGCCGGGCGTGTACAACATGGTCTTCGGCAAGCGCGCGTTCTTCGGCTACACGGTGGCCGGGTCGGGCGACACCTGGTGGTTCGCGAACCTGCCCAGGCGGCTCGGCGACATTCCCCAGGACTGGAAGCCGGTGCTGGTCAGGGCGTTCGAGGACGACGCGAACTTCTCCGCCGAGCTCATCCGGCGCAGCGACGTCCAGCCGGGCTCGCCGATCCACGACCTGCCGCCGGTGCCCGCGTGGCACCGTGGCCGGGTCCTGCTGACCGGGGACGCCGCACACGCCACCTCGCCCAGCTCCGGCCAGGGCGCCTCGCTGGCCATCGAGGACGCGGTCGTCCTGGCCAGGTGCCTGCGCGACAGCGGGGGCCACACGGAGGCGTTCGAGCGGTTCGAGAGCGAACGGCGGCCCAGGGCGGAGCGGGTGGTGGCGTACTCGAGGACGATCAGCAACAGCAAGGCCGCGGGCCCGGTCGCCCGGGTCTTCCGCGACCTGATGCTGCCGCTCTTCCTGAAGAAGAGCGCGAGCCAGGAGTCACTCGCCTGGATGTACCGCTATCAGGCGAGCCTGTGAGACCGCCGCCTCCCCGGCCGGGACCAGCGGCAACCGCACGTCCGGGGTGGGGATCAGGCCCTGGGCGTGCAGCACCCCCTTGATGACGGTGGGGTTCGGCTCGGCGAAGAGCGCGGCCGAGAGCCTGGCCAGCCGGTGCCCGAGCGCCCTCGCCCTGACCGCGTCGCCCGCGTTCCAGGCGTCCACCAGCTCGGCGTAGTCGCGGGTCCGCAGGTGCGCCGAGGCGAGGATCCCGCCTACGGCGCCCAGCGCGAGCAGCGGCGAGATGAACGCGTCGTCGCCGCCGACTATCTCGAACCCCTCGGGCAGATCCCCCAGCAGGTCCACCGCGTCCTGGTCGATCCCGCCCGCCGAGTACTTCATGCCCGCGATCATCGGGTGCGCGCCGAGGTGCCGGAACGTCGCGGCGCGGACCGCCTGGCCCGTCCGGTAGGGGATGTGGTAGATCACCAGCGGCACCGGCGTCGCCTCCGCCAGCGCCTCGAAGTGCGCGATCACCCCGCGCTCGCCCGGCCGCAGGAAGTACGGCACCGTCACCAGAGCGGCGCCGACCCCCGAAGGCAGGCCCTGCAGCGCCCGAGCCGTCGAACGCGTGTCGTTCCCCGTCACCCCCACCGTCAGCAGCGCCTGCCGCTCCGCGCACACCCGCGCGCACGCCTCGATCACCAGCTCCCGCTCGTCGGGGTCGAGCGCGACAACCTCGCCCGTCGTGCCCAGCGCGACCAGCCCGGCGGCGCCCTGGTCGAGGTAGTCCGAGGCGAGCTTCTCGATCGCGTCCACGGCCACCTCACCCGACGAGGTGAACGGGGTGACCAGCGGTACGTGTAGTCCTCTCAGCATGTTCCGAGCCTGTCCTGCCCGGACCCATTAGGTCCAGCGCGGATTTCTTCGTTTGAGATTAAGCTCAGCTTATGCTCGACCCACGCAAGCTCCACCTCCTCCGCGAACTCGCCAGGCGCGGCACCATCGCCGCCGTCGCGGAGGCGGCGACGTTCACGCCTTCGGCCGTCTCCCAGCAGCTCAGCGCGCTGGAGCGGGAGGCGGGCGTGCCGCTGCTGGAGCGTACCGGCCGCACCGTGGCGCTGACGCCCGCCGGGCACCTGCTGGTCGAGCACGCGCACGCCGTGCTGGAGCAGCTCGAACGCGCGTCGGCGGCGCTCGCCGCCGCACGTGGCGGGCCCTCGGGGCCGCTGCGGATCGGCGCGTTCCCGACGGCGGCGCGCGTGCTCCTGCCCCCGGCGCTGGCCGACCTGACCGGGGCGCATCCGGGGCTGGTGCCGATGGTCTCCGAGATCGACCCCGCCGACGTCTCGGCCGCGCTGCGGGCGGGTGAGCTGGACGTGGCGCTCGTGCACGAGTACGACTTCGTGCCGCCCGTGACCGACGCGTCCATCGAGACGGAGCCGCTGTACAGCGAGCCGATGTACCTGACCGACCGGCCCTCCGTGGCCGACGCCCGCGCCGACTCGTGGATCACCGACAGGCCGGGCACCCTCTGCCACACCATGGCGATCCGGGCGTGCCAGGCGGCCGGGTTCGAGCCGCTCGTACGGCACCACATCGACGACTTCGACACCGTGCTCGCCTTCGTCGCCGCCGGGCAGGGGGTCGCGCTCGTACCGCACCTGGCGGCGATCGACCCGCCGGCCGGGGTGACGCTCACGCGCCTGCCGCTGAGCCGCCGCACGCTCGCGGCCTTCCGGAAGGGGAACGGCGGGCACCCGGCGATCAGGGCGGCCGTCGCCGCCTTCCACGCGGCGATCCCCCACCTGCCCCTCTAACGCAGCAGCCCTCTGACCAGGTCGGCGAAGCCGGCGGCGAGCCGTTCGTGCTGCCCGGCCCGCAGCTGACTCGCGATCGGCTCCATGTGCAGCGTGCCGAGCAGCATGTGGGCGATCTGCTCGGCGTCCACGTCGGGCCGCCCTTCGGCGATCAGCCGGGACACGTGCCGGTGCCAGGACAAATAGATCGGATTTTCCTGCCTGGGCTGCTCGCCGTGGGCCTTCGTGGTGACCCTGGCGTGCTCGATGGCGCTCACGAGGTTGCCGTTGCGCGCCGCCAGCACGGTCAGGTCCGCGAAGAACGCGACCAGCCGCTCGACCGGCTCCGCGCCCGGTCCCAGCGGCGGCAGCCCTTCGGTGAACGCCTGCTCGAACGCGCGCGCCCGCTCGCTCATCAGCTCGAGCATGAGCCCCGTACGGCTCCCGAACCGGTGGAACACCGTCCCCTTGCCCACGCCGGCGGCGGCCGCCACCCGCTCGACCGAGACCTGCTCGGGCGGGTGCAGCCGCAGCAGCTCCTCGGCCGCCCGCAGGATGGCCTGCCTGTTGCGCGCGGCGTCGGCCCGCTCTCGACGTTCCATCCGGTCATTCTTTCCCATGGACAAACTTGACCAGCGGTCCATATATTAACTGGACCATCGGTTCAGTTAGAGGAGCTCAAGCATGCGCGCGATCGTCCTGTCGGAAAAGGGCGGCCCCGAACGGCTCGAGGTCGCGGACCTGCCGCGCCCCCGCCCAGGCGAGGGCCAGGTCCTCATCCGCACCCAGGCCGTCGGCGTCAGCTACGCCGAGACGCAGATCCGGGCGGGGACGCTGCCGTTCCCGCTGCCGCTGCCCGCCGTGATCGGCGCGGAGGCGGCCGGCGAGGTGGTCGAGGTGGGCGAGGGGGTGGACGCGCAGCTGCTCGGGAGCACGATCGTGGGGGTCACCGGCGGGCTCGGCTCGTACGCCGAGTACGCCGTGCTCCCGGCCGCCATGACGGCCCCGGTGCCGGAGGGCGTGACGTCGGCCCAGGCGCTGGCCGCGGGGGCGCCCGGCGCGATAGCCCTCGCCCTGCTGCACAAGGCACGCCTCACCGGCGGGGAGACCGTGCTGGTCGAGGCGGGCAGCAGCTCGGTGGGGACGTACCTGGTGCGGCACGCGAAGGAGTTCGGGGCCGGGCGGGTGATCGCCACCGCCGGCTCGGCCGCCAAGCGGGACCGGACCGCCGAGCTGGGCGCCGACCTCGTGCTCGACCACGGGCCGGCCGGCTGGCCCGACGAGCTGCCCGACGTGGACGTGGCGTTCGAGGCCATCGGCGGCACGACGGCCAGGGGGGTGCTCGACCACCTCACCCCCGGCACCGGCCGGATGCTGTACTACGGGCTGCTGACCGGGGAGCCTGCCGCCGTCACGGCCGCCGACCTCATGGAGCGCGGGGTGACGATCGTCGGGTGCAGCGGCCCCGGCTGGGCCGCCGACGTGTTCGGGACGCACTATCCGGCGATGCTCGACCGGCTCGCCTCCGGGCGGAGCGTCGCCTACATCGACCGCACGCTGCCGCTGGAGGAGGCCGCGCGGGCCCACAGCCTGCTGGAGAGCCGCGCGGTCACCGGCCGGATCCTGCTCGTTCCGTAAAAGCCGTCAGGAGGCGAGGACCGCTTCGAGCACGGCCGTGGAGCTGTCCCCGCCCTGGTCGTAGTCGCCGGCCGTCAGCGCCACCACCAGCTGCTCCTCGGGCAGGACGAGCAGGCGCTGACCGCCGTTCCCGAGGCCGCCGACCCAGCGGCGGTCCTTGGTGTTCACGTACCACTGGTAGCCGTACTCGAACCCGTCCTCGATCACCACCCGCGACCGCACCAGCTCCTGAAGCCACTCACCGGGCACGATGCCCCGGCCGCCGTCGAGCACCAGCTGTCCGACGGCGGCCAGGTCGACCGGCCGCAGCCGCAGGCCGGCCGCGGCGCTCACCGTGTCGTGCTCTCCCTTCGACCACTCGAACGCGTCGATCCCGAGCGGGCGGAAGAGCGCGGTCGCGGCGTACTCCTCCAGCGGCCTGCCGGCCCCACGGGCGATCAGGCCGCCGAGCAGGGCGCTGGCTCCTCCGCAGTAGTGCCAGAGCTTTCCCGCCTCCTCGACGACGGGCCGCTCCAGCACGTATCGGCACCGGTCGGGCGCCAGCTCCATCGCGATCTCGCTGTTGGCCGGGCTGGTGTAGGGGGCGCTCTCGTCCCACTCGAGGCCGAGGGTCATGGTCAGCGCGTGCTCGACGGTGAGGTGAGCGCGCTCCGGATCCGCCACCAGATCCGGATATTCCGGGAATTGGGCCATCAGGGCCGCCCCCGGCTCCGGCACGAGCCCTTCGCCCAGCGCGATGCCGTACAGCAGCGCCACCATGCTCTTGGACACGGAGCGCAGGTCATGCAGCGTGTCCCGGTCGAACTCGACGTGCCCCAGCGAGTCGCCCAGACGGTGGTCCGGCCCGGCGCCGTAACGCTCCAGCACGACCTCCCCGCCTCGCATCACCACGAGACCGTGGAAGTTCGGCGCCTTGCCGGCGCGCAGGACCTCGTCGACCCGCTCAGCCATTGCCATGATGTTCCTCCCGAAAGTCGGCACATCCTGGCATACCGCCTCACACGGTGTCAGGCGCAAGCTCTAGGGCAGCTCCGCCAGCGCGCGTTCCCAGGGGAAGCGGTGGGCGCCGGCGTCCGGCTCGTCCGTCGCGATCTGCCGCGGCCCGCCGAACACGACCCGGACGCCCTCGCCCCGCAGCTCGTCGATGCTGCGCAGGAAGGGCCGGCGGGCGGCCAGGGCGCTGTTGACGAAGGGCAGCACGACGACGGGGATGCCGAGCCCGGGTGCCTCGGCCAGCAGGCCCAGGGCGTAGGTGTCGGCGATGCCCCGGGCGAACTTGTTGACCGTGTTGTACGTGGCCGGCGCGACGATGATCGCGCCCGGTCGAGGGGGCTTGGGCTCGTGCGGCCTGCGATAGCGGCTGCGGACGGGCCGGCCGGTCTGGGCTTCCAGGGCTGCCACGTCGATGAAGCCGAGGGCCGACGGAGTGGCGACGATCTGGACGGCCCGGCCCTGCTCCTGCGCCAGGGCGACGAGCCGGCCGACGTCCGGGGCCGGTCCTGCGGCGCACACGATGACATAGAGCTCGTCGCCCTGCGGTTCGGCCACGCGTTGACTCCCGGGGGTTCGGCGGTGCCGCGGCTGCCGGGCGGCCGCGGCACTCTCCTTGTCAGTCGGTGCCCAGCTCCATCGCGGCGTGGTCGAGCAGCTCGTCGTCGCCGGGGATCTCGCCGCGCTCGCCGCGGGTGGCGATCGCCTCGGCGCCGCCCTCGGGCATCGCGCCGATCAGCTCGGTCGAGGCCGTCTGCGGCGCGTCGATCAGCATCGGGTGCTGGGGGCCGACGATGCCGAGCCCGGCGTACTGCTCCAGCTTGGCGCGCGTGTCGGCGATGTCGAGGTTGCGCATGGTCAGCTGGCCGATGCGGTCGACCGGGCCGAAGGCGGAGTCCTCGGTGCGCTCCATGGACAGCTTGTCCGGGTGGTAGCTGAACGCCGGTCCGGACGTGTCCAGGATGGAGTAGTCCTCGCCGCGCCGCAGCCGCAGGGTCACCTCGCCGGTGACCGCCGTGCCGACCCAGCGCTGCAGCGACTCGCGCAGCATCAGCGCCTGCGGGTCCAGCCAGCGGCCCTCGTACAGCAGCCGGCCCAGCCGCCGCCCCTCGGCGTGGTAGTTGGCCAGGGTGTCCTCGTTGTGGATCGCGTTGACCAGCCGCTCGTAGGCGGCGTGCAGCAGCGCCATGCCCGGCGCCTCGTAGATGCCCCGGCTCTTGGCCTCGATGATCCGGTTCTCGATCTGGTCGGACATGCCCATGCCGTGCCGGCCGCCGATGGCGTTGGCCTCCAGGACCAGGTCGACGGCGGAGGGGAACTCCTTGCCGTTGATGGTCACCGGCCGGCCCTGCTCGAAGCCGATCGTGACGTCCTCGGCCGCGATCTCGACGGCGGGGTCCCAGAACCGCACGCCCATGATCGGCTCGACGATCTCGATGCCCGCGTCGAGGTGCTCCAGCGCCTTGGCCTCGTGGGTCGCGCCCCAGATGTTCGCGTCGGTGGAGTAGGCCTTCTCCGTGCTGTCCCGGTAGGGCAGCCCGTGGGCGAGCAGCCACTCGGACATCTCCTTGCGGCCGCCGAGCTCGGTGACGAAGTCGGCGTCCAGCCACGGCTTGTAGATCCGCAGGGAGGGGTTGGCGAGCAGGCCGTAGCGGTAGAACCGCTCGATGTCGTTGCCCTTGAAGGTGGAGCCGTCTCCCCAGATCAGCACGTCGTCATCAAGCATGGCGCGCACGAGCAGGGTGCCCGTGACGGCCCGCCCGAGGGGCGTGGTGTTGAAGTAGGTGCGCCCGCCGGACCGGATGTGGAACGCCCCGCAGGCCAGGGCCGCGAGCCCCTCCTCCACGAGCGCCGCCCGGCAGTCGACCAGCCGGGCGATCTCGGCGCCGTAGGCCGTGGCGCGGCCGGGCACCGAGGCGATGTCAGGCTCGTCGTACTGGCCGATGTCGGCGGTGTAGGTGCACGGCACCGCGCCCTTCTCGCGCATCCACGCGACCGCGACCGAGGTGTCGAGGCCGCCGGAGAAGGCGATCCCGACACGTTCACCGACAGGCAGGGAGGTGAGCATCTTAGACACGAGTAGAAGTATATACACACCGATGCATGACCATGCAAAGCCCCCCGCCGGATTTCCACCGCGATGTGCATCGCCGGCTCAGGTAGCGGGTTTCCTGGCCTCCAGGATCCCGGTGCTGAACCACGGCCCGCCGTACCAGAACCGCCAGCCCGCGTCGCGCCGCCGCACGTCCACCACGCCGAGCGAGCGCAGCGTGTCCTCGTACGCGGCCGTGTGCTGGAAGTCGGCGATCAGCATCAACCCGCCGGGCCGCAGCACCCGGTGCGCCTCGCGCACGGCCTGCGCGCGGCCCTCGGCATCGGGGATGTTGTGGACGGCCAGGCTCGACACGATCACGTCGAACGCGCCGTCGCCGAACGGCAGGTCGCGCATGTCGCCCGTCACCAGCTCGACACGCTCGGCGACACCCTCGGCCGCCGCGTTCGCCCTGGCCCTCGCCTCCCGGTTGCCCGACTGGTCCTTCGACTGCCACAGGTCGACGCCGGTCGCCTTGCCGCGTTCGAGCCGCTGGGCCGCCATCAGCAGCACCGCGCCCCGGCCGCAGCCGAGGTCGAGCAGGAGCTCGTCGCCCTTCAGCCGCTCGAGCTCCCCGGCCCAGACCGCGAACTTGCCGCGCCGCGTCGTGTAGAGGTAGCTGGCCGCGCTGGCCAGCGTGTAGAGCCCGCCGAACAGGAACGCGACGCCCGCCGCGATGATGTCGAGCAGGAACGAGACCGACGCCAGGGCCAGGAGCACGAGGGCCCCGAACGATAAGCCGACCAGCGCCCAGGGAGCGTCGAATCCGTAGCTTCCGTGTCGCTTGCGCACACTCACGTTATATCTCAAGGTGGTCTTGACATGGAATTGACCTGACCCGTCCCTTCCTACCGTCTTTCCCGCACAGCGCATTACTAAGGTGGCGTGGATGGGCGCGCAAATGGGGGTTTGACCAGGCATGACGGAGAAAGAGCGGGGATTCGGCCTGGGGGCGAGCATGGCCCTGACGCTGGCATCGTCCTTGTTGTGGGGGGTGGCGCATCTGGCAGCAGAGCGCCGCAAGACCGGCCTGACGCTCATGTTCGGATATGTCATGATGCTTGCCGGCATCCTCATGGTCTTCACCGCGTACAGCACTCGCCTGCTGTCGCTCGCGGTGCAGCCCCGCTGGCTCGTCGGGTTCACCGTCGTGCTGGTGGCGATCGCGATCGTCTGGACCGGCGTCGTCATCTGGTCCTTCGTCCTCGTACGCCCACCGCGCTCCGACAGGATCGGCCGCTTCCTGACCACGGCGCTGACGCTCGCGCTCTGCGGGCTCATCATGACCCCGACGGTGTACGCCACCAGACTCGCGTACCTGTCACGCGACGTCGTGAACACCCTGTTCCCCAGCACCGCCGCCACCGCGCCCATCATGGCCCAGGACCCGTGGAACGGCGTTCACCGGGTCAACTTCCTGCTCCTGGGCGGCGACGCCGCGCCCAACCGGCCCGGGGTGCGTACCGACAGCATGACCGTGGCCAGCGTGGACACCGAGACCGGCGCGACCACCCTGTTCGGCCTGCCGCGCAACCTCCAGCGCGTCGAATTTCCCGAGGGCCCGGCCCGGGACCAGTTCCCCTACGGGTTCACCGGCAGCGGCCCCGACACGCCCGGCCTGCTCAACGAGATCTTCCAGTACGCCGAGGACCACCCCGAGGTGGTGCCGGGCGTGGAGCGGCGCCGGCGCGGCCCCGCCCTGATCAAGCAGACGATCGGCGACATCCTCGGCCTCAGGGTCGACTACTACGCCCTGGTGGACATGAAGGGGTTCGCGGAGATCATCGACGCCATGGGGGGCGTTAAGGTCACGATCAGGGAGCCCATCGTCTACGGCAAATACCGCGAGGGCCTGCTGCCGGCCGGCACCCGCAGGCTGTCCGGCGAGGAGGCGCTCTGGTACGGCCGCTCGCGCACCGACAGCGACGACTACGTCCGCATGGGACGCCAGAAGTGCCTGCTCAACGCGCTCGCCAAGCAGGCCGACCCGATGACCGTGATCAACAGCTTCGAACGGCTGGCCGTGGCGACCAAGCGGGCCATCTCCACCGACTTGCCGCAGGACCTGCTGCCGGCCGTCATCGACCTCGCGCAGCGGGTCAAGGACGCGAAGATCCGCAGCCTCAGCTTCGTGCCGCCGCTGATCAACACGGCCTATCCCGACTGGTCGTTCATCCGCCGCAAGGTCGCCGAGACCCTGGAGGCCGGCCCCGTGACCAGGGCGGGCACCGCCGCCGAGCGGACACCGGACCCGGAGACCCCGGTCAACCTCGACGCCACCTGCACCTGAATCACCTCGACCGGAGAGGCCACGTGGAACCCCCGCCACGTGGCCTTTTCCGCGTGTCCGCCCGCGCCCCGCACGGAGTGTGGCATGATGACGACCGAAACGGAAACGGTTTTCATACCCACATGGAGGGGCCGTGAGAGTGGCGTTCGTCGGGAAGGGCGGCAGTGGCAAGACGACGATGTCCGCGCTGTTCGCCAGGCATGTGGCGAGCCAGGGCGGGCCGGTGGTGGCCGTGGACGCCGACATCAACCAGCACCTGGCCATGGTGCTCGGCCTCGACCGGCAGCCCGAGCCGCTCGGCGCCCACCTCACCGAGATCAAGGAGCGGCTGCGCGGCGACAACCCCCGCATCCCCTCCGCCGACGTCATGGTCAAGACCACCCCGCCCGGTCGCGGCTCCCGGCTGCTGAGCTTCGAGGACCTGGCCGCCGACCCCTACGCGCTGACCACCCCCGACGGGCTGCGCCTCCTCGCGACCGGCCCGTTCAGCGAGGACGACCTCGGCGTGGCCTGCTACCACTCGAAGGTCGGCGCGGTGGAGCTGCTGCTCAACCACCTGGTCGACGGCCCCGGCGAGTACGTCGTGGTCGACATGACCGCGGGCGCCGACTCCTTCGCCTCGGGGCTGTTCACCCGGTTCGACCTGACGTTCCTCGTCGCCGAGCCGACCCGGCAGGGCGTGAGCGTCTACCGGCAGTACCGCGAGTACGCCGCCGCGTACGACGTCGCGCTGGCCGTGGTCGGCAACAAGGTCCACGGCCCGTCCGACGTCGACTTCCTGCGCGAGCACGTCGGCGACGACCTGCTCACCTGGATGGAGCACTCCGCCGCCGTCCGCGCCATGGAGCAGGGCCGCCACATCACGCTCGACGATCTGGAGCCGGTCAACGCCGACGCGCTGGCCGTGCTCCGCAAGACCCTCGACGAGCAGGAGAAGGACTGGGCCCGTTTCGGCAGGCAGACCGTGGAGTTCCACCTGCGCAACGCCCAGGCGTGGGGCAACGACCGGACCGGGTCGGACCTGGCCTCGCAGATAGACCCGGATTTCGTGTTCGGCCCCTGAGTGCCCCCCTCCAGGCATCTGGAGCGATCACGGATCCCCACCTAGCGTCAGATTGATCCCATTCGAGAGGAGACAGCATGTCGCTGACCGTTCCGAACGAACTGCTCGACCAGGCCAGAGCCGGTGACGTGGACGACGCGGCATTCCTGGCGTGCGTCCGCGACTCGCTCCCGTACGCGTGGTCGCTGATCAGCGGGCTGGCCGAACAGCGCGAGCAGACCGGAGCCGAGTTCGCCGACAACCAGGTACCACCGCCGTCCGAGGAAGCCCGCGGTCAGCTCCTGCGCTGCCTGGCGAGCGACGCGATGCGCGGGGCGCTGGAGCGCCACTTCGGAGTACGGCTGGCCTTCCAGAACTGCCACCGGGTCGCCGTCTTCGACCCGACGGCGACCAAGGCCCTGCACGAGTTCGTCACCCCGAGGGCCCAGATCCTCAACCAGCAGCCGGAGCTGGTCGACTGCTGACCGGCCGGCCCGGTGACCCGGCCCAGTGAGCCAGCACTGCCCGGGTCACCGGGCCCGCAGCAGCGGCAGCACCTCCGCCCCCAACCGCCGCACGTTCTCCACCGTCCGCCGCTGCTCGCCCAGCCCCTCGACCAGCAGGATGAACCGCTCGATCCCGGTGTTCTCGGCGGTACGCAGGATCGTCGCGGCACAATGCTCAGCCGACCCGACCGGATGAATCCTGGCCAACAAATCCACATATGCCGGGATATTGCGCATAGGCCGAGGCCGATCGTCCACCGGCACGTACCCCGCCAGCCCCGGCCCCAGCCACCGGGGCAGCGACTCCTTGATCTCCCGCACCGCCTCCGCCGTGGAGTCGGCCACGTAGGCCACCCCCGCCGCCACGTGATCGGTGGCGGTCCCGCCCCGGGCGGCGTAGTCCTTGACCAGGGCGGCCTTCTCGGCGTCCCCGACGTGCATTCCGAGCAGCATCGGCAGCCCCCGCTCCGCCGCCACCCCCACGGTCGCCTCAGAGGTGCACGCGACCACCGGCCGCATGCTCGCGCCCGGCACCACCCGGACCTCCCTGAACCGGAAGAACTCCCCTGCACCGGCGACCGGACCTCCGGAGAGCCCGTCGAGCAGGAGGTCGAGCGACTCCTCGAACCCCCGCTCGAACCGCTCGGCCCCGGTCCCGAACACCTCCAGGTCCACCCACGGCCCGCCCCTGCCGACCCCCAGCGTGAACCGCCCGCCGGACAGGTGGTGCAGCATGGCCGCCTGCTCGGCCAGCGCCACGGGATGCTGCGTGGACAGCACGCTGACGGCCGTGCCGAGCCCGATCCGCGAGGTCCTGCCGAGCGCGACCGCCGCCAGGGTGGTCGCGGAGGGGCACACGCCGTAGGACATGAAGTGATGCTCGGCGACCCACGCGTCGTCGAACCCCGCCTCCTCGGCGGCCACGATCACTTCGACGGCATCGGCCAGCACCCGCCCGGCCTCCTGGCCGGGGAACTGCGCCGCGAGGACGAAGACGCCAATTCGCACCCACCCGATGATGCCCGACGCCCCCCGTTCAGCCGAACAGGCTGGCCTGGCCCTCACCCACGAGCGGGTCCCGGTGGTGCTTGAGGTGCCGCCATCGAGGGAGATCGTCCAGGTAGGACCACGAAAGCCGATGGTGGGGCGTGGGGCCGAGCCGGGCCAGCGCCTCCTGGTGGAGGGGCGAGGGGTAGCCGGCGTTGTCGGCGAAGCCGTACTCCTCGCAGCCGATCGTCCCCATGTACGCGTCGCGCCGGACCTTGGCCAGGACGGACGCCGCCGCGACCGAGATGCTCGCCGCGTCGCCCTTGATCTCCAGGCGCACCGGCCAGGGCCGGCCGATGTAGTCGTGCTTGCCGTCGAGGATCACCGCGTCCGGGCGCACCGGCAGCGCCTCCAGCGCCCGCCTGGCGGCCCGGCGCAGGGCCTCGGTCATGCCCAGCTCGTCGATCTCCGTGTGGGTGGCCTCGCCGAAGCCGATGCCGGCCGCCCACGCGGTCAGCTCCTCGGCGAGCGGGGTGCGCCTGGCCGCCGAGAGCTGCTTGGAGTCCGTGAGGCCGGCCGGCGGGTCGGACAGGTCGGTGACCACGGCACAGACCGTGACCGGCCCCGCCCAGGCGCCGCGGCCCACCTCGTCGATGCCCGCGACCGTGCGGGTGCTCGGCTGGGAGAGCAGGAGGTGCTCGATGTCGTACGTCGGCGCCATAACGGCAGACGCTATCGCCTCACTGGGCCGTTCACTGGGCCGTTTCACTGGGCCGTCCCACCCGGCTTCCCTGTCATTCATCCAGCAGATCTCCGGGCGGGCGGCGGTCCGCCGGGCGTACCGGGTCCAGGTCGGCGGCGAGGTAGCGGGCGGCCACGTGGATCGCGCGGAGCGTCACCGACACCGACGGACGGTGGACGCTCGAGTTCCGGGCGACCGCGTGCACGTCGCGCCCCACCGGGTTTCCCGGGAACTGGCGCACCGCCAGCCCCCGCACCCCTGCCGCCAGCGCGAGCGCGGGCACGGCGGCGATGCCGATCCCCTTCGCCACCAGCGACAGGATCGTTCCCAATCCCTCGAACTCCCACGGCGTGGGCCGGGTGCCGCCCACGTCCACCAGGAGCCGGTCCACCGCCAGCCGGGACGGCTCGCCGTCGGGCGTCGCCATCCACGGCTCGTCCCGCAGTTCCCGCAGGTCCACCGGCACGTCGGGGTCGGCGAGCCGGTGCTTGCGCGGCACCACCAGCACCAGCGGGTCGCGCAGCAGCGGGAACACCCGCAGGCTGTCGTTGTCGCGCACCCGCCCGTACCAGTCGTCCACGAGCGCGATGTCCACCTCCCCCGACTGCACCTCGCGCATGCCCCGGCCCGACCTGCTCTGTCCCAGCCGGAGCGCCAGCCCGGTGTGGCGGCGCAGCGAGCGGGCGAGCGCCGGGGCGAACGCCACCGCGGCCGTCGGGAAGGCGGTGACCACGACCCGCCCCGCGGGTGTCCCCGCGTGGGCGGACAGGTCCGACTCCGCCTCCTCGACCATGGACAGGATGCGCTCCGCGTGCGCCACCAGCCGGCGCCCCGCGTCGGTCAGCTCGGCGCTGCGCGCGGTCCTGTCGATGAGAGCCGTGCCGGTCTCACGTTCGAGCGCGACGAGTTGCTGTGACACGGCCGAAGGACTGTACCCCAGCGATGCCGCTGTCGCAGCGATACTTCCGCGACGAGCGAACTCGCAGATCAGGACCAAACGTCGCAATTCAAGCATCAGTCTTCCTTATGCCTACCCACGAAAAGCCTCGCTTGTACCGATGCCTTCATCCAACCACCCTGGGAACGTGACAAACATGACCGTGACGTTGTCCGCCACATTGGCGGCAAATGAGGACATCGACCGAAGACGGCGCGCCGGGGAACGAGTGCTCCACCTGGCTTTCGGCGAGGCAGGGCTGCCCGTCCACCCGGCGCTGCGCGACAGGCTGGCCGGCGCGGCCGAACGCAACGGCTACGGGCCGGTCGCGGGGACGGCCGAGCTCAGGACGGCGGCGGCGGGCTACTGGACTCGACGCGGCCTCCCCACCGACCCCCAGCTCGTCGTCTGCGGACCGGGCAGCAAGTCCCTCCTGTACGGCCTGCTTCTGGCGATCGGCGGAGACATCGTCCTGCCCATGCCGAGCTGGGTCAGCTACGCCGCGCAGGCCGAGCTGGTCGGCTCCCGCCCCATCCTGGTGCCCGCACCGCCAGGAGGCGGCGGAGTGCCCGACCCCGACCTCGTGGCCGGCGAGGTGCGCCGGGCCAGGGCCCAGGGCAGGACGGTCAACTCGCTGCTGGTGACGCTGCCCGACAACCCGACGGGCCGCCTGGCGGGTCCCGAGACCATCGCGCGCCTGGTGGAGATCGCCCGCGAGCTCGATCTGATGATCATCTCGGACGAGATCTACCGCGACGTCGTACACGACCCCGCCCTGCCGTACACCTCCCCTGCCGATCTCGCGCCCGAGCGCACGATCATCACCACCGGGCTGAGCAAGAGCCTGGCGCTGGGCGGCTGGCGGATCGGCGTGGCCAGGCTGCCCGCGGCCAGCCACGCGCTACACAGGAGCCTGCTCGCGGTGGCCAGCGAGATCTGGTCGGCGCCCGCGGCCCCGGTGCAGGAGGCGGCGGCGTACGCCTTCGACGAGCCGCAGGAACTGCTGGCCCGCATCGAGCTCGCCCGGCGGCTGCACGGCACGGTCGCCAGGGCCGTGCACGAGAGGTTCACCGAGATCGGGGCCGACGTGCCCGTCCCCCAGGGCGGCTTCTACCTCTATCCCGATCTGAGCCACCTCCGGCTCGGCGGCTCCGCCGAGATCACCAAGATCCTGTTGGAAGAACACGGCATCGGCGTCCTGCCCGGACACGCCTTCGGCGACGACCCGGCGGCCGCCAGGGTGCGGGTGGCGGTGAGCCTGCTCTACGGCGAGACCACCGAAGAGCGACTGACCGCCCTGAACAGCCCGAACCCCCTCCAACTCCCCTGGATCGCCGACAATCTGGACTATCTCTCGACGGGCCTGAACGAGCTGGCCTCGGTGCGGCACGGAGCGGTACGTGAACAGCGTCCCGCGCTCGTCCCGACACCATGTCACAGTTAGGCGAATCTTTCCCCAAGGGCGGGTTTACCATCCCCCAAAAGGGGCCGCTGACCTGCAGCAACACCCCGTCTGCAGAAAGCTGCAAAAGATCTTCCTTACTGCATGGTTACGCGCACCCCCGCTTCCCCTCATCATGTGCACATGCCCGCTCTTGTCACCTTGTCCGGGCGCTCCGTGCGCCTGGAACCTCTCAGCCTCGCGGCGATCGACGACCTCGTCGCCGCGGCGAGTGAAGACCGTTGCACTTACGCCTTCACTCGCGTCCCGGATGGCCGGGACGAGATGGTCTCCTATGTGGAGGCCGCCATGGCTGAGCAGGCGGAGGGCCGCTCCATGCCCTTCGCCATCCGGTGGCTGAACACCGACCGCGTGGTCGGTGCCACCCGTCTCATGCACCTGGAGTACTGGCAGGGCCCCATGCCCTGGCCGCCGGGTACACGCGGCGCGGTGGGCGATATCCCGTCCGTGGCGGACATCGGTTACACCTGGCTGGCAGCCAGTGCCCAGGGCACAGGTGTCAACCGTGAGAGCAAGTTCCTGATGCTCTCGCACGCCTTCGAGACATGGAACGTCCACCGCATCACCCTCAAGGCAGATGTACGCAACACCAAGTCCCGGGCCGCCATCGAGGCCCTCGGCGCACACTTCGACGGGGTGCGGCGAGCGGATAGCCGAGGCGCCGACAACACGGTCCGAGATACCGCGTTCTACTCGATCCTGAGCTCCGAATGGCCGCTCGTACGCGAGCGGCTCGCCCTGCGGCTCGGACTGGTCGAGGCGGCCTGAGAACCTGTCCACCCCGGCCCCGCCCCAAGAAAGTTTGGGCGGGGCCGTATTTTTTCCTGCCTACGAGTGCTCTACATGACACGCGCCCCCGCGGTGTGGGTCATGCCTAGCCGACCTTCAGCATCCAGGGACGTGCTCAACACCGGATCAAAGACGGATCAACGGCACATCTAACGATCAGTCCGGAGTCTAGGTGACAAAGGACGTTGGATCTATCATTTGGTAACAAAACGATCCATTGGCTGGGAGACATTCGGCATGGCTGGTCAGAGCGTCGAGGGCGGGCTGAGGTTCGCCGTGCTCGGTCCTGTCCGCGCCTGGCGTGATGGCCAGGAGCTTGATCTGGGCACCCCGCTGCAGCGTTCCATCCTGGGCATGCTGCTGCTGCGCGAGGGCCGTGCGGTCACCCCCAACGAGATGATCGACGCGGTATGGGGTGAGGAGGCGCCCCCGCGCGCCCTGGGCGCCCTGCGCACCTACGTCTCCCGGCTGCGTACCGTGCTGGAGCCGGACCGGCCCGCCCGTTCCCGCCCGGAGCTGCTGACGTCCATCGGGAGGGGCTACGCGCTGCGGCTGCCCGACGGCTCGCTCGACCTGATCCGCTTCGAACGCGGCGTCCAGGATTCCGAGAGCGCGCGCAAGGGCGGCCGGCTGCGCGAGGCCGCCGAGGGGCTGCGCGAGGCGCTGTCGCTGTTCGAGGGCGAGCCGCTGGCCGGGACCGTCGGCCCCTACTCCGAGCACCAGCGCGACCGGCTGGTCGAGCGCCGCATCAGCGTCGTCGAGACGCTCATGGACGTGGACCTGGAGCTGGGCAACCACGCGAAGATCGTCTCCGAGCTGATCGCGCTGACCGCCGACCACCCGCTGCGCGAGAAGCTGCGCGCCCAGCTCATGCTGGCCTACTACCGGTGCGGGCGGCAGGGAGACGCCCTCAACGTGTTCACCGAGACGCGCGAGGCCCTCATCGACGAGCTCGGCATCGAGCCGGGCCCCGAGCTGGCCGCCCTGCACCAGCGCATCCTGGCCGCCGACCCCACGCTGGCCGCCGCCGAGGTACCCGCCGAGGAGCCGGCGGAGGAGCCGGAGCAGCGGCAGGCCCCGCAGCTGCCGCGCCCCGCACAGCTCCCCGCCGCCGTCAACGACTTCACCGGCCGCAAGGAGATCGCCGTACGGCTCCGCACGCTGCTGTCGGCCCAGTCGTCGGCGCAGTCGTCGGTCGAGGGCGTGCCCGTGGTGGCGGTCTCCGGCATCGGCGGTGTGGGCAAGACCGCGCTGGCCGTGCATGTCGCGCACCTGGCCGAGGACCTGTTCCCCGACGGCCAGCTCTATGCGGACCTGCGCGGCTACACCGACGAGGCGACCGTGCCAGAGTCGGCGCTCGGCGGGTTCCTGCGGGCGCTCGGCATCCCGCCGGACATCGTCCCGGACGGCCTGCCCGAACGCGCCGCGCTCTACCGGTCGATCCTCGCCGACCGCCGCATCCTCGTGCTGCTCGACAACGCCCGCGACGCCGAGCAGGTCAGCCAGCTGCTGCCGGGCTCGCCCGGGTGCGCGGCCATCGTGACGAGCCGCGGCAAGCTGGCCGACCTGCCCTCCGCGCGGCTCATCGACCTCGACGTGATGGAGCCGGGCGAGGCGCTGTCGCTGTTCGCGTCGGTGGCCGGGGCCGAGCGCGTGTCGGCCGAGCACGGTGCGGCCATGGACGTGGTGGCCGCCTGCGGGTTCCTGCCGCTGGCGGTGCGCATCGTGGCCGCCAGGCTGGCCGCGCGCCCCTCCTGGACGGTCGCCTCGCTCGTGCCCAGGCTCGCCGACGAGCAGCGCCGCCTCGACGAGCTGCGCGTGGGCAACCTGGCCGTCGAGGCCACGTTCGCGCTCGGGTACGGCCAGCTCGCGCCGGCCCAGGCGCGTGCCTTCCGCCTGCTCTCGCTGTCCAAGGGGCCCGACATCTCCACAGGGGCGGCGGCCGCCGTGCTGTCGGTGAGCCAGTTCGAGGCGGAGTCCGTACTGGAGTCGCTTGTGGACGCGAGCCTGCTCGAGGCGCCAGCGCCCGGTCGCTACCGCTTCCACGACCTGCTCAAGCTGTTCGCCCGGCGCCAGCTGGACAAGACCGAGCGGCCCGAGGCCAAGGCGCTGGCGCTGCACCGGCTGCTCGGCTTCTACCTGGCCTCGGCCCAGTCCGCGCACAGCCTGGCCTACGAGGGCAGCATGATCCCGGCCAACATCGTGACGATCGGCGAGGGGCTGTCGTTCACCAGCGTGGACGAGGCCGTGGCGTGGCTGATCGCCGAGGGCGACTCGATGTTCGCGGCCATCAACCAGGCCGCCGCGTCGGCCGTCGCCGGCGAGCAGCTGCTGCCCGCCGGCGACCTGCTGGTGGCGATGGAGCCGCTGCTGGAGGCGGGCACGCACACGCGCGAGTTCGCCCACGGCACGCGCGCCGTGCTTAGCGCCGCGCAGCGGATCGGCGACCAGGGCAGCGAGCTGCGCAGCCGGTACGTGCTCGGCCGGGTGCTGTTCGCCGACAACCAGCTGAAGGCCGCAGAGGGGCACTTCAGGATCGTCCACGAGCTGTCCACGGCCCGCGGCGAGAAGATCGTCACCGGCGAGGTGCTGAACGCCCTGGCCGTCGTCGTCGGCAGGCAGCGCCGTCACATCGAGGCGCTGGAGCTGTTCGACGCGGCCATGCGGTTCTACCGCGCCAACGACGTGCCGGCCGGCGAGGCGCTGGTGCTCAGCTACTCGGCCCGCGACCACCTGGGGCTCGGCCGCCCCGCGGACGCGATCGCGGCGGCGGAGAAGGGCCTGGCCCTGTTCACCGAGATCGGCAGCGGCGCCGGGACCGCCCGCGCCCGCTACCACCTCGGCATCGTCCTGTCCCGGGTCGGCCGGCTCACCGAGGCCGTCCACCACCACGCCGAGTGCCTGGCCTTCTTCCGGGCCAGCAAGCAGCGCGTCTGGGAGCAGCGGGTCTGCTCCCGGCTGGCCGAGACGTTCATCGCCGCCGGACGCCATCCCGAGGCCGTACGCCACGCGGAGCAGGCGCTGGTGGTCTCCCGCGAGATCGGCCACCCGTACGGCGAGGCGCTGTCGCTCACGGTGCTCGGCAAGGCGCTGCGCGGTCTGGGCAGCACGACCAGGAGCCTGGAATGCCTACGGCAGGCGTTCGAGATCTTCTCCCGGCTCGGCGCCCCCGAGGCCGGGGACCTCAAGGCCCTGATCGAGGCCATCCCCGCCGAAGGGGCCGTCATCGAGTCCTGAGTACAGCTCGTCGTCCAGACGTGTCATCCACACATGGTTGATCAAGGCTGTCCCTTAGGCCGTCACAAATGTGTCGTGATGCAGCCCGGCCGGTCATCTGTCGCCACCACGCGTCGCTAGGGGGCCCGGTTATCCGGATGCTCCGCGTCGTGGCTAGCCGCCTCACTCTAGACGACCGGCCGGACCTGACACGGCCCTCGAACCCCCCGGGGTCCGTGTCCTGGCCATAAGCCTCCACCCGAGCGCTCAACGTCCAATTGACGGGCGATTA
This sequence comes from Nonomuraea sp. JJY05, assembly GCF_043496855.1. Lineage (NCBI taxonomy): Bacteria > Bacillati > Actinomycetota > Actinomycetes > Streptosporangiales > Streptosporangiaceae > Nonomuraea > Nonomuraea sp. JJY05. Next base: position 250,325 of record NZ_JBIEIS010000008.1, read on the forward strand.
AAGCAGGAAGTAACCCTCCGCGATCAGCGGCCTGACCGCGTCGGAGTCGGGGATCTCGCCGTCGCCGACCAGCTCGGCGATCACGTTGAGCAGAGGGCCGAGCGCCAGCTCGCCGTCGCAGACCCCGGCCAGCGCGGCCTCCACCGTGCCGACCTCCCTGCTGCGGCGCAGGCCCTGCGTCTGGCGCAGCACGATGCGGATGGGGTCCTCGGCGCCCGGCAGGCCGATGCGCTCGTCGAGCAGGCCGTCGGCGGTGCGCAGGAGCGCCGTGTCCAGCTCCTTGGCGCGGTGCGCGGCGGTGATGGCGTCGAGCACGGAGTCCACGTAGTCGCCGACCGGGAGCGAGACCGCGTGGTCGAGGTGCTCGACGCGGACGACCGGGTCGAGCGTGCCGGAGTTGCGCATGGTGATCCAGCCGAACCCGATGCCCTCGACCTTCCGCTCGTCGAACCAGGCCAGCCAGCGGTCGTAGTGCTCGGCGTACGCCTTCGTGCCCTGCTCGGCGGCGTCCCTGAGCCAGAGCTCGACGTATTCGGCCGGGTCCTGCACGTCGCGCTGGACCACCCAGGCGTCGCAGCCGGTCTCGCGCAGCCAGCCGCCCACGCGGTCGTGCCAGTCCTCGCCCTCGACGTGCAGCCAGTTGGCCAGGAAGTGGGCCTGGCCGCCGGGGTTGAGGTGGCCGGGCGTGCGGCGTACGAGGTCGCGGCAGAAGCCGTCGCCGCCGGCCTCGCGGTAGGTCAGGCCGCCCCCGGGCCCGATGACGAACGGGGGGTTGCTCACGATCAGGTCGAACAGCTCGTCCTCGACCGGCTCGAACATCGACCCCGTACGTGCCTCCACGCCGGCGATGCCGGACAGCTCCCAGCTCAGCCTGGCCAGCTCGACGGCCCGCGGGTTCACGTCGGTGGCCACGATGTGCTCGGCCCGCCCGGCCAGGTGCAGCACCTGCACGCCGCAGCCGGTGCCGAGGTCGAGCGCGCGCCCCACCGGGCGGCGGGTGGCGAGCTGGGCCAGGTTGGCCGAGGCGCCGCCGGCCCCGACCACGTGATCAGGGCGCAGCGCCGGGTCGCCGGGGCGCACCTTGCGGTCGGAGACGAGGTAGCCGCCGGTCTCCCAGGGCTGCAGGTGCACGGTCGCGCTCACCTGGTCGCCGTCGGCCCTGACCAGCCCCGAGTCGAGGACCTCCGGGGCGAGGGAGGCGGCGGGGACGGGAACGCCGAGCCACCACAGCCTGATCAACGCCGCCAGCGGATCGAGGTCGGCGGTGGCGCGCCGGGCCGGCACCAGCTCCTCCCTGGCCAGGGCCGAGGCTGCCATGCTGCCCAGCCGCTCGCGTACGCCGTCGATCGTGTAGTCGGTCTCCAGGAGGTGATGGCGCAGTCGTTCCACAAGCCCATCCTTTCACCACGGACTCTCCCGCATGGCCCGATACCGGCAGTGCTCACCCTGTTTCCCAATAGCGAGCCGATGGTCGCACTCGCACGGGGCTCCGCTGGTCACGCAAGCTACCGCTCTCCGCCCCAGGCTCGTCGCTCTGAGCCGATGGTCGCACTCGCACGGGGCTCCGCTGGTCACGCAAGCTACCGCTCTCCGCCCCAGGCTCGTCGCTCCGTGTGCTCATACTGTTACTTAGACACCCAAGCGTTCTGCAAGCGGCGGACAAGTGGTGAGCGGTATCTCTAGGGAAGTCGCCACGTCATCCCGAGGAGCGGACCCATGCTGATCCCTTGCTTGGCCTGCGAGTCCCGGTTCGGACCTGACGAATACTTCAGCGCGTGCTCCGACTACAACCGCGGCATGGACCTCGTGTCCTGGACGTGCCCGCGCTGCGGCAACCGCGACGACCTGCGGGTACTGCCCGGCGAGCTGGGGTTCGGCTATCCGCATCGGGGCAGGTTCGACGTGCACGACCGGGTCCGCGTGCCCGGCCTGCGCAGGCACCGCGGCGACCTGCGGCTGGACATCTCGCTCGACCGGGCGAGCTGGCGCGTCCACACCCGGCTCCGCCAGCCCGCGTGACGGCCCGGACGGTCCGGGCGGTTCGGGCGACCCCGGCGGACCGGGCGAGCCGGGCGACCCGGGCGGACGGAAGGCCGGCGGCGGATCAGGCGAAGGGCAGGGCGGGCACGCAGGCGTGGGCGGGCCGCTCGCCGCGCAGCAGCCGGGCGATGTCCTCCACCAGCTTCCCGGCCAGCTCCTCCCGGCTCTCGCCCGTGGCCTCGCCCAGGCGGGGCGTCAGCACCACGTTCGGCAGGCCCGTGAGGGGATGGGCCGGATCGAGCCACTCGCCCTCGAAGTGGTCGAGCCCCGCGCCGCCCACCTGGCCCTGGCGCAGCGCGTCGACCAGCGCCGTCAGGTCGTGCAGCGCGCCGCGCGAGGTGTTGAGGTAGATCGAGCCCGGCCGCATCGCGCCGAACTCGGCGTAGCCGAAGAAGCCCCGTGTCTCCCCGGTCAGCGGCACGTGCAGCGACACCACGTCCGCCTCGGCCAGCAGGGCAGGCAGGGGGTGGGTGGCCTCGGGGACGAACGGGTCGCAGGTGATCACCCGCATGCCCAGGCCCTCGCACCGCCAGCGCACGGCCCTGCCGACGCCGCCCAGACCCACGATGCCGAGCGTCCTGCCGGTCAGCCGCCTGCCGCGGTGGCGCTGGGCGGGCGGCACCCTGCCGACGCGCCCCTGACGCACCTCCCGGTCCGCGGCCACGATGTTCCGGCTGACGGCGAACATCAGCGCCAGCGTGAGCTCGGCGACCGACTCGGGGTCACGGTCGGCGGCGTGCAGGACGGTCACCCCGCATTCGGCGGCCAGCGCCAGGTCCACGCTGGTGGTCGGGCCCATGACGGCCACCACGTCGAGGGGCAGGGCGAGCACCGACGTGCGAACCTGGTCGCCGTCGGTGATGAGCACGGTCGCGCCGGTCTCGATGACCAGATCGGCGAGCTGCTCGTCGGTGAAGCCGAGGCTGGGTCGCGCCGGAACCTCGGCCAGGTCGGCTACTTCGCCCAAGCGGGCGAGCGCGCTCTCCGGCAAAGCGGGCAGTGCCAGCGCCCGAGGTCGAGTCACAAGTGGACAATAACACCACAGACGGTGCCCGGATCATCGCTCACCGCGCTGGCCAGGCCCCTTGTGGCGACTTGTCATTGCTGGCGGAGACTCTGCCAGGCGGCGGCGCCCAGCCCCTTGATCTCCTCTTCCGTGGGCGTGTGGGCGCCCGCGAACCAGAGGCGGCACATCTCCTGCGCGGGCCCCAGCCACAGCACGTAGCACATGGTCGGGTGGACGGTCTGGAGCAGGCCGTTCTTCATGTGCGGCCGCCACCAGTCGGAGACCTGGCGGAAGAAGCCGCGCCGGGCCTCGGCCACCTCCGCGCCGCCCGGCTCGTGCTTGCGCGGCGGCCGCTCGCTGACCAGCAGCCTGGCCCTCTCCGGGTGCTCGCCGGCCCACCTCATGTGGAAGGCCACGACGGCCTCGATGCCGTCGCGGGCCTCCTGGTGGCTGACCAGCTCGGCGAGGAAGGACTCCTGGTAGGAGGTCAGGATCTCCGCGTACAGCACGCCGAAGACGTGCTCTTTGCTGGCGAAGTGGTGGTAGAAGCTGCCGACGCTGACGCCGCTCTCCTCGCGGAGGCTGGCCAGCGTGGTGGCCGAGACCCCGTCCTGACTGAAGCGGCGGAGGGCACCCTCGATGATGCGGGTGCGGCCGTCGCGTCCGTTCTTGGCACTCTTCACGCTGTCAATGGTGTGCCAACAGAACCTTGTTCCGCAAATAGGCCGAGTGGATCGATCATAGCGGTCACCTCCACGGATCCGGAAGTCACCTTCATCTCGGCGTCCGGCCAGAGCCGGCGGACGAGTCTCAGGACGCGCCGGTTCTCCCCCAGCACGTCCATGCCCACGGTCCGCGCACCCCGTACGGTCGCCCTGAGCAGCAGCACGTCGATCAGCCTGGGCCCGATCCCCTGGCCCTGCCACTGGTCGGCCACGACCACGGCGACCTCCACGTCGGCGCAGCCGCCCTTGAAGCTCATGGCGTGGCCGACGATCTCGCCCCCATCGGCGATCGCGACGAGCGCGTCGCGGCGCTCGTCCAGCGCGAGCAGCGTGCGCACCAGCCCGGCGGCGGGAGTGCTGATGCCGGTGAAGAAGCGGAGCGTCTGCGTGTGGAGCGACAGCCCGGCCAGGAAGCGTCTGATCCGTTCCTCGTCGTCCGGGCGCGCGGGGCGGATCTGGGTTCCCTGCATAGACTCAGCCTGCCCGTCAGTGCTGAGTCTGTCAAATGAACTCAGATATAATGCGGCAATGAACGTTCCCTTCCGGGTGAACAACTGCTCGATCGAGCGCACCCTGGACATCGTCGGGGAGAAGTGGACCTTCCTGGTGCTGCGCGAGGCGTTCAGCGGCGTGCGGCGGTTCGCCGACATGCAGGCGATCACCGGCGCCCCCCGCCAGGTGCTCAGCGCCCGCCTCGCCCGGCTGGTCGACGAGGGCCTGCTGCGCAAGGAGCCCTATCGCGAGCCGGGCCAGCGGCAGCGCGACGAATACCGGCTCACGGACAAGGGCCGCGACCTCTATCCCCTCCTGGTCGCGCTCATGCATTGGGGCGACAAATACCTGGCGGACGAGGAGGGGCCGGCGGTGCTGCTGACCCATCGCGACTGCGGGGCCCCCATCGAGCAGCATTTCCGGTGCGCGGACGGCCACGAGGTGAGCGGGCCGCGCGAGGTGACCCCGCTGCCCGGGTCGGGGGCCCAGCTCAGAAGCGCCTAGGCGCGTGAAGGGGCACCCCCTCCGGTGCCTAACCTTGAAGCGTGTACCGGTTCCTGCTGACGCCCCGATGGCTCGCGCTCCACGTGGTGGTGCTGCTGGTCATCCCCGCCTTCGTGTTCCTCGGCCGATGGCAGTTCGGGCGCTTCGAGGAGCGGTCGGCCAACAGCGAGCGGGTCACGGCCAACATCGAGGCCGCGCCGGTGCCGCTGGAGCGGCTGGCGGCCCCCGGGCGGCAGGTCCGCGCGGACAACCGGTTCAGGAAGGTCACGGTCTCGGGCACGTACGACCCGTCCCACGCCCTCCTCGTACGCAGGCGCCCCCAGGAGGGCCAGAACGGCTTCTACGTCCTGACGCCCCTCGTCACCGGCAACGGCACGGCGGTCATCGTCAACAGGGGCTGGGTCAAGGCGGGCGCCACCGCCGACGCCACGCCCGAGGTGCCCGCTCCGCCCGCAGGACAGGTAACTGTCACCGGTCGGCTACGGCTCAGCGAGACCGAGGAGTCCAGCGGCATCCGCGACCGCCCCGGGCTGCCGGCCGGGCAGGTGCTGCTGATCGACGCCGACAAGATCGGCAAGGGGTTGCCGTACCGGCTGGTGGGCGGCTACGTGGAGCTGACCGAGCAGACGCCCCGGCCCGCCACGGCGCCGGCCCCGGTGCCCGAGCCCGACGTGGGCGCGGGAGGCGGTCTCAACCTGGCCTACGGGGTCCAGTGGTGGCTGTTCATCGGCATCGCCCTGGCCGGCTGGGTCCTGCTGATCCGCCGCGAGGTGGCCGAGCGGAAGTCCGGCGATTCGTCCAAGGAGTCCGTCACCGCCGCCAATTAAGGTGTTGAGGGTGATCCGCCACATTGAGTTCGCCAACATCTTCAACTTCCGCGACGTAGGTGGATATGCCGCCCATGACGGACGCACGGTTCAGTGGCAGCGCCTCTACCGGGCCGACGCGCTCGGCTGGCTGGCCGGAGACGATCTCAGGATCTTCCGAGAGCTTCGCGTGCGTACGGTCATCGACCTGCGGCACCCGTACGAGGTCGAAAAGGGAGGCCGCATCCCGGACGCCGAGGGGCAGAGCTACCAGAACCTGCCCATCGAGGGGCGCCGCTGGGACGTCAAGGTCTACGACGAGGAGAGCGGGGTCGGGAGATACCTCGCCAACCGCTACCTGGAGGTGACCGAGGACGGCGTCGCGAACCTCAGGATCGCCCTGGAGACGATCGCGCGGGCCGAGAGCGCGCCCGTGGTGATCCACTGCGCGGCCGGCAAGGACCGCACCGGCGTGCTCGCCGCGCTCGTCCTGTCACTGGTGGGCGTGAGCGAGGACGACATCGTGGCGGACTACGCGCTCACCGGGCTGGCCACCGACCGGTTCGTCGCCAGCTGGCGCAGCAGGCACCCCGACGCGGCCATGTGGCCGGGGTTCGGCCTCGCGCCCGCTGAGGCGATGCGCCTCTTCCTCGGCGACCTCACGGTGCGGCACGGCTCGATCGAGACGTATGTCACACAAGTCCTGAACATTTCCCCGGCCACCATCTCCGAATTACGAGCCCACCTGCTGACTGAACCGGGCTCCGAGGGGTAGTGGCAGGCCCGGGTCCCACTTGCTGCGTCCAGGTGAGCGGCCCATCCCTGGCCTGGGACCGCCCGTCGGCCCCCCTCCTGGCGGTCCCGGGTCGAAGATCTCGGATACCCAACGGATACGTCGCAGCTTGTTCGACGTTATCCCGCCGTCGTACGGTTACCTGCGTGACTACGCCGCTGCTCCCCGACCCTGACCCGAGGCGGCGCGACTACGTGATCATCTCCGCCGACGATCACCTGATCGAGCCTCCCGACCTGTTCGAAGGCCGGTTGCCGGAGAAATATGCGGACGTCGCGCCCAAGGTCGTGGAGACGGAGGCGGGTCACCAGGTCTGGCGCTACGGCGGGGCGACATACCCGTGCGCCGGCATCGACGTGGGCGCCGGGCTGCCCCGCGAGCAGCGCACGCTCGACCCCATCAGGTTCGAGAACATGCGCCCCGGCTGCCACGACATCGAGGCCCGCGTCCAGGACATGGACGTGGCGGGCATCTGGGCCGCGCTGTGCTTCCCCGGCATGCTGGCCGGGCAGTCCGGCATGCCGTTCGCCAGGACCCGCGACCAGGAGCTCGGCCTGGCCCTGGTCAAGGCGTGGAACGACTGGCACATCGACGTCTGGGCCGGCACCTACCCCGAGCGCATCATCGGCCTGCAGCTCCCCTGGCTGCCCGACCCCGACGTGGCCGCCAAGGAGATCCGCGCCAACGCCGCCCGCGGCTTCAAGGCCGTGGTCTTCCCCGAGTTCCCGACCCGGCTGCGGCTGCCGTCCATCCACTCCGGCCACTGGGACCCGTTCTTCGCCGCCTGCGAGGAGACCGGCACGGTGGTCGCCCTGCACACGGGCGACTCGTCGTGGTCCCCCGTGCCCTCGCCCGACACGCCCATCGAGGCCATCACCACGCTGATGCCGACCAGCGCGATGTTCGCCTGCGCCGACTGGCTCTGGTCGGGGGTGCCGCTGCGCTTCCCCGCCCTGCGCATCCTCATCGTCGAGGGCGGCGTGGGCTGGCTTCCCATGCTGGCCGAGCGCGCCGACTACGCCCTCGACCACCCGGTCGCGAGCGAGGCGTCGTGGGAGGGCGGGCTCAAGCCGAGCGAGGTGCTGCGCCGCAACTTCTTCTTCGGCACGCTCGACGACCACGCGCTGTCGGGAGTGCGGCTCGCGGTCGGGCTCGACCACGTCCTGCAGGAGAGCGGTTACCCGCACTCCGACTCGACCTGGCCCGACACGCAGAAGTCCGTGGCCCGCAATCTCGGAACGCTCCCGCCCGCCGACATCGCCAGGGTCGCCTACGGCAACGCGGCCCGCCTCTTCGGCCACCCGCTGCCCTCACGCGCCTGGCTGCGGATGGAGGAGATCTAGCCCTCTTCCTCGACCAGCCTGGCCTGGATGACGTTGCGCTCGTGCTCGACGTAGCGGCCGCTCTCGCCGAGCAGCGTGGCCGCGAGCCACAGGAACACGCCGAAGTCGTCGACCACGCCGACCATCACCAGGAAGTCGGGCACCACGTCGACGGGTGACAGGATGTAGACCACCCCGAGTCCGAGCATCGCGAGCTTGCTCTTGCCCATGCCCGCGTACTGTCCGCGCATGACCGCGCCGACCATCCGCGGGATCGCCCGGACCCTGGTCATCAGGCCGGGCGACCCCGGCTTGGTCACCTCGCGGTAAGTCCGCCAAGCCGCCGCTGCCCGTGCTGCCTTCGCCATCATGAGGAACCCCCTACCCCCGGCTTCTCACGACATAACGCGTCGGGACCGCCACGAGTTCCTGACCTGCTCCAGGAGGGGTCAGCGCAGCGCCGCGTGCTCGAACGGCCTGGCCCGCTCGATCTGCGCGGCCACCCGGACGAGCAGGTCCTCCCTCCCGGCCGCCGCCACGAGCTGCACGCCCACCGGCAGGCCGGACTCGGTGCGGTGCAGGGGCAGCGAGATGGCCGGCTGCCCGGTCGCGTTGATCGGCGAGGTGTAGGCCACGGCGTGCGCCGTGCGGCCGAACGCGACGCTGAGGTCCTGCGGCGGGATCCAGCCCAGCGGGAACGGCGCGACGCCCAGCGAGGGCATCAGCAGCAGGTCGTGGCCCGCGCTCCACCAGGCGGCCATGCGGCGGCGGTAGCCGTCGATCCACTGCGTGGCCAGGATGTGGTCGGCCGCGCTGTGCGTGCGCGCCGCGCCGAGCATGGCGGCGTTCCGGGGCTCCAGCTCCTCCGGCCGTACGGGCTCGCCGCGCAGCTCGCCCAGGCTCTCCACGTGCGCGGCGAGGTTGTCGGCCACGATGGCGCCGAAGTGCTGGGCGAAGCCGGGCTCGGTGAGCGCCCTGGGGCCGCCGGGCGCGACGTCGTGGCCGAGCGACTCCAGCAGCGCGGCGGCCCTGGCCACGGCCTCGGTCAGCGCGGGCACCTCGGGCACGGACTCGTTGGGATGCCTGGTGAGGAACCCGACCCGTAGCCGCCCCGGCTCCCTGCCGACCTCGTCGGCCAGCGGACCGGGCAGCGCGGGGGCGTCGTACGGGTCGCCGGGCCGCAGGCCGGACACGAGGTCGAGCGCCGCCGCCGTGTCCCGCACGGTCCTGGTGACGAACCCCGGGCACGAGAACCCGCTCCACCCCTCCCCCATGGCCGGCCCCATGCTCACGCGCCCACGCGTCGGCTTGAGCCCCACCAGGCCACACAGGGAGGCGGGGATGCGGATCGAGCCGCCGCCGTCGCTGGCGGTGGCCAGGGCGACCATCCCGGCCGCCACCGCCGCCGCCGAGCCCCCGCTGGAGCCGCCCGCGGAGTAGGCCGGGTCGTACGGGTTGCGCGTGGGCCCGAACGCCACCGGCTCCGTGGTGATCGTGCTGCCGAACTCGGGGGTGTTCGTCCGCCCGAGCAGGACGAACCCGGCCTCGCGCAGGCTCACGACGCCGTAGCCGTCGACGCCGGGCTCGACGCCGTCGCGTACGTTCGAGCCCCCGCTGTACGGCTCGCCCGACTCGCGCCACCCGAGGTCCTTCAGCAGGATCGGGACGCCGCGGAAGGGCGCCTCCTTGGGGATGGAGTCGATCTCCGCCAGCGCCCGCTCGAACCGGCGGTGGATGACCGCGTTCAGCACGCCGTCGCGGGCCTCGATGCGGGCGATGGCGGCCTCGGCCAGCTCTCTCGCCGTCACCAGCCCGTCCCTGATCGCCTGAGCCTGACCGACCGCGTCCAGCCTGAGTACGTCGTCCATGCACCCTCCTACGCTCGGGGAGCTACCTCTTGGGGGCCAGCTCGCGTACGGCCTGCTCTATGGAGATCTCACCGCCCGGGACAGGCGCGAGGACGGGGGTGTCGAGGCCGTTGTCCACGTACTCCTGGATCCTGGCCCGGCAGGTGGCCGCGTCGCCGTGCACGACCAGGGCGTCGACCACCTCGTCGGGAATCGCCTTGAGCGCCGCCTGCCGGTCGCCGGCCTGCCACGCCTCGTGCATGGGCCGCAGCACCTCGCCCCGGCCCAGCCAGTCGTGGAAGGCGGCGTACACCGGGACGGTCAGATATGTGGCCAGCATCCACCTGGCCATCTCCCGTACGCGGTCGGTGTCCTCGCTGACGCAGACGAACAGGCGGGCGATCAGCTCGGTGCCCTCGCCGATCTCGGCGCGCACCTTGCGCACGTCGTCGGGCGAGAGCCAGTTGGTGATCGCGCCGTCGGCCTCCGCCGCGGCCAGGTGGAGCATCCTGGGCCGCAGCGCGGCCAGCACGATCTTCGGCGGGAGCTCGGGGGCCCGCTCCAGCTTGAACCCCTTGATCTCGAACGTCTCGTACGTCTCCGAGACCTTCTCCCCCGCCAGCGCCTTCTTCAGGAAGCGGAGCGTGTCGCGGGTGCGCGCGTACGGCTTGTCGAACCGCCCCGCGTTCCACCGCTCGACGATCACCGGCGAGGAGGCCCCGATGCCCAGCACGAACCGCTCAGGCGCCAGGTCGGCCAGCGTGGCCGCGGACATGGCCAGCAGCCCCGGACCGCGCGTCGAGACGGGCACGATGGCGCTGCCCAGCCTGATCCCCGGCGCCCACTGCGCGGCCATCGCCAGCGGCACGAACCCGTCGGCCCCGTTGACCTCGGCGGACCACGCGTCGGTGTAGCCCAGCTCGGGCAGCTCCGCGATCAGCTCCTGCGACTTCGACAGCGGGCGATCGTAGAAGGGGATGGTCATGCCCCAGTTGTGACTCATTCACGGCCTCCAAGCGCCTCCGCAGCGGCCGCTCCACCCTACCAACCGACCGGTATGTTGTCCTAGGCCCGCAACTCGTGGACCGCCGCGATGAAGTCCTTCGTGATCCCCCTCAACCCGGGCAGATGCGACAGCCCGACCAACCGGTCCACCAGCGGCACCGTCACCTCGATCAGCCGGTACGTGCGTACGCAGCCCGGTGAGGTGTCGTGCACCCAGAACAGCACCATGCCCATGGACAGCAGCCAGAGCAGCTCGGGCAGCTCCTCACGCAGCTCGGCGTTCATGCGGTCACGCGAACCCTCGACGACCTGGCGGTAGATCGCGATGGAGGCCTCACGGGCCGGGGACGACTGCTTGCTGAACGGGCTCAGCGGATTGGTGGGCTCGGCCGCGTGCTTGAAGAACTTCACGGCGAACTCGTGGTAGGGCTCGGAGACGCGCACCCACTCGCGTAGCACCCCGCTCAGCCTGGCCGCGAACGACGTCTCGGTGGCCAGGAACTCCCTGCAGGCCTCCTCGTGCTCGGCCTGGGCGCGGTCGTAGTACGCCTGGATCAACGCTTCCTTGCTCGCGAAGTAGTAGTAGGCGTTGCCCACGGACACCCCGGCCTCGGCGGCGATGGCACGCATCGTGGTCGCGTCGAAACCGCGCTCCCTGAACAACCGCAATGCCGTCTCGACGATGACCTCTCGGGTGCTCTCCGATCCTCGGTTTCGGGCTTCGGACACGTTCGTCACTTTACGTCGTGATGGGGCGTCGAGCGGAAAACCCGCTCATGAGGCTGCTGTCCCTCTGTTGTGTGTGGTCAGGGCCACAGCAGCAGTCCAACCTAGCAGGTTTTCCAGTCCAAGGTCATGGAGCCGCACGGTGATCGCCGCCACAAGGCAAAGTTGCACCTGCGGCAGGAGTTATCTTCTGTGAAAGGTGGGATTGTCGTTTCAGGCGGAAGGGCTATTTCCGCGAAAAGGCATCGACATGTGGATACGTGGAACAGTGCGCCTCGCCGTAGTCGCACTCCTCGGCATTGAGATAACCATAATCGCGCTGGCCTCGGCCGCTTCAGCCGCCACCCACCCCGAAGGGTCGGCCGCGCCGGACAGCCAAAAATCGGCCGGGTCCGACGGCTCGGAGCACGAGGCCGGCCCGGACCCGGGCAAGGCCTGGGCGTTCGATCGGCTCATGGCGGCCGGTGATGACATCACCGCCACGGCGGGCTGGCCCTTCGGCGATTCGGCCGACGAAGCCGCCGAAGCCTCCGGAGCCGCCGAGCAGGAGGGGCCGGCGAACGAGCCGGCCGACGACTGGATGACGGCCCGCCTGCACGGGCCCGCGCAGCTGACGGTCATCGACCCGCCGGCGATGGCAGCGCGATCTCGGGCCACCAGGTCCGCGAAGAGCCGCGTACGCACCAGGGTGGCCCGGATGCCCCGGGTACGGCCGCGAGCGGCGCACAGGCGCGCTCAAGTCGATCTGACGCGTGTCCTGCCGCGCTTCGGGTCCATGCACATGTCCCACGCGCTGGCCACCGACTGGCTGAGGAGCGGGGGCGTGCGGATGAAGTCGACCGGCAACTGCTCCAGCAAGCACGTGCACCACTGCACGTCGCTCGACTCGGTGCGGACCGGGACCATCGCCCGGATGATCGAGCTCAAGCGCGAGAGCGGCTGCCCGATCATGGTGACGGGTGGCACGGAAGCGGGCCACGCGCCCGGCCAGTACAGCCACGGCAACGGCTACAAGATCGACATCTCGCACAACGCCTGCGTCGACCGGTACATCACGCGTTACCACGCGAAGGCCGGCGTGCGCAGCGACGGCGCCCGGCTCTACCGCTCCGGCTCAGGCACCGTCTTCGCCAACGAGAGCGACCACTGGGACATCCTCTTCCGGTGACAGAGCCGGGTGAGCCTGGGTGAGGGGACGCCGCGCGGGGAGCGCACGGCGTCACACCACCTGAACGGCGGACGCCGCGCGGAACGCATGGCGTCACACCACCTGGACGGCCCGGACGGCGGACGCCGCGCGGGATGCACGGCGTCACACCATCCGGATGGGGTTACAGCTCGCCCGCGACCAGCTCGGCGATCTCCGCCGCGTTGAGCGCCGCGCCCTTGCGCAGGTTGTCACCGCACACGAACAGGTCGAGCGTGTTGGGGAAGTCGACCGCCTGACGGATGCGGCCCACGTAGGTCGGGTCGTTGCCCACCACGTCGAGCGGCGTCGGGAAGACCCCGTTGGCCGGGTCGTCCATGAGGACCACCGTCGGCGCCGCCTCCAGGACGCGGTGCGCGTCGGCGACCGTGATCTCGCGCTCGAACCGCGCGTGCACGGCCAGCGAGTGGGTCGTGATCACCGGCACGCGCACGCAGGTCGCGGAGACCTTGAGGTCGGGGATGCCGAGGATCTTGCGGGACTCGTTGCGGAGCTTGAGCTCCTCGGAGGCCCAGCCGCCGTCCTTGTAGGAGCCGGCCCACGGCACCACGTTGAACGCGATGGGCGCGGGGAACGGCGAGTCGTCGGGCAGCTTGTTGGCCAGCACCTTGCGTACGTCACCGGCCGCCTGGCCCACCGTGCGGTCGCCCGCCAGCGCCTCGACCTCGTCGTAGAGCCGCGCGGAACCCGCCACGCCGGCGCCCGACACCGCCTGGTAGGAGGCGACGACCAGCTCCGTGAGCGTGAACTCGGCGTGCAGCGCCCCCATGGCCGCCATCATCGACAGCGTCGTGCAGTTGGGGGTCGAGATGATGTTGCGCGGCCGGTTGCGGGCGTCGAGCGGGTTGACCTCGGGCACGACCAGCGGCACGTCCGGCTCCATCCGGAACGTCCCCGACTTGTCGATCACGATCGCGCCGCGCTCGGCCGCGATCGGCACCCACACCGCCGAGATCTCGTCCGGCACGTCGAAGATCGCGATGTCGACGCCGTCGAACACCTCGGGCGCGAGGGCCTGCACCACGATGTCCTCACCGCGCACCTGGAGCACCTTGCCCGCCGAACGCGGCGAGGCGACGAGACGGATCTCGCCCCAGATGTCCTCACGCGACGACACGATGTCGCGCATGACGGTGCCCACGGCGCCGGTGGCGCCGATCAGGGCGAGAGTAGGCCTGTTCATCGTCCACTACCTCCGTACACCACGGCTTCGACCTGGTCGGCGTCGAGCGAGAACGCGCGGTGGGCGGCCTGCACGGCCGCGTCGACGCCGTCCTGCCCGACGATCACTGAGATGCGGATCTCCGAGGTGGAGATCATCTCGATGTTGACCCCCGCGTCGGCGAGGGCCGCGAAGAACGTCGCCGTGACGCCGGGGTGCGAGCGCATGCCCGCGCCGATCAGCGACACCTTCCCGATCTGGTCGTCGAAGAGCAGCGACTCGTAACCGATCTGACCCTGGATCTTCTTCAGCGACGACAGCGCCGTCTGAGCGTCGGCCGTCGGCAGCGTGAAGGAGATGTCCGTGCGGCCCGTGGCCGCGGCCGAGACGTTCTGCACGATCATGTCGATGTTGATCTCGGCGTCGGCCAGCGTTTTGAAGATCGAGGCAGCCTCTCCGACCTTGTCGGGGACCCCGACAACAGTGATCTTGGCCTCGCTCCGGTCGTGCGCGACGCCGGAGATGATCGGCTGCTCCATCTCGGTTCCTTCGGTGTAAGGGTCGGAGACGACCCAGGTGCCTTCCTTGGTGCTGAAAGAGCTGCGTACGTGAATCGGCAGGTCGAACCGGCGAGCGTATTCGACGCAGCGCAGATGCAGGATCTTCGCGCCGCACGCGGCCATCTCCATCATCTCGTCGTACGAGATCCTGGGGATCTGCTGCGCCGCCGGCACGATGCGGGGGTCGGCGGTGAACACGCCGTCGACGTCGGTGTAGATCTCGCAGACGTCGGCCTGCAGGGCCGCCGCCAGCGCCACCGCCGTGGTGTCGGACCCGCCGCGGCCCAGCGTGGTGATGTCCTTGGTGTCCTGCGAGACGCCCTGGAACCCGGCCACGATCGCGATGTTGCCCTGGTCGATCGCCTCACGGATGCGGCTGGGCGTCACGTCGATGATGCGCGCCTTGCCGTGCGTCGAGTCGGTGATCACGCCGGCCTGCGAGCCGGTGAACGAACGGGCCTCGTGGCCCAGGTTGGCGATCGCCATCGCCAGCAGGGCCATCGAGATGCGCTCGCCCGAGGTCAGCAGCATGTCGAGCTCGCGGCCCGGAGGCAGCGGCGACACCTGCTCGGCCAGGTCGAGCAGCTCGTCCGTCGTGTCGCCCATGGCGGAGACGATCACGACCACGTCGTTGCCGGCTTTTTTCGTCGCGACGATCCGCTGCGCGACCCGCTTGATGCAGGACGCGTCGGCGACGGACGAACCACCGTACTTTTGCACAACGAGCGCCACGAGAGTCTCCCGGTTTGGACTGTGAGCTGCCAGTCTACTGGCGACCTCTCATGAACCCGCTGGGCCGTACCACTATCTGGACGATCAGACGGTGGTCTCCTCGGCGACGTCCAGGCGCGAGTGCGCGGCCAGGGCCTGGAGGGCACGCATCGCGGCGCCCGCGTGGTTGCCCCAGGTGTTGAAGTAGGAGTACTGCCACCACCAGAGCGCCTCGTGGGGCCGCCCGGCGTGGTAGTGGCGCAGGCCGTGGATGAGATCGGCGGCGACCGCGGTCAGGTCGTCGGAGAGCCGGTAGGGCGTGACGCCGGTGTCCTTGTACGGGTCGAACACCTCGGCGTAGTCGTCGACCGGCCTCAGCCGCTCGGCCAGCGCGGTGCGGACGCCGTCGATGTCGGGGTCCTCGCTCATGGCCGGCTCGTAGTTGCCCGCGAGGATCACGTCGCGGTTGGCCCCGAGCTTCGCGCCGGCCAGGCTGACCTGCGCGACCTCCACCAGCAGCAGTGACCAGATGGCGTCGCCGCCCTCGCCGCCGGCGACCCTGGTCAGGCCGTCGACGTAGTCCTGTGCATGCCCGGAGATCTCTTCCGCCAGCGCACTCCACTGGTCAGACATCCAGCAGCCTCCGTCCTTCGAACGCGCGGCCCAAGGTCACCTCGTCGGCGTATTCGAGGTCACCGCCCACAGGCAGACCGCTGGCCAGTCGTGTCACTTTGATGCCCATCGGCTTGACCAGACGGGCGAGGTAGGTAGCCGTCGCCTCGCCCTCGAGGTTGGGATCGGTGGCGAGGATGAGCTCGGTGACCCGGCCATCCGCCAGACGCGTCATGAGCTCGCGGATGCGCAGATCGTCGGGGCCGATGCCGTCGATCGGGCTGATCGCGCCGCCGAGCACGTGATACGTGCCGCGGAACTCGCGCGTCTTCTCGATCGCGACGACGTCTTTCGACTCCTCCACCACACATATCACGTGGGTGTCGCGGCGCGGGTCACGACAGATCCGACACTCCTCTTCCGCGGCCACGTTTCCGCAGACCCGGCAGAAGCGGACCTTCTCCTTGACCTCCAGCAGCGCGTGCGCCAGCCGCTTGACGTCGGCCGGATCGGCCGCCAGCAGGTGGAACGCGATCCGCTGCGCGCTCTTGGGACCGACGCCGGGCAGCAGGCCCAGCTCGTCGATCAGGTTCTGGACGACCCCCTCGTACATGCCTAGAACCCTGGCAACTGTCCGAGGCCGCCGCCACCCAGCCCCTGGGCCAGCGGGCCGAGCTTCTCCTGCTGCAGATCGGCCGCCGCGCGGACGGCGTCACGGACGGCGGCGATCACCAGGTCGGCGATCGTGTCCGCGGTGTCCTGCGCGTCCCCGGAGTCGATCACGCTCGGGTCGATCTTGAGCTCCAGCAGCTCACCCGAGCCGTTGACCACGGCCGTGACAAGGCCCCCGCCCGATGAGCCCTCGATCTGCGCGTCGTTGAGCTCCTGCTGGGCGCTCACAAGCTGCTGCTGCATGAGCTGGGCCTGCTCCAGCAGCTGCTGCAGGTTGACATCCCCTGGGTTCACCGTCGTGCGCTCCTCGTGGCTCCGGTTCTTGACTGCCACGAGCCTACGGGGTTTGGGCGTCGTCCTGTACTGGTGCGGCCCTACCTGGGATGTTTTTTGGCCGGATCTCGGCCCCCCTCCAGCGTCCGAGACCCGGCCACCACGTCGGCGGAGCGGCCGCACCACGCCGACGCGTTGCCACAGGAAGTTAACGACTCGAACGTTGCACACACGTTGCGTTCATTCAATCACCCTCTGCAATCCCCCCGAACGGGTTGCGCGGAACCGCCCGCAGGACGGATGCTCTTTGTTGACTACTTGGAGTGACCGATGAGTTACGCCCACCTTGATGCGTACTCGCGCCTGCTACGCGGAGCGCACGAAGCGGCGGCGGCCGGCCGCGTGTCGCCGGAGCTGCCCCGCCGCCTGATCACCGCCTCCTGGCAGCGGTCACTGGATGCCGGGATCGACCCGGAGGGCAAGAGCGCGCCCCTGGTCTACGACGTTTCCCACATCAAGGACGTTCGCCAGGCGCACCCGTTGCGGCCGTTGCTGCCCCTCATCGCCCAGACGCTGTCCAGCCTGGCCGAGGAGGTCCTGATCGTCACCGATGGCGACGGACGGGTGCTGTGGCGCGAGGGCAACCACGCGATCATGCGCCGGGCAGACCAGATCGGTCTGGCCGACGGACACCAGTGGGCCGAGGGCACGGTCGGCACCAACGGCATCGGCACCGCGCTCGAAGCGGGCCGGCCCGTGCACGTGTACTCGGAGGAGCACCTCATGCGGGTACTGCACGTCTGGTCGTGCAGCGCCGCCCCGATCACCGACCCGGACTCGGGCCAAATCGTCGGCTGCGTCGACGTCAGCGGCACTTCGCGCAGCCTGCACCCCGCGACCGTCGCGCTGGTCGCCGCCACGGCCAAGCTCACCGAGACGCAGCTCGCGCTGGACATGCACGAACGCGACGAGCGCCTGCGCCGCCGCTTCGAGTCCCTGCGTGGGCGACCCGGAATCCTGCTGTCGGCCACCGGCCGCGTGCTCTCGGGCGATCCGGCCGGCTCCCTGGGCGAGCGCATCCGCCTGTCCGGGCAGCGGGTGATACTCCAGGACGGTTCCGCCGCCGTGCTGGAGCCGTTCTCCGACGGCTTCCTCCTGCGTCTCACGTCGTCGGCGGCGCCTCCCACGCTCGCCCTGTCCTTCCTC
The DNA here is from genome assembly GCF_043496855.1 of Nonomuraea sp. JJY05. Taxonomy (NCBI): domain Bacteria; kingdom Bacillati; phylum Actinomycetota; class Actinomycetes; order Streptosporangiales; family Streptosporangiaceae; genus Nonomuraea; species Nonomuraea sp. JJY05. The sequence goes on from NZ_JBIEIS010000008.1 coordinate 267,994, forward strand.
GGCGAGGGGCAGCCCGTGGCCACGTTCGGCGAGCTCGACCGGCCGCTCTCGCTCCGGCACGCCGAGATCCTGGCCCTGCTCGCGCTGCATCCGCACGGGCTGACGGCCGAGCAGCTCTCGTTCCACCTCTACGGCGACGACGGCAATCCGGTGACCATCAGGGCGGAGATCCACCGGCTGCGGGCCCAGCTCGGAAAGGCCATCGCGGCCAAGCCGTACCGGCTGACGTGCCCGCTGGAAGCCGACTTCCTGGAGGTCCGCCGCCACCTGGCGGCCAACGACGCCCGCGCGCTGGCCGGCGCGTACCGGGGCCCGCTGCTGCTCCGCTCGGAGTCGCCGGAGATCCGCCGCGAACGGGACGAGCTGGAGGCGCAGGTACGCGTGTGCCTGCTGCGGCACGGGTCGCCGGACGAGCTGTGGACGTACGCGCAGACCGCCAGCGGCCGGGACGACTACGAGGTCCTGGAGCGCCTGGCCGCTCTCCCCCGGACCGACCCCCGCTCCGCGGCGGCCCGCTCCCGCCTGTGCCCCTGACGCTCAGGTGGTCGATCTCGCCGACCCCGCTCGCTCCCAGCTGCGCCCCTGACGCTCAGGTGGTCGATCTCGCCGACCCCAGCTCCGCGACCGCACGCTCCCCGCTGCGCCCCCGACCCTCAGGGCTGATCTCAGGTGTGGTCGATCTCGCCGATCACCCGGGCGCCGAGCTCGCGTTCCAGCAGGGCCATGCCGGAGACCGCGTCCACGTCGGCGTCGGCGTCGTTCAGGGGGTCGACGTCGTCCGACTCCGGGCCCTTGTTGCGGCCGGGGACGGCCTCCGGCCAGGCCGCCGCGCCGCTGCGGGCGGCCAGAACGCGGGGACCCGCCTGGGCCGCGGCCCGCGCCGCCGACCTCGCGGCGGCCAGCCCGGGGCCGACGGCGGGGCCGGGCCCGGTGCCGGCCGCGGGGCCGGAGACGGTGTTCGTGGGGTCGGGGGCGGGCGGTGAGCCGGGGCTGAGGTCGTCGGGGGCGTCGGGCCAGGACTCGTCCGTGGTCTGACGTCCGGCGGACGCGGCCGCTGGGTGGCCGGGGCCCGGCTCCTGGGCGTCCCCGTCGTCGTGGGACCCGCTGTGGGAGGCCGTACGCCCCTGGGAAACGTGCGCACCCGGCCCGCCATGAGCTCCCTGTGCACCCGGCCCGGCCTGGGCACCGGGGACGCCGTGGGCGCCGGCCGTGCCGGACGGACCGGCATGGGGACCGGTCGAGCCGGCGGCTGCGGCCTGCGGACCGGTCGAGCCGAGCGCCGTCCCCTGGCCGCCTGCCGCGCCGTGCCCTCCCGCAGGGCCGTGACCTCCCGCCGGGCCGCCGTGCGACGGCGGGCGGGGAGCACCCCGGGACGCGGAGCCGCCGCCGGGGGCCGGGGAGCCGCCGACGACCGCCTCGACGCGCCACGTGCCGCCGAGCACGTCGCCGAGCGCCCCGGCCACGACGGCGTCCTTGCCACCGCCCGTGAAGTTCTTCATCGCGCCCACCTGGGTGAAGCCCAGGGTGACGAGGTTGCCTTCCACGCCCACGACCTGGGCGTTGGTGCTCACGTTCGCCCAGACGACGATGCTGCGCTGCTTGAGCGAGGCCAGCACGGCAGCCCACTGCGCCTGTATGGCACCCGCCCCGCCCCCGGTGGGCGCGCCACCGCCGGGCTGTGCGCCGCCGCTTCCCGCCTGGGGCGTCGCTGGGGCCGCCGGTGCTACGGAAGGCGAGCCGGGACGAGCCGGCTCAGGCCAGTCAGCCCCCGCCGCGTCGGAACCGCCGTGGGACGCCGCGCCCGCGACCGGCACGGACGCGCCGGCCTGACCGGAACCCGGCTGAGAAACGGGCACCGAACCAGGACCGGGCACGGAGGCCGCGGCAACGGAACCGGGCACGGAAGGCGTACCGGCTACTCCGGAAACGGACGGCGCGGAAACAGGCGGGACAGCCGGCGCCGAGACGGGCGGGGCCGCGGCCCGGGCGGCCATCTGCGCGACGGCACCCCCACGCTCCAGGCGCTCGATGCGGGCGAGCAGCGCCCCCTCACCCTGCGCGGCACCCGGGAGCAGAACGCGGGCACACATCAGCTCCAGCAGCAGCCGAGGCGAGGTCGCCCCGCGCATCTCGGTGAGACCCGCGTTGAAGACCTCGGCCGCGCGGGTGAGCTCCGCCGGACCCATCGAGGCGGCCTGCTGAACCAGGCGCTCCAGCTCGTCGGCGGGCCGGTCGAGCAGCCCGCTGGACGCCGCCTCGGGGACGTTCGCCAGGATGACCAGGTCACGGAAGCGTTCGAGCAGGTCGGAGGCGAAGCGGCGGGGGTCGTGGCCGCCCTCGATGACCCGGTTGACCGCGTGGAACACCTGCCCGCCGTCACGCGCCGCGAACGCGTTGACGACCTCGTCGAGCAGGTCGCCGTCGGTGTAGCCGAGCAGGGAGACGGCCTTGGCATAGGTGATGCCGTCCTCCTCGGCCCCGGCGAGGAGCTGATCGAGGATCGACAGCGAGTCACGCGCAGAGCCCGCGCCCGCCCGTACGACGAGGGGCAGCGCGGCGGGCTCGAAGGGCACGCTCTCGGAGGTGAGGATCTCCTCCAGCAGCCCGCGCAGCGTCGCGGGCGGCATCAGCCTGAACGGGTAGTGGTGGGTACGCGACTTGATCGTGCCGATGACCTTTTCCGGCTCGGTCGTCGCGAAGATGAACTTCAGGTGCGGCGGGGGCTCCTCGACGAGCTTGAGCAGCGCGTTGAAACCCTCCCGGGTCACCATGTGCGCCTCGTCGATGATGTAGATCTTGTAGCGCGCGGAGACGGGGGCGAAGAACGCCCGCTCCCTCAGGTCGCGCGCGTCGTCCACGCCACCGTGCGAGGCGGCGTCGATCTCGATGACGTCGAGGTGGCCGGGACCGGTCGGGGCGAGCGCGACACACGACTCGCAGACGCCGCACGGGTCAGGCGTGGGGCCCTGCTCGCAGTTGAGGGAGCGCGCCAGGATGCGCGCGCTGGAGGTCTTGCCACACCCACGGGGGCCACTGAACAGGTAGGCGTGGTTGATCCGCTTCGTACGCAACGCCTGCCGCAGCGGGTCTGTGACGTGCTCCTGACCCTTGACCTCGGCGAACGTCCCGGGCCGATACTTGCGGTAAAGCGCAAGGCTCATGCGACCATCCCGCCTGCGAGGGGGCTCTCAACGAAGAGACCCCTCGCACACCCGCCAGAGCCCGCTTATCCTTGCTGCCTTCCGGCCCTGGGGAGGTTCACAGGATGACGCCGCGCGAGGGGTCCCTGGACAGTCTAGCCGGATGCCGCAGTGCTTGCTCCACACCGCAAAAGATGGTCTGCGCACGCCCGGAAGTCCGGTAAGCTCGTCGGCGGAGGATTCGCCTAGTGGCCGAGGGCGCACGCTTGGAAAGCGTGTATAGGGCAACCTATCAGGGGTTCAAATCCCCTATCCTCCGCGCCTGGTTGAGGCAGTAAACGCGAAGGGGCCGACCCCATCCAAGTCGGCCCCTTCGCTATGTCCGGGCTCAGCCGGCCTTTCCAGAATCTTTTTCCGCCTGCCGGATGCCATCTGTCAGGGGCACGCCGGGAATGAGCCACACCGTGGCGAGCGCCGCGCAGACGGCCGTATCAGGCCTGGTTCACGGCAGCAGGGCGGTTCCCATGCCAAGCAGGGCGCATATCCCGAGGATGCGCAGCATCGGCCATTTCAGGACGAAGGTCATGACGAGCGCGGCCCCGGTAATGGTCAGGGCGATCGGGCTGAGCGTGCTTGGGTCGGGGAGTCGGATGGTGAACGGCCCCCAGGCCCAGGTGAAGGTGCGCCCGAACAAGGTGTGCTGGGCGAAGTAGAGCGCGAGATTGGCGATGACACCGACGACGGCGGCGGTGATGCCGGTCAGGGCTGCGGTGATGGCGGTGTTGTGGCGCAGCTTCTCGACGTAGGGCGCGCCGAGGAAGATGAACAGGAAGCACGGCACGAAGGTGACCCAGGTGGTCAGCAGCGCGCCGAGCAGGGCGCCGGCCCATGGGGTGAGGGGGCCGGGATCGCGATAGGCGCCGAGGAAGGCGACGAACTGGACCACCATGATGAGGGGGCCCGGGGTGGACTCGGCCAGGGCCAGGCCGCGGACCATCTCCCCGGGGCCGAGCCAGGCGTAGGTCTCCACGGCGCGCTGGGCCACGAAGGCGAGCACGGCGTACGCGCCACCGAAGGTGACCAGGGCGGTGCCGGAGAAGAACAGCCCCTGGGTGGTGAAGACGCTGCCGGCGCCCAGGAACACGGCGACCGCGGCCACCGGCAGCCACCAGGCGACCAGCCCGACGGCGAGGATCTTGCCGGCTGAACGCCGGCTCGCCCGGGCGTGGTGCAGCGCGTCGTCCGGGATCAACGGTGCCGGCCCGCCGTCCCCGCCGTGCCCGTTGCTGGCTTTGAGTACGTGAGGGGCCAGTTTGTGCACGGCCCGTCCCACAAGTGCGGCGACGGCGACGACGACCGGGAACGGCACGCCGAACAGGGCGAGCGCGGAGAAGGCGGCGATCGCGACCACGACGAAGACCGGGTGGGTGAGCGAACGCTTGGCGACCCGGATGACGGCTTGGGCGACGATGGCCAGCACCGCGGGGGCGATCCCGACGAACACAGCGGTCACCGCCGTGGTGTCCTGCCACAGGACGTACACGGCCGAAAGGACCAGCAACGCGAGCATGCCGGGCAGGACGAACAGGGTGCCGGCCACGAGCCCGCCGCGGGTGCCGTTCAGCAGCCATCCGACATAGATGGCCAGTTGCTGAGCCTCGGGGCCGGGCAGCAGCATGCAGTAGTTGAGCGCGTGGTTGAAGCGCTGCTGGCCGATCCAGCGTTTCTCCTCCACCAGGGTGCGTTGCATGACGGCGATCTGCCCGGCCGGGCCACCGAAGGTCTGGAGGCTGATTCCGAACCAGGCCCGTACGGCCTGGCGGAAGGGGATCACGTCGCCGGACGTGGAGTCCTGGCCGGAGGGCCTGGGGTCGCGCTCGGTGTGAGTCATCGGGTGCTCCCGGGGCTCAGGCGGGTGGGCGGCCGAGCAGCATGGCTCGCCGGTAGTACTCGTACAGGCCGTCGAACAACGGGCCGGTCAGCTCCAGCACCCGCTCGTCGTCGCAGGTCATGGACAAGCCACGCAGAATCACGTCCAGCCCCGGAGCTTCGGGCGCGTCGAAGCGCTCGTCGTCGATGTCGGCCTCATGCACGAGCTCGGCGAGCTTCCACAGCACCGGATCGGCCAGGTCGTAATGGCGCAGGACGGTCTCGAAGCTGCAGTCGCCGCCGTGGTGCGACAGCCGCACGCCCCGCATGTCGAAGGCCGTGGCGTCGACCGGGACCTCGCTGGGATCGCTGACGAACACGAACTCGGCATCGGCGTCGACATGGCGGCGGATCAGCCACGCGCACGCGGCCCGGTCGATGTGCACGCCGGCTCGGGTGGCCCACTTCATCCGGCTTCTCCTGGCACGATCGCCTCGGCCAGATCGCGCACCGCCCGCTGTGCCGCCTCGCGTTCGGGGGGCGGGAAGTAGTCGCGGCGGCCGATCCTGCGCAGTTCGGCCTGCAACCGCTTGACCGCCCGGCTGCGCTCACCGGGGCGCGCCGTGGCGGCGGCCTCGGCCTGCTCGGCCACCGCTCGGTACTCCGCTGCCCGCGCCTGCTGCATCTCCGCCGCGATGGCTCTCTCTTGCGCCAGACTGGCGGCGGTGGCCAGCCACAGGTTCGAGCTGCCGCCGACCTCACCGATCTCCTCGGCGATCCATTCCAACTGCTCTCGGGTACGGGGGTCGGCGGGCAGCGCGACCAGCCCGTCACCCAGCCGGGCCACGCCGAGCCGGTCAAGCTTGCGCCAGATCGTGATGCGCAGCGTCGAGGGCTGGCGCGGAATCCGGTACGCCAGCAGCACCCACTGCCCAGCAGCGCTCACCACCATGGCACCAGCCCCTCTGTTTGAAACCACAGTTACTGTAACCATGGTTTCTCGACATAGGCAATGTCGAGGGGCTGTGCGCATGCGGTGACGAACGCAGGCAGGGGCGGACATGCCGCACCGTGTGGGGGCTTCATGTCAAGCCGGCCGCGCACCGCCCCGGACAAGGCACAGGGCGGGCGCGGCCAGGACAGCGTCGGTCAGGTCAGCGCCTGGAAGGAGTAGTGCAGGCCGAACTGGGTCCGGTCGTAGGCGTGTACGAGCGTGCCCTCCCCCTCACAGGCACGGTCGCCGAAGACCACGATCGGGCCATCGGTTTCGTTGACCAAGGCGTGGAACTCCGGGCCGAGGTCGTGGCAGTCGCCGGGTCGTGGGTCCCCGATCCCCCACGGGGTCTCACCGGCGGTGAGGATGATCACGGCTCCCTCGGCGGCGGAGGCCGGGGTGGCGGTGAGCGCGAGGGTCGTGGCGGCCACGGCCAGCAGGGCCGGGATGGAACGCATGGCGGATCCCTTCCATAGGAGATGACCCACCCAGCATGCGCGAGGAGTAGTTGATCTCATACGCACTGTAGGCAAAGGTCTTATAACCCGCGCGGCTCCCTCGGCGGACCGGCCCCGGATCCGGCTCTGGTGGCTCAACGTTCGCAGGGACGGCGGTCGAGCGCGGCGCCCAGAGGTGGCTGTGCCCGAAGGGGCAAATCTATGGTTCCGTCCGTGGAGGGTCTGTTCGGCGGGGCTGCGCCGTACTACGCCAGGTACCGCCCGGGCTACGGTCAGGGGAACGCCCCGCCGTTAGGCGGCGACCAGGGCCTTTGAGCGGTCGGTGGCCATGTGGACGGCGAAGGCGCCGAGGACCGTGCCGGTGACGTAGCGCTGGACGCGGAGCCAGAGGGGGCGGCTGCCCAGGAAGGCGGCCAGGGCGCCGGCCGAGATGGCGATCAGGCCGTTGACCGTGGTGGCGACGACGATCTGGACGGAGCCTAGCGCCAGGCTCTGCAGCAGTACGTGGCCCATCGAAGGGTCGATGAACTGCGGGAGCAGCGACAGGTACAGGATGGCGATCTTGGGGTTGAGCAGGCAGGTCAGCAGGCCCATGCCGAACAGCTTGCGCGGGGGTTCGGGCGTGAGCGTGCGCGGCTGGAAGGCCGAGGTCCCGCCCGGCTTGACGGCGTTCCAGGCCAGCCAGAGCAGGTACGCGGCGCCGGCGAGCTTGAGTGCCGTGTAGGCCTCCGGCACGTACGCGAACACGGCCGTCAGCCCCAGGCACGTCGCGGTCAGGTAGAGCGTGAAGCCGAGGAAGACGCCGGTGAGGGAGATCAGGCCGGCCCGGCGGCCTTGGGTGATCGATCGTGAGACCAGATAGACCATGTTCGGCCCGGGCGTGAGAACCATGCCCAGCGACACCAACGCAATTCCGATCAAGCCACCCGTCATATCGGCAGATTAGCGGACATAATCGATCGCCTGCATCCCTATTTGTCGCGCTGCGTATTCGATCCGTTGCTGGGGAGTAGGGAGGCATGCAGTTCGACGACGACGCGCAACTCGATCCGTCGCAGGTCGAGGACGTACGGGCCTCGGGTCCGCAGCCGGGCTGGGGCGGGATGCCGGGCGGGTGCATGCTGCCCCTCGGCGGGCGCGGCGGCTGCGGGGGCTGTCTGCTGCTCGTCCTGGCGGCGGCCGGGCTGTTCCTGTTCGGGATCATCCCCGCGCCGTTCAGCGGCCAGGAAGGCGGGCCGCAGGGAGGCGGGCGGCAGCCGGGCGCCCCGGCCACGCCCGCCGCGAGCGGCAACCTGGCGGCGCGGTGCCAGACCGGCGCCGATGCCGAGCAGTCCGAGGACTGCCGCATCGTCGGCACGGTCAACAGCATCCAGTCGTACTGGCGGCAGGCGTTCCAGGAGCGCGGGCGCACGTACAAGCCCGCCAGGACCGTGCTGTTCTCCGACGCGGCCAGCACCGGCTGCGGCGCGGCCGACGCCGCCGTGGGCCCCTTCTACTGCCCCGTCGATCGCAAGGTCTACCTCGACCTGTCGTTCTTCAACACGCTCCAGCGCGACTTCGGCGCCGAGGGCGGCCCGTTCGCGCAGGCGTACGTGGTCGCCCACGAGTACGGCCACCACGTGCAGGACCTGCTCGGCACCATGACCAGGGTCGGCCCCGACAGCCGGCCGGGCGCCGGCAGCCCGTCGGTACGGCTGGAGCTGCAGGCCGACTGCTACGCGGGCGTCTGGGCGCACAACGCGGTCAAGACCGGCTTCTACCGCGAGCCGTTCTCCCAGACGGACATCGACCAGGCGCTCAGCGCGGCCGCGGCGGTCGGGGACGACAGCATCCAGCGGCGCACGCAGGGCCGGGTGACCCCCGACGCCTTCACCCACGGGACGTCGCGGCAGCGGGAGAGATGGTTCACCGTCGGGTACGCCAACGGCGACCCCAAGCGGTGCGACACCTTCTCCGGAGGTATTTGATACGGCCCTGTGGGGAAGCTGTCACGCGGGCACCCCCAGAAGGGACGTCAGTATGGACTTCAGAGACGACGTCGAACTCGACTCCTCGCAGGTGGAGGATGCCGGCGGCGGTAATTCGGGCGGCGGCGGCGGTGGCGGCTTCCCCGGCGGCATGATCCTCGGCGGCGGCGGCATCGTCAGCCTGATCGTGCTCGTGCTGGTCTTCGTGCTGAACAACGTGGGCGGCGGCGACGAGCCCGCCCCGCAGCGCTCCCCGTCCAACCTGTCCCAGCAGTGCCGGACGGGCAAGGACGCCGACCAGTCGGAGCAGTGCCGGGTGGTGGGCGTGGTCAACAGCATCCAGGACTACTGGAAGCAGGAAATTTCGGGATATCGACCGGCCAAGACCATCCTCTACTCCGGTCGTTTACGTACGGGCTGCGGCACGGCCAGCTCGGCGGTCGGCCCCTTCTACTGCCCGGGCGACCAGCGTGTCTACCTCGACCTGAGCTTCTTCGACCAGCTCCACACCCAGTTCGGCGCCAAGGGCGGCCCGTTCGCGCAGGCGTACGTGATCGCCCACGAATACGGCCACCACGTGCAGAACCTGCTCGGCGCGCTCGACACGGGCGGCTCCTCCGTCTCCACCGAAGTCCAGGCGGACTGCTACGCGGGCGTCTGGGCGCACAACGCGGTCAAGACCGGCTTCTACGAGAAGCCCTTCACCCGGGCGGACATCTCCGAAGCCCTGGACGCCGCCGCGGCGGTCGGCGACGACAGAATTCAGCAACGCACCCAAGGCAGAATCGATCCTGAATCGTTCACGCACGGCAGCTCCGAGCAACGCGTCAACGCCTTCCAGCGCGGCTACGAAAACGGCGCGGCGAGCGACTGCGAACCGGGCGACCTGCGCTGACGCTCCCCGACAACGCAAGGAATCGGATTCTCTCCTAAAATCGGGGGGGTGATCTTCAAGCTTGTCGGCGACGGACGCCCTTATCCCGACCACGGTCTCTCGAATCGGGAGTGGGCGCAGATCCCTCCACGGCAGGTCCGGCTCGACTCGTTGATCACCACGAAGGCCGTACTGGACCTGCACTCGCTGCTCGCCGCCGACTCCACCTTCTACGGCGACCTTTTCCCGCACGTGGTGCAGTGGCAGGGCGAGCTCTATCTGGAGGACGGCCTGCACCGCGCGTTGCGCGCGGCCCTGCACCAAAGATCGATCCTGCACGCCAGGGTCCTTGAGCTGCCCAACTGAGAAAGGAAAAGGGAAGCCGCCGGATTCGCGGCTCCCCTTTTTCGTATGCGCGCACAGCCGGCGGCCCGAGGCCGCGATTTTCTCCATAAGTGATGTTGGAAAGCCCCCGACCCGTAGGTCAGGCTGCGGGCCACATGACCGACTGCGCGGTGCAAGGCCCCGGCTGCTACTGCTGCTGTCTGCGGCGCCGCTCGTCGTGGTTCATGGCCGCGTCGGTCAGGTTCCGGTGCTGTGCGCCGTCGGCGCTTCGCGGGGGAGGGATTCGGTGGTGCGCAGGTATTCCCTCAATCCTCGTTCGGTGCTGTTGACGTGCAGCAGTGCGGCGGCCTGGCTGAGAGCGGCGTCACGGGTGGACAGGGCCGTGAAGATCGCCTCGTGCTCGGCGAGGGTGCGGCCCGCAGCCTCGGCGTCAACGAGGCCGCGCCAGATGCGAACGCGCAACGTACGGCCGGAGATGGCCTCCAGGAGGGCGAGCAGCGTGTCGTTGCCCGTGGCTGAGACGACGGCACGGTGGAAGGCCGCGTCGTGGGCGTTGAGCCGTTCGACGTCGTCGCGGGCCTCACGCATGGCGTCCAGGTGCTGTTTCACCTCGGCGAGTTGTTCGTCGGAGATCCGGATTGCGGCGAGCGCTGTGGCGACCGGTTCGAGGAGTCGACGTACCTCCATCAGATCCCGCAGGGCAGCCGAGTCGCCCTGCAGCAGCTCCACAGCCCCGCCAAGACCCTCGAAGAGCAGACTCGGCTGCAGGCTGGTCACGTACGTGCCGTCCCCCCGCCGGATCTCCAGGACTCGCGCGACGGCCAGTGCCTTGACCGCTTCCCGTGCGAGGTTGCGGGACAGGCCCAGTTGAGCAGCCAGATCCGGTTCCGGTGGAAGCTTCGAACCCGGCGGCAGGGCTCCGGTGCGGATCAGCTCACGGATCTGCTCAATGGCCTTGTCTGTCAAAGACAATGCGAACTCCTCTGGTGCCCCTTCTCGGCGGGCACGTCCGATCTGATCAATCCTTGGGCACGAAGGTCCTCCCAAAGACCTTCGGGGATGTGCCGACGGTGGAGTTCCGCGTTCCGTGCGACCTGCTCAGCATTCCGCATGCCCAGGGTGACGTTGATGATACGGGGATGGGTGTACGGAAAGGCAATCGCCGCTGCCGGGAGAGTCGTTCCGTGCGCCGCGCAGACCTCGGCGATCGCCCGGGCACGGGCGACCAGGGCAGGCGGCGCGTCCCGGTAGTCGTATTTCATGCCCTCGGTGGGCCGGTCGAGGGAGAGCAGTCCCGAGTTGAACACCCCGACCGCCACCACGCTCTTGTCCAGTTCCTGAGCGGCGGGCAGGACGTCGTCCAATGCCGACTGGTCGAGGAGCGTGTAGCGGCCGGCGAGCATCACCACGTCGGCGGCGGTGTCGCGCAGGAAGCGGGCGAGCATGGCGGACTGGTTCATGCCGGCGCCGATGGCGCCGATCACTCCTTGGCCGCGTAGTTCCGCCAGGACGGGCATGGCCTCCTCGGCGGCCTGTCTCCAGTGGTCGTCGGGGTCGTGCAGGTAGACGACGTCCAGGCGGTCCAGGCCCATGCGCTCCAGTGTCGCCTCGATGGAGCGCACCACCCCGTCCCGGCTGAAGTCCCACTGCCTGCGCAGGTCGTCCCGGACGACGAAACCCTCGTCGTCGACCCCGCGCGGCCGCTCGTTGGGCACCAGCAGACGGCCCACTTTGGAGGATATGACGTACTCGTTCCGCGGACGGTCCCGCAACGCGGCGCCCAGGCGGTGCTCGGACAGGCCCAGGCCGTAGTGGGGTGCCGTGTCGAAGTATCGGATGCCTGCGTCCCAGGCCGCTTCGACCGCGGCTGTCGCGTCGAGGGCCGGTGTGACGCGGTAGAGGTTGCCTATGACGGAGGCCCCGAAGCCGAGTTCGCTGAGTTCGACAGAGGTGTTCGTGATCTTCCGGTGTCGCAAGGTGTGCTCCTTGGGAGTGCGAGTCGGGCGGCCGCCGGCTGGCGCATCAGCGTCTGACCGCGGCCGGGACGCCCGCCATGAGCGCCTCGACCGCCGCCGGGCAGCACGCAGGCTCCGGACGACGTTGTACTCGCCGCCGCCCTTCCAGATCTGGAAGGAGCGGGCAGTGCGGATCCGCCCCTCGCCCAGCGCGACGACGCCGGTGCCGGGAAAACACGAGGTAGCCGGCCAGGCCGGCGGCATCGATCCCGGCCTGCAGTGCCCGCATCGGTTCGGTGGCGGTGGCGATGCCGGGCACGACGGGCACATTCAGTGCCGGCATGTGGCGACGACTTCCTTGTCGGATCCGGGCGAGACCACGAAGCGGGCGCCGGCTGCCACGGCCCGCTTCACCTGCGCGAGGTAGAGCACGATGCCGTCGCCGACGGTCATCGGCCCAGCCATCCGCCGTCGACGGGGAGGACGGTGCCGTGCACATACGCGGCGGCGTCGGAGGCCAGGAACACGGTGGCGCCCGCGAGATCGTCGGCGGTGCCCCACCGCCCGGCCGGGATGCGGTCCAGGATCGCCCGGCTGCGCGCCGGATCGTCCTGGAGAGCCTGAGTGTTGTCGGTAGCGATGTAGCCGGGCGCGATGGCGTTGACGTTGACGCCGTGCGAGGCCCACTCGTTGGCCAGCGCCTTGGTCAGGCCGGCGACACCGTGCTTGGCTGCGGTGTAGCCGGGCACATTGATGCCGCCCTGGAAGCTGAGCAGCGACGCCGTGAAAAGGATCTTCCCGTAACCTCGGGACACCATCGCCGCGCCCACCGCCCTGGTCAGCGTGAACTGGGCGCTGAGGTTGACCTGGAGGACCAGCTCCCAGTCGGCGTCGGCGTGTTCGGACGCCGGGGCGCGGCGGATGGTGCCCGCGTTGTTGACCAGGATGTCCACCGGTCGCTCACGTCCAGCGAGGTCGGTGGCCAGGGCCCGGACGGCCTCGGTGTCGGCGAAGTCGGTGCGGATCGCCTCGAAGGTACGGCCTGCGGCAACGACGTCCTTCTCGACGGCGCTGCCGGACTCCTCCAGGTTGGCGCTGACGCCGATGACGTCGGCGCCGGCCTCTGCGAGCGCCCGGGCCATGGCCCGGCCGATGCCTCGCCGGGCGCCGGTGACAACGGCAAGTCGTCCCGTGAGGTCGAAGGCAGTCATACGGCTGCTCCCTGTGCGTCGTCGGTGCAGTCCACGAGGATCTTCATGACGTCGCCACCCGCCTCGAGCGCTTCGAACGCGGCCGGCGCCTGGGTGAGTGGTACCACCTTGCTGATCAGCAGCTCGGCGGGGACGGTGCCGTCGGCAATCAGCGTGACCGCCTTCTCGAAGTCTGAACGGGCGTACAGCCGTGCGCCGATGAGGGTCAGTTCGCGCCAGAAGAACCGATGCAGGTCGACCTCTCGAGGCCGGGGGTGGATGGCCACGAGGCACAGCCGGCCGCGTACGCCCAGTACTTGGACCGCAGTGTCCACACCGCCTGCCGCGCCGGAGACCTCGAATGCGACATCCGCGCCTGCGTCGCCGGTCCACTGCCGGACCAGTTCGGGCACGTCCTCGGCAGCCGGGTTCCAGGTGGTCAGCCCCAGCTTCTGCGCCAGGGTCCGCCGGTGGCCGCTCAGCTCCACCACGCGGACTTCGGCACCGGTGGCGCGCGCGACCAGCGCAATCAGGATGCCGATGGGTCCGCCGCCCACTACGACCACCCGCTCACCGTCCCGCACTCGGGCCCGGTCGACGTCGTGTACCGCCACCGCAGTGGGTTCGACGAGCGCGGCGCGGTCCAGGGGGAGCGAGTCGGGCAGCCCTACGAGGGTTGCGGCGGGCACGATCCAGCGCTGCTGCATCGCGCCCGGCGAGTCGATGCCGATGAAATCCAGGTGTTGGCAGATGTGCCGGTTGCCTGCGCGGCAGGCGGGGCAACTGTCGTCCCAGCGCAGCGGCATCACGGTGACCGCGTCGCCGGGCCGCCAGCCTTCGACGTCCGGCCCGACACGGAGGACGCGGCCGGACATCTCGTGCCCCAGGACAGCGGGTGTGCTGACCCGGGCGTCCATGTCACCGTGGAAGATGTGCAGATCGGTGCCGCAGATACCGACGTAAGTGGGGGCCAGTTCGACCTCACCCGGGCCGGGGGAGGTGGGTTCGACGGGTGCCGTGTCCAGGGTTCGGGCAGCCGTGTAACGGACGGCGAGTGTCATCGTGTTCTCACGGTCCTTTCAGTGGCGAACGCCGATGGTCAGCAGCAAGTTCGCGTAGGTACGGATGTCGGCGGTGACGATCGTCAGCGCCAGGTCGGGTGAGCGGGCGGCGTCGTAGAACTCGAAGCGGCTGAGTTTCTCGACCGGGACGGGCGCCAGCTTCGTGCGGTACTCGGTGATGGCCGGCGGCTCCGGTGCGTCCTCGGAGGGCACCATCACCTGAGCCGACTCGACGGGCAGGGCTCGCAGGAGGACGTCGAGCACGGTGGTGACGTCCAGCAGGCCGGGGGCCAGGTTGAGGTGGACCGTCCTGGCACGATCGCCGGTGGCGGTGCTGGCGGGGTAGTGGCCGTCGGCGAGCAGAACCCGGGCGCCGTGGCCGGCTCCGGCCAGGGCTTCGAGGATTCCAGGGTGCAGTAGTTCAGTCAGGAGCATGGGGCGGTTCTCCCGTCGGCGGCGGATGTCAGGCCGTAGAAGGTGGTCGCAGTGTCGGCCAGCACGGCGTCGGTCTCGATGGCGGAGCAGCCGCTCAGGAGCACCTCGACAGTGGCGGCCCAGCGGTTCCAGCCCCCCGCCAGGACGCATACCGGCCAGTCGGAGCCGAACATCAGCCGCTGGGGGCCGAAGGAGGAGAGCAGGACGTCCCACACCGGGCGGATGTCGTCGATCGTCCACTTCTCGTGGTCGGCTTCCGTGACCAGTCCGGACACCTTGCACCGCACCTGCGGGTGCCCGGCAAGCAACCTCACGTTCTGTTCCCAGCCGGCCAGATCATGCTGGACGATGGGGGGCTTGCCCGCGTGATCCAGGACCAGCGGCAGATCCGGGAAGCGTTCGGCCAGGCGGATCGCCTGGGAGAACTGGTGGCTGCGGATGAGCACGTCGTAGCCCAGTCCGCGCTCCTGCACCGCCCGTAACCCCCGCTCCACGGCGGGGCGTTGCAGCCATTCCGGGTCGGACTCGCTTTGGACGATGTGCCGCACGGCTCGCAGATACGCCCCTCCGGGCCCGGCCCGCAGCTCGTCGAGCACGTCACCGATCGCCGGGGAGGTCAGGTCCGCCCAGCCGACGACCGCGCCGATCAGAGGGTGCTCGTCGGCCAGAGCCAGCAGCTCGCGTGTCTCTACCACGGAGGTGACGCACTGGACGACCACCGTGCTCGTCAGCCGCCGGCCGGCGATGGGCCGGGTCGCGGTCGATCGCAGGTCTTCGAGGCCGAAGGTGCGGCGGATCGGCTCGTGGCCCGCCTCGTCCAGCCAGGGCTGGCGGCGGTGGTCGAGGTTCCATACGTGATGGTGGGCGTCGACCAGACGCAGGGCGTCAGACACGGGCGGTCCAGACCGGGCCGTCGGGGTAGGCGTACTCCTTGAGAGACTCCGGGTGCATCTGCGCGCTGAGTCCGGGCAAGGCCGGGGCGAGGTAGTGGCCGTCCGCAATGCGGACCGGGTCCACGAAGTGCTCGTGAAGATGGTCGACGTACTCGATGACCCGGTCTTCGACCGTGCCGGAGACGGCGACGTAGTCGAACATCGACAGGTGTTGCACCATCTCGCACAGGCCCACACCGCCTGCGTGTGGGCAGACCGGCACCCCGAACTTGGCAGCGAGCAGCAGGATCGCGAGGTTCTCGTTGACGCCGCCGACCCGTGCCGAGTCGATTTGCACGATGTCCACCGCGCCCGCCTGGAGGAGCTGCTTGAAGACAACCCGGTTGGCGATGTGCTCGCCGGTGGCGACCTTGATGGGGCTGACCGCCTCGCGAACCGCGGCATGCCCGAGAATGTCGTCCGGGGAGGTGGGCTCCTCGATCCAGTAGGGCTGATAGGGGGCCAGGGCGCGCATCCAGTCGATGGCGGGCTGCACGTCCCATCTCTGGTTGGCATCGACCGCGATGCGGATGCCCTCGCCCACCGTCTGACGAGCAGTGCGCATACGCCGTATGTCGTCCTCGAGGTCCGCGCCGACCTTCAGCTTGATCTGGGTGAAGCCGTCGGCGACGGCCTCGCGGGCGAGGCGGGCCAGCTTCTCGTCGGAGTAGCCGAGCCAGCCGGGGGTGGTGGTGTAGGCGGGATAGCCGCGCTCCAGCAGGTGGGCGATGCGCTCCTGGCGGCCCGGTTCGGCGCGGCGCAGGATCTGAAGCGCCTCCTCTGGAGTGAGGGCATCGCTCAGCCAGCGGAAGTCGATATGGGCGACCAGATCCTCTGGCGACATCTCGCTGAGAAAGCGCCAGACGGGCTTGCCGGCCCGCTTGGCCGCGAGGTCCCAGGCGGCGTTGACGACGGCGCCGGTGGCCATGTGGATGGCGCCCTTCTCCGGGCCCAGCCAGCGCAGTTGGGGGTCATGGACGAGGGAGCGGGAGAACTCGCCGAGGTCGGCGCAGACCTCGTCGACGGACAGTCCGACCACGTACGGGGCCAGGGCCGCGATGGCGGCGGCCTGGACATCGTTGCCACGGCCCGTGGTGAAGGCGAGGGCGTGGCCCTCCAGTCCGTCACCGGCGTCGGTGCGCAGGATGACGTAGGCGGCCGAGTAGTCAGGTTCGGGGTTCATCGCGTCCGATCCGTCCAGATGCTCGGACGTCGGGAACCGGACGTCCATGACGTCGAGCGCGGTGATGCGGGCGGATGCGGACACAGTGGAGGACATGGCAGCAACTCCTGTGGCGGCAGGCGGCGACACGACCTCCTGCGACGGAACAACGATGGGGCGGCGCACGGCGGCGTGGGGCCGCCCGGTTCACTCCTGGACCTTGCCGCCCGTGATACGGGAGATGGTCAGGGCGACCAGGATGATCAGGCCGTTGAGGGCGCCGATCCACTGGGCGGGGACACCCGCGAGGGTGAGCACATTCTGGATCATGAAGAGCAGCAGGATGCCGCTGAAGGCGCCGAACATGGTGCCCTTGCCGCCGTTGAGGCTGATCCCGCCGATGACGGCGGCGGCGAACACGGTGAAGATGTAACCGTTGCCCTGCGCGGAGGCGACGGAGGCGAGGCGCCCGGAAAGCATCAGCCCGGCGAGTGCGGCCAGCAGGCTGCCGGTGACGATGACGATCCACAGCACCCGGTCGGTGCGGATACCGGCCGCCTTCGCCGCGTCGACGTTGCCACCGATGGCGTACAGCGAGCGGCCGAAGCTGGTCCAGCCCAGGACGACGATCGCGACGGCGAACAGCACCAGGCAGATCCAGATGGAGGCGGGTATCCCGAACCACTGAGCGGTGCCCAGGTAGAGCATCGACTCCGGCAGTTGGAAGAAGGTCTGGCCGCCGGAGATTCCGGTGAGGACACCACGCAGGACGATCAGCATGCCGAGGGTGACGATGAAGCCATTGAGACCGAAGCGGATGATCAGCAGGGCGTTGACCACGCCGATGAGCGCACCCACGGCCAGCGTGATGGGAATCGACCAGGCGCCGGGGAGGAGCCCGAGGCCGGGTCCGACGCCGCTCGGCACCACCAGCAGGGCGGCGACGCCGGGCGCGAGACCCATGGTGGACTCCAGAGACAGGTCCATCTTCTTGACGATCAGGATCATCGTCTGGGCGAGGACCAGCAGGGCGATCTCGGACATGGTCTGCAGGACATTGATCAGGTTGTCGCCCTGGAGGAAGACCGGGTTGACGATCTGGCCGACGATCGCGATCGCGACGATCGCGGGGACCAGGGCGAGATCGCGCAGCCGGGCCACGGGTATCCGGCCGCCGAACAGCCCTTTCCGCCCGACCTCGGGCTTCGTGGGCTTGGGGGCGGGCGTATCCGCGAGGGCGGTTTCAGGCATTGAGGTCCACTCCTTCCATCGCGGCCACTAGGTCGTGGTCGTGCCAGCCGCGGGCGATCTCTGAGGTCACTCGGCCCTGGAACATCACCAGGACCCGGTCGCACATGCGCAGGTCGTCGAGTTCGTCGGAGGCGATGAGCACTCCAGTGCCGCCTTCCGCGGTCTCCTCAACCTTGCCGAGGAGGAACTCCTTGGAGCGCACGTCCACGCCTGCGGTCGGGTTGATCAGCACCAGCAGCCGGGGGTCGTCGGCGAGGGCGCGGGCCATGACGACCTTCTGCTGGTTGCCCCCGGACAGCGCGGAGACCGACAGGTCGGGGCCCGAGGTCTTGATCGCCAGTTTCTCGATCATGCCCTCGGCGAGCCGGTCCCGGCGGTCGCGGCTCAGGAACCCGCCCCGGCCGAGCCGCTTGGGCACCGACAGCGTGGCGTTGTCCGCGATCGACATGTCGGGTACGAAACCCTGGTGGTGCCGGTCCTGCGGGACGAACCCGGCGCCGGCGGCGAGCGCGGCGGGCACGCTGCCCGGCTGGGGCTGCCGCCCTGCGATCTCGACCTCGCCGCCGGCGGCGGCCCGCAGCCCCACGACAGTCTCGGCGACCTCGATGCGACCGCTGCCGGCGGCACCTGCCAGGCCGACGATCTCGCCGGCGCCCACCTTGAAGGTGACATTCTCGTATGCCTCGCCGCTGAGGCCCCGGACGCTCAGCGCCGACGTCGCGCCGACGGCCAGGACGCTCGCCCGTTCCTCGCGCCTGTCGGCCGCCGCCTCGCCGGTCATGGCGGCGATGAGCTCGGTGCGGGGAAGTTCGGCGACCGGCGCGGTCAGGATGTGCTGGGCGTCCCGGAACACCGTCACCATGTCGCAGATCTCGTAGATCTCCTGGAGGTGGTGGCTGATGAACAGGAAGGTCACGCCCTGGCGCTGCAGATCGCGTATCCTCTCGAAGAGCCGGTTGATCGCCGCGCCGTCGAGTTGCGCGGTCGGTTCGTCGAGGATGATGAACCGGGCTCCGAAGGACAGCGCACGGGCGATCTCGACGAACTGCCGCTGTTCCACGCTGAGATCGCCGGCCGGAGCTTGCGGATCGACGTCCACCGACCAGGCCGACAGCAGTTCCTGCGCTCGCCTGCGCACACCCTGCCAGCTGATCAGCCCGCTCCGGCCGTGCTCATGCCGGTTCAGGAAGAGGTTCTCGGCGACGGTCAGCGTGGGAATGATCGTCGACTTCTGGTAGACACAGGCCACCCGCTGCCGCCAGGCGTCGCGGTCCGCGAGCCGGGGCGCCGGGCTGCCGCCGAAGGTGACTGTTCCCTCGTCCGGGGCTTGAAGTCCGGTGAGGACGGACACCAGGGTCGATTTGCCGGCCCCGTTGCGGCCGACCAGCGCGTGGGTCTCGTGGGGCATGATGGTGATCCGGGCGCCGTTCAGAGCCACCGTCGGACCGAATCGTTTGACAATGCCCGTCGCCTCGACGACGGGAGGGCCCGCCGAGGCTCTCCCGTCGTGCGCCGGGGCGGGCGCGGGGGTGACTGCTCGCTCCCCGTCGCTCATCTCAACCGCCTTGTGTTCGTAAGCCGTTCTGTCTTCCTGACGAGACCCCTGACGAGCCCTGAGGCTCAGCCGAGGTTGTTGCCCCACAGGGACGTGTCGGTGCTCTTGAGGCTGGTGACACCGCCGTAGGTGCCGCCGTCGGCGGTGACGAGCGGGGCTGCGAGCTGGTCCTCCAGCAGGCCGTCACGGACCTGGACGATGGTGCTGTCGTGGTCGGTCTTGCCCGGCTTGAACGTCTTCCCGTCCATTGCGGCCTTCAGGTAGTACAGGGCGTACTTGGCGTAGAGGTCGGCCGGCTGGGAGACGGTGGCGTCGATCTTGCCCTCGGCGATGGACTTGAGTTCTTCGGGGATGCCGTCGTTCGAGACGACGAACACGTGCTTCTCGTCCTCGGGACCGACCAACAGGCCCTTCTGCTTGAGCACCTGGAGCGTGCCGGACAGGGCGAAGCTGGACTGCATGTAGACGCCCTTGATGTCCGGGTGGGCGGTCAGGTCTGTCTGCAGCTTCTGCGCGGCGACGGCGCCGTCCCAGTTGGTGGCCTCTCCGAACACCGTGATGTTCGGGAAGTTCTTCTTCATGCAGTCGTTGAACGCCTCGGTGCGGTCACGGCCGTTGATGGAGGCAAGGTCGCCTTGAAGCATGACGACCTTGCCCTTGCCTGCCAGCTTGGTGCCCAGGTACTGGCACGCCTTCTCGCCGTAGGCACGATTGTCGGCGCGGACGACCATATAGACCTTGCCGCTGTCGGGGCGGGTGTCGACGGTGACGACCGGGATCTTCTTCGCCTCCAGTTGCGCGAGGGTCGGGGCGATGGCAGCGGTGTCCTGCGGAGCCATCGCCAGGCCCTTCACTCCCTGGCTGATGAACGTCTGCGCGTTGGCGGTCAGCTTGGCGACGTCGTTCTGCGAGTTGGTGGTCTTGAGCGAGAGGCCAAGCTCCTTGGCGTACTCGGGCGTGTACTTGATGTACGAGTTCCAGAAGTCGGTGTCGGAACGTGGGTAGTCCACGCCGACCAGTGGCGTGTCGCTCGACGTGGCCGTGGTGCCGGAGCTGCTGCAGGCGCTGAGCAACACCAGCGCGGACACGGCGGAGGCGGTGGAGCACAGGACAGTTGTGAGTCTCATCGGCACTTCCTCGCACTGATCCCGAAGCGGGGGATGTTTCATATCGGCGGCATCCGTATGTCACCGACATGAAGAGATGGGATGTATTTAAGGATGAATCCAGGGCGCTGTCTACCCCTAGGGCATTTTTGCTGCGGTCCTCTCGGTAGATCTCTCACCTAGGTGCCACTGGCAATGTGCGAGCGGATGGATCCATCCCATCAATCAAGGGTCTGCTCGGGCCTGGTTGCCGACCGCTGGAGGTCGGCTCAGGAAGTCCTTCGGGGGTTGACTCCGGGAGCCGGTGTCGTGTGGCGTCTGCTCAGCTGACCTCAGGACCGCCGCCGGAACGGACGAGCGTGGCGCACGAGATCGGCGGCGCCCGCTCCGCGTCGTCGAGGGCCCACCCGCGACTACCAGCCGCAGGTGAACCCCAACAAGACGAAACCCCCGAACCCGTAGGTTCGAGGGTTTCCGATGTCCTGAGACATCACACGGCGGTGGTGGTGGGATTTGAACCCGTCCACCTACCCCGTCGGGCGTGTGATCATGCGCAGACTAACTACCCGGTAGTGGCGGACGTATCCAGACTCTCCCGGACGGATGCGGACTGGTCCGGACGGCTCGTTCCCCCAAATGGGGAGCGAGATGATCTTGCCGGCTCATCGTGCTGGCCTCCGCGGCTCACGACCGGCGCCAGGTGCGGCCGCCCGCGCAGGAGATGTCCGTCACATAGCAGCCAGACACCAGGAAGAATCGGGTAAATTGGCCACGTGCATTTGTACTTCCTCTGAGGACGACGACCTCGGCCGCCTGTCCCGCCCCTGATGACCGGGGCTTCTGGGCGCGGCCGAGCACGGCCATCGTCGTCACTCATCTCAGGTTCCCCGTCTCCACGTGTCGTGCCGAGGCGCGCGGGAGCCTGCTCTCGGAGGAAGCATGTCCAGTCCCATTGCCTTCTCAGCTCGCGCGCGGGCCCATCTCAAGACCATCGATCTGCATCTCGCCCGTGGCGGCCGGCCGGTTCTGACGGGCGTGGACCTGACGGTCTCTCCCGGCGACCGCCTCGGCGTGGTCGGTGAGAACGGCCGCGGGAAGACCACATTGCTGCAGGTGCTCGCCGGAACCCTCGTACCCGACTCGGGCACCGTGCACCGGGCCGGCTCGATCGGCGTCGCCGGCCAGGAAATCCCGATCGCTCTCGACCGCACGGTGGGCGATCTCATCGACGTCGAGCTCGCCCAGGTGCGCGCCGTCCTCGCGGCTTTCGAGGAGGCGAGCCAGGCGCTCGTCGAGGAACGTCCCGGCGCCGAGCAGGCCTACGCCACCGCACTGGAGGCGGCGGACTCCCTCGACGCATGGGACGCCGACCGCCGCGTCGACCTGTCGCTCGCCGCCCTCAGCGCGGTGGACGACCGCAGCCGCCTGCTGGGCGATCTGTCCGTGGGGCAGCGCTATCGGATCAGGCTGGCCTGCCTGCTGGGTGCCGGGCACGATCTGCTGCTGCTTGACGAGCCCACCAACCACCTCGACGCCGACGGCCTGGAGTATCTGACCGCCGAGCTGCGCGCGCATCCCAGCGGAGTGGTGCTGGTCAGCCACGACCGCGCGTTGCTGGCCGACGTCGTCACCACGGTGTTGGACCTCGACCCGACCAGTGACGGACGTCCCCGTTTTTATGGAGGCGGGTACGCCGGCTACCGGGAAGGCAAAAACGCCGAACGGGCACGCTGGGAGAACACCTACCGAGACCAGGAGAGCGAGCGGCAGCGGCTCGCGCAGGACCTGTCCGCGGCGCAGAACCGGCTGTCCACCGGGTGGCGGCCGGAGAAGGGCACGGGCAAGCACACGCGCGCCACCCGGGCGCCTTCGCTGGTCCGGGCGGTGCACCGTCGGCAAGAGGAACTCGAGGCGCACGTCGTCGACGTGCCCAAGCCGCCGGCGCGGTTCCAGTTCCCATGCCTGGAGGCACCGCAGGGGGTGACGCTCCTGCGGGCCGACGAGGTGACGGTCCGCGGGCGGTTCGATACGCCGCAGTCGGTGCACCTGCGTGCCGGTGACCGCCTGGTGATCACCGGTCCCAACGGCGCCGGTAAGTCGAGTCTGCTGTCCGCGCTCGCGGGAACTCTGACGCCTGACACGGGGAGCGTCCAGCGTAAGCGCGGCGCGCGGGTCGGCCTGCTGGCGCAGGAGTCGCCGGTGCCGTCGCGGCGGCGTGCCTTCGAGGTGTACGACGCCGTCGTCGGCCGGCTCATCAGCTCGGGCGAGCTCGACGAGACTGCCGTCATCGGGCTCACCCAGCTCGGACTGCTGCCCTCCGGCACCGCGCACAAGCCGGTGGCCGAGCTGTCGGTCGGCCAGCAACGGCGGCTCGACCTGGCGATGCTGCTGGCCGCCAGGCCACAGGTGATGCTGCTCGACGAGCCGACCAACCACCTGTCGATGACCCTGGTGGAGGAGCTGACACAGGCGCTGGCCACGACGGGGGCAGCCGTCGTGATGGCCACGCACGACCGGCAACTCCTGCGCGACACGGCGGACTGGCCCCGGCTCAGCCTCTGAGAGGATCGTGCGTGATCCGAACGACTGGCGCGCTCACCGTACTGGTGTGGGCCCGCTCGGTCGCTGTGCGGGTGGTTGGGGTGGCGCCTGGCCTGGGTCGGCACCGCCGGCAGCGAGCTGTATGACGGCAGCCTGACACCGGACGGCACGCTGTGGGCGTCGCACGGGAGACGCTACGACGGCCTCGCTCCGGCGGCCCGCCGCTGGACTATCACGTCCATTCCCGAGAACGTGCCCGGGCCCTGTGGCGGGCCGACCGGTGAAGCGGACACCGCGGCGCGGAAACCCCGCGCCGCGGCATTCGTGATCTAGAAGGTTATACCGCCGTCGGTCGTCGCGGTGGGGGTGCACAGGACCGCGTCGAACGTCTGGGCGACGGGCAGCTCCATGACGGCGCTCTGCGACCGGATACGTTCCAGCGACGTCACCGCCGGGTCGGGCGACCGCAGGTCCGTCAGGGTGATCTGGGCGTCGAACCCGGCGTGGGCAAGTGCCCTCTCCAGGCTGCCCTCAGGCGGGGCGGCCATCTTGACGGTCTCGACGCGGAACCCGAGGGCGGAGTCCTCGGCGGGCCACACCATGTCCGGTACGTGGTCGGCGGTGTGGGTCAGGCCCACGGCCCGGTACTGCGCGCCGAGGCCGCGGGCGAGGTGGTAGCCCATCGGCAACGCCGTGGGATAGCCCTCGTAGGTGACCAGGGTCTTTTGGATGTGGTTGTTGTGCGCGATCACCACAAGCCGGACGTCAGGGGCAAGGCGGTCGAGGTGCCACTGCACACAGGTGGCCATGTAGAGGTCGCGCACCGAGGTGTCGTCGGGCAGGCCCGTCCCGTACAGCAGGTTGTTCATCGCCCGCAGCATGTAGTCGGTGTGCAGGACCGCCTCCAGACGCCGTCGGGCGACGTCGTAGCGGTGCTGGTCGCTGCGCGCCACGTAGAGCGGCTCGAGAGCGCGCATCCGCAACGACAGCCGGTACAGGCCGGCCGTCAGGGACTCCTGGGTGGTCGAGTCGAGGCTCCCCCATTGAGGGGCGGAGGCGGCGGCCGAACCGCCGTTGATCGCGGCGGCCATCCGCTGGATGCCCGCCACCAGATCGGCGATCCCTTCGTCGACGACCCGCAGGTAGTCGGCGACCGGGTCGAGCTCCGGCCGCAGGGTGAGGGCGTTGGGCAGGTCGATCCCGATGAGCTCGATGGGCTGCGACCTGCCGCGGTTGTAGCGCCGCAGCCAGTGCAGCAACTCACCGAACAGGTTGCGGGTGTGCAGGCCGGCCACATGGTCGAGGTCGCCCTCGCCGCCGGCGAGCCACGGGTTGACGGCTTCGGCCTCGGCGGCCCCCATTTCGAGGGCCACGACGGTGAAGCCGCAGCGTTCGATCAGGTAGCGCAGCAGCCGCGCGCGGCCGAGCGTGAACTCGTGCACGAAGTGCGCCCCCTCGCCGATCGCCACGACCCGGGCGTCCTCCGCGATGGCGCGCAGGGTCGTGAGGTCGTCCAGGAACGGTGCGTCGGGGTCGAGGGTGGGCAGCACAGTGACGTGATCGGCCAAAGGATGAGTCGGACGCCCTGCGAAGGCAGTCATGGTATTCGCTCGTTTCTCTGTCGTGGACGAATGGCCGTGCTCAGAAACGCACGGTCAAGCCGCGGAACGCCGCTGGATGAAACGTGCGTCCCGCCTCGCTGGAGCCATGGGGCTCGGCGGATGCCGCATCTCGCGGACTGGGGTCAGAGAAACAAGCTGCCAGTGGCCATGCGCAGACTGTATCAAGTGGGCTGATGACAGCGGCAAAGGGCGAGGACGTTGTCGGCGTCGGTGACGGCGAGGACGGCCGGGGCATCAGCACTGGGCTCGCGGGTCGGCGGGCTGCTGGAGGAGGTGTCCGGCGAGCTATTGAAGGTGGCTTGACGCATTATGCTCGTCCGCGATGGACATCCGCGTGCTTGGGCCGGTCGAGGTGTTCGAGGGTGGCGATCAGATCTCGATCGAAGGGGCCCAGCAACAGTGTGTGCTGGGTCTGCTCGCCGCGTACCACGGGTCCTACGTTTCGGTCGAACGGCTGATCGAGGCTCTGTGGGCGGACGATCCGCCCAAGACCGCCAAGACGATCGTCCAGCTCAGGGTCTCACTGGTTCGAGGTCGAGCAGCACAACCTGCTGGCCGTGATCGAGCAGGCCCGGGGGCGGATGCGCTGGCGGCTGGCCGAGACGTTGCGCGCGTTCACGTACACCGGGTATCACCCCCGTGTGGTGATCTCGGTGGCGAGTCGGGTGCTGGCGGAAGCCGAGCACGCCGGTGACCTCACCGGGCAGGCCGCCATGCACCACACGCTGGCCGGGGCGTGGTTCACGCTCAACGAGCCGCGCCCGGCCGTACGCCACTGCGAGCTGGCCGCCGAGTTCTACGAGCGAGTCGGATGGAAGACCGGCGTGCTGGTGGCGCTCAGCAACCTCGTCGTGGTCGGCAGCACTCTTGGTGACCTACACGAGGGGCTGGGCAAGTTCGAGCGCATCGTCCGGCTGTGGGAGGGTCACGACCCCTCCCGGTTGCCCGCGCTGCTGGAGAACTTCGCCATCAAGCTGCTATGGGCGGGGCTGGCCCACGAGGCCCTAGAGCAGCAGTTGCGTGCCGTACGCCTGCGCGAGGAGCACGCGGAGAGCCAACCGCCGGGCTGGCATGGACGGTCCTACTCCATCCTCGGCGACGTGCACCTGGCGCTGGGCGATCTCGGGAGCGCCATGGAGGCGTTCGACCAGGGGATCGTGCAGGCGGAGGGCGGTGAGCTGGCCGCGGCGCTGTCGAGCGCGGCCATCGTCGCCCACCACCAGGGCGACGGCGAGCGGGCGGCCGAGCTGGCGCGGCGGGCCGTCCAGGTGGCCACGTCCGGCGGCATGGTCAGGGAGTACGAGGAGGCGCGCAGCACGCTCGCCCGGGTGGACGCCTCCATGGCGATCGGAGAGCGGATCCGGGTGCTGAGGGACGTTCTGGACTACTACCGGGACCGGACTTATCCCTACATCGAGGTCCGTGCCCGGGTTTGGCTGACCGAGGTGCTGCTGGAGGTCGGCCGCATCGAGGAGGCCGCGGCGCACGCGCGGGACGCGTCCGACGCGGCCGCCCAGCACGGGCTGCGGCGCCTCGAAGGCCAGGCGCTCACCCTGCTGGCCAAGGCCTGCCCGCCGGGGCACGAGCACGCCCGCCGGGCCGCCGACCTGCACCGCACGTACGGCCACCGCCTCGACGAGGCCGCGGCCCTGGCCGTACTGGATCACGCCTGAGCGGTCAGCAGCGACTCGAAGGCGGCCCGCAACTCCCGGCCGGGATCCACACCGAGCTGGTCGGCGAGCAGGCGGCGGGTCCGCTCATACAGTTCCAGCGCCTCCGCCTGCCGCCCCACGTGATGGAAGGCCGTCATGAGCAGCGACACCAGGCGCTCCTGATGCGGTGCCGCCGTCACGATCGCGCGCAGCGGCGCCACGGCGCGTTCCGGCTGCCCCAGCCGCAGCCGCCTGCGAGCCAGCTCCGCCACCGCCGTCAGCCGCACCTCCTCCAGCTCGACCGCCGCCACCTCCAGTGACCTGCCAAACCCCGACTCGCCCAGCGCGGTGCCGCGCCACAGATCGAGCGCCTCCTCCAGCAACTCGGCGCCGGCCTCGTCGTCTTCCCTGGCCGCCGCGGCGACGAGCCGACGAAAGCGCAGCGCGTCCACGTTCTCGGGGTCGGCCCACAGCACATATCCGGACGAATCCGTCTCGAGCCGCGCGCCAGGCAGGACGCGGCGCAGCCGGTACACATGTCCCTGCACGGTCATCCGCGCACTATCAGGAGGATCCGACTCCCACACGGCGTCGATCAGCCGCTCGACCGGCACCGGACGGTTCAGGTCGAGCAGCAGCGCGGCCAGGACGTAACGACGCTTACGCGGCCCGAGGTCCAGGCGGCGTCCCCCAACACAGGCGTCAACGGACCCGAGCAGGCGAAACTCCGGGACGGCCGGGCGGCCTGGTGGACGGGCCGGCCGGCCTTGCGGCATGCTCGGGGTGCGCGATTTCGCGGAGGAGAGTTCCTCGCCCCGACAGGATGAATTCGGTGATGGGCAGCCCGCCGAGCGGGCCGACGCGGGTGTCATTGCGTGATCTTGGCTGAGGGCTGATGTCTCCATGATCTTGGCAGACGAAAGGCCTCCGACCCGTTCGTACAGGTCGGAGGCCCTTCTCGTGGCGGTGGTGGTGGGATTTGAACCCACGGATGAGTTGCCCCATCACACGCTTTCGAGGCGTGCGCCCTCGGCCACTAGGCGACACCACCGCGCACGAGCTTACCGGATCCGGCGAGTAGCGAAGAACCGCTTTAGTACCGAGGAGCACTCCTCCGCCAACACCCCCATGACGACCTCGGGCCGATGGTTGAGCCGGCGGTCGCGTACGACGTCCCAGAGCGAGCCCACGGCCCCGCCCTTCTCGTCCACGGCGCCGTACACGATCCGGTCGACCCTGGCCAGCACGGCGGCGCCCGCGCACATCGTGCAGGGCTCCAGGGTCACCACGAGCGTGCAGCCGCTCAGCCGCCACTGCCCGTGCCGCATGGCCGCCTGCCGGAGCGCGAGCACCTCGGCGTGGGCCGTCGGGTCGGCGGAGGACTCGCGGTCGTTGCCCGCGGCGGACAGGACCTCGCCGAGCGGGTCGAGCACCACCGCGCCCACGGGGATCTCCCCCCTGGACCCCGCCGTGACCGCCTCCGCCAGCGCCAGGCGCATGGCCTCCTCGTACGTCACGGCGAGAGCCGGGTCACCGCAGCCGGTCGAGCTCGTCGGCGAAGGAGAGCCGCTCGGCGATCACCGACAGGATGTCGGCCGGCAGCATGCCCTCCTCCATGCTCAGCTCCAGCAGCTCCTCGGAGCTGACCCCGAGGTCGCTGAGCAGCTCGAAGTCGCCGGCCGGACGCACGCCGAGGCCGTTGCCCTCCTTGTCGGGCGCCACACCGGCGAACTCGGCGAACAGCTCGCCGAGCGGGTCGGACGGGATCGCGTGCGCGTCAGACAGGAACACCCGCGGCTCCTCCTCGCCCCGGTAGCGGGCGATCGCGAACCACTCGTCCTCCACCTCGACGCAGAGCAGGGCCAGCTCCTCGCCGGAGAGACCCAGCGTCTCCGTGACCGCGTCGCCGAGATCGTCGACGATCTCGGCCTCGCTCAGATCGATCTCGGCGCCGCTCCAGCCGTCCGAGGTCCTGACGAAAGCCGCAGAGAAGGTGTTGGACGCCATGTCCGAGCTCCAGGGGGTCAGCCGAAGACCGATTCGATGGCACGCTCGAACGGCTCGGAGAAGCCGAGCCGCGCGGCGATGCTGGACAGCACATCTTCGGGCAGCAAGTCGATGTCGCCGGAGAGGATGCCCAGCTCCATCTCGTCCAACCCGAGATCGGCGAAGATCGACAGATCTCCGGCGGGGAGCACGGTCTCCTCGTCCTGGAGGATCTCGTCGAGCTCCTCCTCGTCCGGCACCGGCACGTCGAGGTAGTCGAGAACCTGGCGCGCCAGCGGGAAGTCCCAGGAGGCGGCGATGTCGGACAGGAACACGTCCACCCGCTCGCCCAGGACCCGCAGCGCCACGAAGAACTCGTCACCGACGGCGACCAGGCCGATCGTCCCGCTCTCGCTCGGCTGCTGACGCAGGGCATGGATCAGCCCCTGCAGGTCGGACGTGAGCACGACCGGCAGGAGCTCGGCGTCCCAGCACCCGTCCTCGCGATAAATCACGATGGCGAAATCGAGAGCGTCGTCTTCGTCTGCCATCGCCATCCCCACCCGACCTCTGACACGACAGATACCACCAGCACCCAATCGTTCCAGACCCGCGCACGAACCGTGTGCCTCTCGGACTAAATTGTGATCAAAACCAATGGCCTGAGGCGCCGGCGGAGACGGGCGGCATCGGGAGACCGCCGCAGGTAGCGGGGTCCCCATGCACGTTCCCCAGCAGATAGCCTTGCCGTTTATGGAAACCCTCGTCGTCGACCATCCGCTCGTGGCCCACAAGCTGACCACGCTGCGCGATGTCCGCACCGACTCGCCGACCTTCCGCAGGCTCGCGGATGAGCTGGTGACGCTGCTCGCGTACGAGGCCACCCGCGACGTGCGGACCACCGACGTCACGGTCGAGACGCCCGTGTCCCCCGCCCACGGCGTGCGACTGGCCAAGCCGTACCCCCTGGTGGTGCCCATCCTGCGCGCCGGCCTCGGCATGCTCGACGGCATGACCAGGCTGCTGCCCACGGCCGAGGTCGGGTTCCTCGGCATGATCAGGAACGAGTCCACCCTCCAGGCCGAGACGTACGCCACGCGGCTGCCCGACGACCTGTCGGGGCGCCAGTGCTACGTCGTCGACCCGATGCTGGCCACCGGCGGCACGCTGGCGGCGGCCGTGCAGTTCCTGTTCGACAGGGGCGCGGTCGACGTCACCGCCATCTGCCTGCTGGCCGCCCCCGAGGGCCTGGCGTACATGGACAAGGTGTTCGCCAACTCGGGCAAGCCCATCCGCGTGGTGACCGCCGCACTCGACGAGCGGCTCAACGAGAGCGGCTACATCGTGCCCGGCCTCGGCGACGCGGGCGACCGCCTCTACGGCGTGGTCTGACGCCACAGCCTGAAAAGCGCCTTCACGTCACACGCAGTCATCTCTTCGTTACATACTGTTGTTTCGTGGGTACGAAGAGACAGGAAGGCAACTTCCGCATGCGCGTGGAGGAGCACGATGAGCGATCACAGCGAGGCGGACCCGGCTCCGTACGCGGAGGTGGAGACTGTGCTGTGCGACGAGTTCGCCGGCATCCACTCCGCGACCACCGTAACGCGGTGCGTTGAAGCTGCGCACTATGGCGCGCTGGAGGTCACCGGTTACGCCCATCCGAGCCTTGTCGAGCGCATCGCGCGCAAGCACCTTCACGTCCTGGCCCTGGTGGCCAGCGAACGCGGCTAACCAAGATCATAACTATCCCGCCAAGTCATCTTTACCCGGGCATCCGGGTGGGTAATGTATAGGGCGGGTGGAGTGGGTAAGGGCACGGAGGCGACGGTGCAGGTCAAAAAGGTCCTCACATACGGTGGTATCGCATTTGTCGCGTACTACCTGTTCGCGCGACCATCTGACGCCGCGGACGCGGTGAGAGGAGCGTTCGACACGGTGTTCAACGCGGCCGACTCGCTGGCTCAATTTGTGAACAGCCTCTCATGAGACTTGTGACCCACGGGGACTCTGCCCCGTCGTCGGTCAACCGATACCTCCTCCCCCAAGAACAACAGTTCATCATGGTCCGGCGGCACCCTGCGATCTTGCTGCGCCCGGTTGCCGAGGTGCTCGCCGGCCTGATCGTCGCGGGCTTGCTCAGCAAGTTCTTCGGAGGCAGCGATCAAGGCGGCACGGCGCTCGTCGTCGTGTGGTGGTTGTGGCTTCTGCTTCTGGTGCGTTTCGTGTGGAAAGTCGCGGAGTGGTCGGTCGATTACTTTGTGGTGACTTCGAAGCGCATGCTGCTGACAACGGGCTTGATCACCCGTAAGGTCGCGATGATGCCTTTGGGCAAGGTCACCGACATGAGCTTCCAAAGAAGTCTGCTTGGGCGCATGCTCGGTTACGGGGAGTTCATCCTCGAGTCAGCAGGTCAGGACCAGGCACTCTCGACGGTCGAGTACATTCCGTACCCCGAGACCCTGTACCTCGAGGTCTGCGGGATGCTTTTTCCCAGCAAGGACGAGAGCGACGATTAATCTCCTCGCGGGGAATTCTTCACTCGGGGATACCCGATTCGGCTACTTCATGCAATCATTGCGTGTTGTTGACCCTTCCCCGCCTTGAGAGATGAGATGCCGAGTCAGGGAACCATCGGTGACCGCGTCCGCGGACTGCGGCTGAACAGGCGGATGTCCCAGGCCCAACTGGCCGGACCCGACCTGTCTGACAGTTATGTCTCGCTCATTGAGTCGGGCAAGCGCACGCCGACTCCTGTCGTGGCCCGGCTGCTGGCCGAGCGACTGGGGTGCACGACCGAGTTCCTCCTTCACGGGATCGAACCTCGGCAGCGCATCGACACGGAGCTCGGCCTGCGCCACGCCGAGCTCGAGCTGCAGCACGGCGACCCGTCCGTCGCCGCCGACCGCTTCACGGAGATCGTGAAGGCGGCCGACGAGGAAAACGCCATGCTGACCGCGCACGCGCGGTTCGGCAGGGCGCGTGCGCTCGAGGCCCAGGGTCGCCTCGGCCAGGCGGTGGAGGCGTTCGAGCGCCTGCGCAGGGAGGCAGCGGCTCACCCCGAGCGGCTGGCCGACCTCCCGCTCACGATCGCACTGAGCCGCTGCTACCAGCGGGCGGGCGACCGCCTGCGCGCCCGCGACCTGGCCACCGCCGCCCTCGAGCAGGCCGAGCGGCTGTCCATCACGCAGGGCGAGATCGCCGTCGACCTGGCAGCCGCTCTGGTCGAGGCGCGCAGCGAGCGCGAGAGCGAGTCCCGCGAGCTGGGATACGTCAAGCGGGTGCTGGATCTGACCGGCGTTCCTGCGGTTGTGGACCGTTCCGGAGAGATTCAGGCGCTGTGGCACGCGAGCGCCGCCGCCGCTGCCGGCGAGGACTCGGCGCTGGCCGTGCGCCTCGCCGACGACGCCATCATGGCCGGCCGCCAGGCCCGGCTGTCGCTGCAGCTGGCCAGGACCGCCATGCACTGGTCCAGGCTCACCACGGTGCCCGCCGACGAGGCCGAGCACCTCGTCTCGGCCGCCTCCAGGGCGTTTGCCACGTTCCCCGGCACGGCGCGCGAGCACGGCGAGAGCCTCATCGTGCACGCGCGGGTCATGCTGCGGACCGGTGCCTCGGCACGGGCGAGCGAGCTGGCCGACACGGCCCTGGGCCTGTCGCACGACCGCGCCGGCACCACGCCCGCCGAGGCCCACCTCGTGCTGGCCACCGTCGCGTTCGACGAGGGGGCCGACGCCTCCGCGCACCTGCGCGACGCCCACCGGGCGCTCGACACGCTCGACCGGCCGGTGTTCGGTTCCGACCGGCAGGCCGCCCGTTGCTGGCGTGAGCTGGGCGACCTCTATGGCAGGGCCGGGTCCAGAACACAGCAGACCGCCGCATATCGTAAAGCCCTCGAAGCCGCCGGAGTCCGTTCCGCCATGGCGGGGGTGACCGTCGACGCCACAGTTTCGCGCTGATCCTCCAGGAGCTCCAGATTTGGCGTTTTGAGTCTGGAATAATTAGGGTCTACCAGTCATTGACTCATAGGATGATTGGTTTCCCCGGAGGAGGCGGACTGTGAGTCTGCGTACGGCGCAGCGGGCTTCGCTCGTCGACCAGGTGATCGATCAGCTCAAGGAGCAGATCACCTCAGGGTCGTGGCCGATGAACGGCAAGATCCCGACCGAGACGGTGCTCGCCGAGCAGCTCGGGGTGGGCCGCAACACCGTTCGGGAGGCCGTACGCGCGCTCACGCACGCCGGGCTGCTCGAGTGCCGTCAGGGGGACGGCACCTACGTCCGCGCGACCAGCGAGCTGTCCGGCGCGATGCTGCGGCGGCTCAAGCAGGCCGAGCAGCTCGAGATCCTCGAGGTACGCCGCGCGCTCGAGGTCGAGTCCGCGCGCCTGGCCGCCGCCCGGCGCACGGATGACGACATCAAGCGCATCGAGGCGGCCCTGGCCGAGCGGGACCGGGCCTGGGAGCTGGACGACCCCGACTACTTCGTCGAGGCCGACCTGGCCTTCCACATGGCCGTGGCGCACGCCACGCACAACCTGGTGCTGATCGACCTGTACGAGGACTTCTCCGCGGCCCTGCGCGCCAGCATCACGGCCGCCGGGACCTCGCTCAACAAGAGCTACATCCCCCACGACGCCATCGCCCGCGCCATCTCGGCGGGGGACGCGGCGGCGGCCGAGCGGGCGGGCCACGCCTGCATGGAACACATCCTCATCGCCCTCACCGAGTCCTGACGCCCTCCCCCCGGGGGTGTGACAAAGGAGACAGCCGGCTCTGGAATGGCGCCTGATCGCTTCGGTGCTTTAGCGGAAGAGTGAAGCGAAAGGAAGAACGCCATGACCATCCTTGTCGCCTACGACGGCTCGGCCGACTCGCGTACCGCGATCGAGTTCGCGGCCAAGCATCTCGCCGCCGAGCCCACCGTCGTCGTCACGGTGTGGGAGCCGCTGCTCGTGCAGCTCAAGAAGTATCCGCTGGCCGCGGGCGCCCTCGACCAGAGCACCGAGGACGAGGGGCACGCCCAGGCGGAGCAGCATGCCCGGGAGGGGGCCGAGCTGGCCATCGCGGCCGGGCTCTCGGATGTCACCTATCGGGCGGTGGCGGACAACGAGTCGATCTGGAAGACGATTGTCGACGTGGCGGATGAGGTGGATGCCTCGGTGATCGTCACGGGGTCGCGGGGGCTGGCGGGGGTGCGGTCGGTGCTGTTGGGCAGTGTGTCCAACCACGTGCTCCATCACGCGCACCGGCCGACGCTCATCGTCCCACCTGCCAAGCCCGCCCGTTGACGGCCACCCACTCACCGCACTTCGGCTGATGTCCTTTGGGGGATTCAGGAGGATCCGGCCGTGGGGCCCTCGGGGTTATGGCCGGATCTGGCCGTGGGCCCGTCGGGGGTCGAGGGCCGGACCCGGCCGTGGAGCCCTCGGGGTGAGGGGCGCACCCGGTCGTGGGCCCATGGAGAGCGAGGGGTGCGCCCGGCCGTGAGGGGTCCTTCGACGGCGAGCGGTGGAGTCTTGGGGTGTTCGTCCAGGGGTGAGGGGCGGGCTCGGTCGTGGAGGCGTCAGGAGGCTGTGGGGAGGGGCGTTTCCGTGAAGGGGGCGCAGCCTGAGGTGGTGGCGCAGGCCTGGGGCGGGGGGCAGAGGCGGGTGTCGATGCGGCGGGCGCCCGGGCCCTCGTCGCCGAGCCGGTCGTTCGGGTTGGCCACCGGGCAACGGTCGAGCGACAGGCAGCCGCACCCGATGCAGTCCGTGAGGTCGTCGCGCAGCCGTTGAAGCTGCTCGATCCGGTCGTCCAGCTCGCCGCGCCAGGCGGCCGACAGGCGGGCCCAGTCGTCCCGGTTGGGCGTGCGCTCGTCCGGCAGCTCGGCCAGGGCGTCCTTGATGGTCTTCAGGGGGATGCCGATGCGCTGGGCCAGCCTGATGAACGCGACCCTGCGCAGGCTGTCACGGGTGTACCGGCGCTGGTTCCCCGCCGTACGGCGGCTCTCGATCAGGCCCTTGGCCTCGTAGAAGTGCAGGGCGGACACGGCCACCCCGCTGCGCTCGGCGAGCTGGCCCACGGTCAGCTCCTTGGTGTTCCAGGCGACCTTCGTCATACCTGGAGATTACTTGAGGGTTCGCTCGAACAGCGTCTCGAGGACCACGATCGTCTGCGTACCCGTGACGCCGTCCACTCCGAACACCCGGCGCAGCACGTCCTGCAGCTCCACCGTCCCGGCCGTACGGACCTTGAGCAGCACCGACGCGGGACCCGCGATGACATGCGCCTCCTCGATCTCCGGGATCGCCGCCAGCCGGTCGGCGCTGTCACCCATCCAGGTGCTCCCGTCCACCAGCACGTACGCCGTCACCGCGCGCCCGAGCGCCGCCTGGTCCACCTCAACCGTCGTGCGCCTGATCACCCCGCGCTCGCGCAGCTTGCGCACCCGCTCGTGCGCGGCCCCGCTGGACAGCCCCACCGCCTTGCCCAGCACCGCGTACGACCGCGTGGCGTCCTCCTGCAGCAGGCCGATCAGCATTCTGTCGATATCATCCACAACCGAATGCTATCCAGTGATATGCCTACGATGTCGAACAGCATATTGTGGACCGCATGACGGACACGATCCTTACTGAGTTCGAGGTGCTCGACGAGCGGTTCGCCGCGGTAGGCGGAGACGACTATGTCGAACGCCTCCACACCGGCACCCGCTGGGCGGAGGGCCCTGTTTACTTCCCGGCCGGCCGGTTCCTGGTCTGGAGCGACATCCCCAACGAGCGGATGCTGCGCTGGGACGAGATGACGGGCGCGGTCGGCCTGTTCCGCCAGCCGTCCGGCTACACCAACGGCAACACCCTCGACCGCGAGGGCCGCCTGATCTCCTGCGAGCACGGCAACCGCCGCGTCACCCGCACCGAGCACGACGGCTCGATCACGGTCATCGCCGACCGCTGGGAGGGCAAGCGGCTCAACAGCCCCAACGACGTCGTGGTCCGCTCCGACGGGTCCGTCTGGTTCACCGACCCGCCGTACGGGATCCTCAGCAACTACGAGGGCCACGCCGCCGCGCAGGAGATCGACGGCTGTCACGTCTACCGCGCCGACCCGGTGACGGGCGAGGTCCGCGTCGTGGCCGACGACTTCGCCCGGCCCAACGGGCTGGCGTTCTCGCTCGACGAGAGCCGACTCTACGTCGCCGACACGCGGATGAAGCACCTGCGCGTGTTCGAGGTGCGCGAGGACGGCACGCTTGCCGGTGGCAAGGTCTTCGCGGAGGGGACGGAGCAGGACATCTTCGACGGCCTCCGGCTCGACGACACGGGCCGCGTCTGGGCCGCGGCAGGCAGGGCGCTGCTCTGCTACGACCCGGACGGGACGCTGATCGGCCGGCTGAAGCTGCCGGAGCCCACGGCCAACCTGGTGTTCGGCGGGCTCAAGCGCAACCGCATGTTCATCACGGCCTCGTCCTCGCTCTACTCCCTGATGACCAACGTCACCGGCGCGCGCCCGGTCTGGGCCGGGCGTTAGCCTCACTCCCACCTGAACAGCCGTACGGCCAGCCCACCGAAGATCACCAGCCCGGCGGCCACCACCACCAGGTGGGCGGGCTGCGGCGCGTGGCCCGCCCAGGTGTCCTTGAGCGCCTGGGCGAACGGCCCCGCGACGGAGTAGTCGCTGACCGCCCGCAGCGCGTCCGGCATGATGTCGCGCGGCACCCACATGCCCCCCAGGAACATCAGCGGGAACATCACCGCGGACCCGATCCCCGGCGCGACCTTCGCGTTGGGCGCCAGCGCGGCGATCACCAGCCCGATGGCCTGCAACGCGGCGCTGCCGAGCAGGAAGACCAGGACGAAACCCACCCACTGCCGCGGCGCCGCCGACCCGAACACCAGCGACCCCGTCACGATCAGCAGGGCCGTGGTGACCGCCCCGACCGCCAGGTTGATCAGGAGCTGCACCCCCAGCAGCCGTGCCGGGTGCACGGGCGTGGTGGACATCCGCCTGAGCACCCCTTGCTCGCGGTACGCGGTCAGCACCGCGGGCACCACGCTGCAGGCCAGGGTCAGCAGCGAGAGCAGCGTCATCAGGCTCGGCATGTGCGTGTCCACGGCCCGCTCCCCCGACGCCCCGGGCTGGGTCATGTCCGGGATGCTGAGTCCCAGCACGAGCAGGAGCGCGACCGGCAGCCCGATCGTGAAGATCAGGAACGGCCATTCGCGCAGGTGCAGCTTGGTCTCCACGAGGAGCAGCTTCATGACAGCTTCCTTCCGGTGAGTGCGAGGAACGCGTCGTCGAGCGTGGTCTGCTCGATCCGCAGGTCTCCTGGAACGACCTCATGCCGGGCCAGGACGAGCGTGACGGCCGGCGCGAGATTGCCGGTGCCGCTCACCACGATCTGCTCACCGCTCCTCGTGACCTCCCGCACCTCCGGCAGGGCCAGCAGCACCGCGTCGTCGACGGGGGCCGACGGCCGGAACCTCAGCCGCTGCTCCCCGCCCACCTGCGCGATGAGCCCGGCAGGCGTGTCCGTGGCGACCACCTTGCCCGCGTCGATGAGCGCGAGCCGGTCGCACAGCCGCTCGGCCTCCTCCATGAAGTGGGTGACCAGCACGATCGTCACGCCCGAGTCGCGTATCTGCTCGACCAGCTCCCAGGTGTTCCTGCGGGCCTGCGGGTCGAGGCCGGTGGTCAGCTCGTCCAGCACCGCCACGCGCGGCCTGCCGACCAGCGCCAGCGCGACCGAGAGCCGCTGGCGCTGCCCGCCGGAGAGCTTCTTGAACGCCGTGTCGCGCTTGGCTCCGAGGCCGACCCGTTCGAGCAGCTCGGACCAGTCGGCGGGGTCGGGGTAGAAGGAGGCGTACAGGTCCATGGCCTCCCACACCTTGATCTTCTCGGGCAGCGCCGCGCTCTGCAGCTGCATGCCCAGCACCCGCCGCAGCTCGCCCCTGTTGAGCTGCGGATCCAGCCCGGCCACCCGTACGGTGCCGCCGTCGGGCACGCGCAGGCCGGCCACGCACTCCACGGTGGTGGTCTTGCCCGCGCCGTTCGGGCCGAGGATGCCGAAGATCTCCCCCTCCGCGACCTCGAACGACACGTCGTCCACCGCCAGGTGCTTCGGGTACTGCTTGCGCAGGTTCCTGACTTCGATGACCTTCATGCCGACGACGCTAGGAACACGGCCTTCGCCGGAGAATCCGGCTGGGTGTCGGACAAGGGTGTACCTAGGTGCAATGGTCCGGCCGCGCCCGTTGGCCCAGACTGGGGGCATGCTGCTCCGAAGGTCCGGTCAGGTCGCGGCGCTGTTCGCGCTTCTCCTCGTCGAGGTGCCGGCGATCGTGCTCAGCCTCACCATGCTGCTGCTGTCGTTCGGGCTGGGCATGGTGTTCCTCTATTCGCCGCAGGTCCGGCTGGTCAGGAGGCTGGCCGAGCTCAACCGGCGGCTGATACGGAGCTGGACCGGCGTCCACATCGAGTCTCCGTACCTGCCCGAGCCCCCGCCTCCGGTGCCGCAGGCGGACGGCATGTACCGCTCCGACCGGACGCTCTACAAGACGCCGCGGATCCCCGCCTGGAACAACCGGTGGAAGTGGCAGACCTCCGACCCGGCGTCCTGGCGCGACACGATCTGGCTGGTGCTCGACCCGGTGGTGAAGGCGGCACTGCTGCCGGTGTTCGTCCTGATCCCCGAGCGCGGCCTGCGGATCTACGCCCTCTGGAGCGACCTGCTGCTCCGCGCGACCGTCGCCAGCCGCCTGGCGAGCCAGGTGAGCCACCTCAAGCGGACGCGTAACCTGGCCGCCGACTCGCAGGCGGCCGAGATGCGCCGGATCGAACGGGACCTGCACGACGGCACGCAGGCCCGGCTGGTGGCGATCGGCATGACGCTGGGCGCGGTCGAGGAACTCGTCGACAAGGACCCGTCGGCGGCCAAGGCGCTGCTGTCGAAGGCCCGGGACGCCTCCTCCGAGACGCTGACCGAGCTGCGCCGGGTCATCCGCGGCATCCACCCTCCGGTGCTGGCCGAGCGCGGGCTGGCCGACGCCGTACGCGCGCTGGCCATGGACAGCCCGTTGCAGGTCACGGTGGACGTCGACCTGCCGCACCGGCCGGACGCGCCGGTGGAGGCCGCGGTGTATTTCGCGGTCAGCGAGCTGCTCTCCAATGCCGCCCGGCACGGCGACGCGCACACGGCGACGGTGGACCTCAGCACCAACGGCCCCAATCTGCGCGCCACGGTCACCGACGACGGCATGGGCGGCGCCGATCCGGCCAAGGGCAGCGGCCTGTCCGGGATCGAGCGGCGGCTGGCCGCCTTCGACGGGGTGCTCGCCCTGAACAGCCCGCCGGGCGGCCCCACCACCGTGACGATGGAGCTGCCCCGGGTGCTGCCCGAGCACTGGGCGGGGAACCTGCCCAAGCTGCCGCGCTGGAAGGCGTCCATCGTCGTCCTCCTCTGGGCCACGGCCTGGTGCCCGACGTTCCCCCAGGGAATCGTGGCGGGCATCTTCAAGGCGTTCGGCATCGAGGAGAAGACCTGGTTCCTCGCCCTTCATCTGCCCGAGCCCTGGCAGTGGCCGGTCATCCTTGGCATGATCATCCTGGGCCTGTGCATGCACATCCTGGCCATCTGGATACCCTCCGACCACAACCGCGATCTGTGGTTCGCCCGTGCCACGCCGATCAAACCCTGGTGCTGATGAAGAACCGCGTACTCATCGCCGAGGACCTCTACCTGCTCAGAGACGGGCTGGTGCACCTGCTCCAGGCCCACGGCTTCGCGGTCGTGGCGGCCGTGGAGAGCGGGCCCGAGCTGCTGCGGGGCCTGCTGGAGCTGCGGCCCGACGTCTCGATCGTGGACGTGCGGCTGCCGCCCACGTTCACGGACGAGGGGCTGCAGGCGGCACTCGCGGCCAGGAAGCAGGTGCCCGGGCTGCCCATCCTCGTGCTGTCCCAGCACGTCGAGCAGCTCTACGCACGCGAGCTGCTGGCCGACGGCTCGGGCGCGATCGGCTACCTGCTCAAGGACCGGGTCTTCAACGCCGAGCAATTCGTCGACGCGGTACGCAGGGTCGCCGCGGGCGGCACGGCCATGGACCCCGAGGTCATCGCCAAGCTGCTGGCCAGCAACGCCAGGCACGAGCCGCTGACCGCGCTCACGCCGCGCGAGCGGGAGGTGCTGGAGGCCATGGCGGAAGGGCGCTCCAACACGGCCATCTGCCAGCGGCTCTATCTCAGCGAGAGCGCCGTGGCCAAGCACACGGCCTCCATTTTCGCCAAGCTGGGGCTCGCGCCGTCGGACGACGACAACCGCCGCGTGCTCGCCGTACTCGCCTATCTCAACAGCCGCTAGGACCCTCCACCAGGGGTTGGTCATCCGGCGAGACTGCCCAGAGTTGTCGGTCGCACCGGCTATTTTCATAGAGGCACGGCGACGAAGGGGTGGTAGCAGGTGAAAATCCGGGTTAACCGCGATGTTCTGGCAGATGCGGTGGCGTGGGCTGCCCGAGTCCTGCCCACCCGACCCGTGGTGCCCGTCCTGTCCGGGTTGCTGCTGGAGGCGAGCGACGAGCTGGTCCTGTCCGCGTTCGACTACGACGTCTCGGCCAGGGCCGCGGTCGACGCCGACGTGGCCGAGGCGGGCAGCGTGCTGATCCCCGGGCGGCTGCTGGCCGAGATCAGCAGGAGCCTGCCCGCCGACGACGTGGAGATCGTCACCGAGGGCGCCGAGGCGGTGCTGACCTGCGGGAGCGCGGAGTTCGGGCTGATCACGATGCCGGTCGAAGACTTCCCGACCATGCCCACGATGCCGCCGAGCATCGGCGCCATCGGCGGCGGCGTGTTCGCCTCGGCGGTCGGCCAGGTCGCGCCCGCCGCCAGCCGCGACGACACGCTGCCCATGCTCACCGGCATCCGGGTCGACATCGAGGGCGAGTCCGTGTCCATGGCGGCCACCGACCGCTACCGCATCGCCGCCCGCGACTTCACCTGGCGCCCGGTCAGTCCCGACGCCGCGGTCTCGGCCATGGTCCCGGCGAAGGTGCTGGTCGAGGTGGCCAAGTCGCTGCGCGGCGGCGAGGTGTCGATCGCGATGGGCGACGGGGTGGCCGGGTTCGAGAGCGTCGGGCGGAGCACGACCGTGCGGCTGCTCGACGAGCAGTTCATCGACTATCGCTCCCGGCTGACCTCCGACTGGTCGATCAGGGCCGACGTGGCGGTGGCGCCGTTCGTCAACGCCATCAAGCGCGTCGCCCTGGTGGCCGAGCGCAACACCGCGATCCGGCTGTCGTTCAGCCAGGGGCAGGTGCTCATCCAGGCGGGCGGCGGCGACATCGGGCGCGGCGCCGAGGTGGTCGACTGCGAGCTGCGCGGCGACGACATCCAGATCGCCTTCCAGTCGCAGTTCCTGCTCGACGGGCTGACCGGGATCGAGAGCGAGCTGGCCCGCATCAACATGGAGTCGCCCACCAGGCCCGCCCTGATCCAGGACGTGCCCGGCGACGCCGAGCCCTCCTTCCGCTATCTCGTCATGTCACTCCGCCAGGGCTGAGCCGCCGCTCTGGCGCTCGGCGACCAGCTTGAACACCCTCTTGAACTCCGCATACGCCTCCTCGCCCACGGCCTTGGCGTGCTCCGCCTCCATGGCGGCGAGGATGGCGTCCGACTTGACCATGTGATCGCGGCCCTTCCCGGTGGGCACGATCAGCTTGGCCCGCCGGTCGGCCGGGTCCGGCTGCCGCTCCACGTAGCCCAGCTCGAC
The DNA here is from genome assembly GCF_043496855.1 of Nonomuraea sp. JJY05. Lineage (NCBI taxonomy): Bacteria > Bacillati > Actinomycetota > Actinomycetes > Streptosporangiales > Streptosporangiaceae > Nonomuraea > Nonomuraea sp. JJY05. The sequence continues at coordinate 308,832 of NZ_JBIEIS010000008.1, forward strand.
CAGCTCGTCCACCAGCGTGCCGATCACCTGCTTGTGCTGGCCCGACTGCGCGGCCAGGTCCGTGGCCCTGCTGCCCTCCTCGTCCAGGTACGCCAGCACCGCCCCGTGCCGTGGCCTGAGCCCGGGATGCCCCTGCTGGGCCAGCGTCTCGAACAGCTCCCGCTGCAGGCTGAAAAGGGTCCTGCTGGACAGGATGCCGAGATCGGGCTCTTCCTGCTTGCGCCGGCTCCTGCGCACCGTCACGCCCTCCATTTAGTCATAAAACTTGATTGTCACTAAATCTTACTATACCGTCGACCGCATGAGCATCTTGATCACGGGTGCCAACGGCACCGTTTCCAGCGCAGTCCTCCGCTCCCTGGCCGGCACCGCCGACGTGCGGGTCCTCGTGCGTGACGCGGCCAAGGCCCCGTCCGGGGTGGAGGTCGCGGTCGGCGATCTGGACGACCCCGCCACGCTCGACCGGGCCTTCCGGGGCGTGGACACGTTGTGGCTGCTGACCGCCATGGGCCCGCAGGCGCCGCACGCCGGCATGAACGCCGTCTGGGCCGCCCGGAAGGCCGGGGTGCGCCACGTCGTACGCATGTCGGCCATCGGCGCGGCCCACGACGCGCCGACCCGCAACGGCCGCCTGCACGCCCTCTCGGACGTCGAGCTCGCGGCCTCGGGCCTCGGCTGGACCGTCCTGCGCCCGGCCTTCTTCATGCAGAACCTTTTCGGCTCGGTCAACGGCGACACCTTGTACGGCGCGACCGGCGAGGGGCGGCTCGGCATGATCGACGTACGCGACATCGGCGACTTCGCCGCCGCGGTCCTGCGCGCTTCCGCACAGCACAAGGGCAGCACCTACACTCTCACGGGCCCGGCCAGCGTCTCACTGCGGGACGCGGCGGCCGCGCTGGGCGAGGTGTACGGCACTCCGATCGCCTACCAGCCGGTGACGCCGGACGACGCTCAGCAGTCGATGCTGGACGCCGGGCTGTCCCCGTGGATCGCGGCGGTCACCAAGGAGTACCTGACGGCGTACTCGGAGGGGTGGGGTGACTACACGACGCCGGACTTCGAGAAGGTGATGGGCCGCCCGGCCCGGTCGTTCGCCGCCTTCGCCCGCGACCACGCCGCCCAGCTCCGCCCGTGACCGATCTGCAGGAACTGGTGAGAAGATCGGGGGTGCTCCGAATAGCGAACGCAGTACTCGCGAGATTACCGGGACCGCTGCACGCACTCGCGCTGAAGCACCGTGAACTGCTGAAGTTCGCGGTGGTGGGTGGGACAGCCTTCTTGGTGGACAACACGGTGTTCTATGGGCTGAAACTCACCTTTTTGGAACCGAAGCCGGTGACCGCCAAGATCATCGCGGTGCTCGTGGCGACGATCGTGTCCTACGTGTTGAACCGCGAATGGTCGTTCCGGGCCAGGGGCGGCCGCGAGCGCCGTCACGAGGCGGCGCTGTTCTTCCTGGTCAGTGGCGTCGGTCTGGTGCTCAGCTCCGCACCGCTGTGGATCTCCCGGTACGTGTTCCGGCTGGAGACCCCGGAGGTGAGCCTGCTGACCCAGGAGATCGCCGACTTCATGAGCGCGCAGATCATCGGCACGCTGATCGCCATGGTCTTCCGCTTCTGGGCGCTGCGGAAGTGGGTCTTCCCCGACGAGAAGGACCAGGCCGGCAGCGTGCAGCCGACTCCCACCCCCGATTCCACGGACGAGGCGGCTTGACGGCAGCCGGGTCCTGCAACTGTGGGTTCCGTGTTTCGGTGTCACACGCTGGTCCTGTGAGCTGGGTGTTGTGGCGGCTCCGCGCTCCGTGCCACCTTGATCGTTCCGCGCTTGGGCGGCCGATCCGGCTGGGTAACGGCGTCCGCGAGTCAACTCGTGCAGGCGATCGATGTCGATGGTGGACGGGCCAGTGCCGGGCAGATCGAGACCATCGAGTAGGCCGAGCGGCGGGCACCAGACCACCGGTAGCCACGAACTCGACGATCTCGACCGCCTCACCGTCGTAGACAAGCCACGCCCCGGCGCCCAACCGCACCGCACTGCTGCTCACCCGGGCCTCAGTGCTGCGCCATGTCCACGAACCGGCTGTAGTGCCCCTGGAAGGCCACCGTCACCGTGGCCGTGGGGCCGTTACGGTGCTTGGCTACGATCAGGTCGGCCTCACCCGCCCTGGGCGACTCCCGCTCGTACGCGTCCTCCCGGTGGAGCAGGATGACCATGTCGGCGTCCTGCTCGATGGATCCGGACTCGCGCAGGTCGCTGACTGCGGGGCGCTTGTCCGTGCGCTGCTCCGGGCCACGGTTGAGCTGGGAGATCGCGATGACCGGCACCTCCAGCTCCTTGGCCAGCAGCTTGATCGCACGGGAGATCTCCGAGACCTCGTTCTGGCGGCTCTCGGTCTTCTTCGGCGAGCTCATCAGCTGGAGGTAGTCGATGACCACGAACCGCAGGTCGTTACGTTGCTTGAGCCGTCGGCACTTGGCCCGGATCTCCATCATCGACATGTTGGGCGAGTCGTCGATGAACAGCGGCGCCTCCGCCACCTCGCTCATCCGCCGGGCCAGGCGCGTCCAGTCGTCGTCGCTCATCATGCCCGAGCGCATGGCGTGGAGCGCGACCCGGGCCTCGGCGGACAGCAGACGCATGGTGATCTCGTTGCGCGACATCTCCAGCGAGAAGATGACCGTGGTCATCCCATGCTTGATAGCCGCAGAACGGGCGAAATCCAGCCCGAGAGTGCTGTTATGGGTGGGGATCCATGACCGCCCAGCCAGATACAGGTGTGTGGAGTTGTCTACCTGCACACAGCGAACAGGAACGCTTTCAATCGGCCGCACGGCCGTGATGTAGCGTGAAGCCTGCTCTCGGCCCCATTCATGCCGCGCACGATGCGCCTTTCGTGGAAGCTTCGCCAATGCCATTGACGCCGGCACGATGACCTCCCAGGAATCGCGTGAAGTCCGGCCTGCGCGGGTCCGGCCAACACGGCGGTGCACCTTCGGCACGCATCCAAGACTCCGAACGAGTTCGAGGAAGTCTTCCACCAGTTGTTCGTTGGCATTGGTGAAACGGTAGGCGCCATGTCCGTCCACATATCCGTCAGAGTCGATCAGTCCTTGAACGACGGCGAGTCGTTGCGACAGGGACGCACGCAGATATGCCTTCGGCACATGCTTTCCTTGGGCCAGTCCCAGCAAACGCCACTTTTCCCGCAGGCCACGCACACCGAAGTGCCCCGGATCCGCGTACGCCACCGCATCGTAGCCAGCCGACCGGAACTCGTTGAGCAACCATTCGCGATCCCGCGGATCGCACGCGACACGTCCGCTGCCCATGGTGTCTCCGTCGCCGAGAAGGTAACCGAGCGCATAGGGATCGATGGGCAACCCACGGAGCATGGTGTCCAGAGCACGCGCTGCCGGAACAGCGTGATTGCGTTGCCCTCGAACTCTCAAGGTCTTGCTGATCTCCCGTGTGGTACGTGGCCTGACCGCTGTCTCATGGCCGTCATTCGGGTCCGGTCGATTCCACTGGAGCTGCACGGCACTAGCGGTGCGGCCCACTGGCAGCCCGACTTGGGCAGATGTCAGACCTTGCGCACGGAGCACCCGCATTCGCTCACCGGCACCGTATTTGACGCGAGACGCAGAAGACGACGTCCAGGTGGGCCAATTGTTGGGGTAGGCCGGATCACCGGGCTTGCGATGATAGTCGTAGGACTTTCGCAGTTTGTCGTCCCAGGTAACCCACTGATGATCGGCGTCTGCGACGATCACCGTACCGTCGCTGAACTCCACCTCGTAGCACGGCCTGTCGTCCATCACCTCGGTCGCCGCCACCACCCGGGTCGGACGTCCGTCGGCGCCTATCAGCTCGTCGCCGACCTGGACCTCGCCCATCGTCGTCCATCCGGTCGGTGTCGGCAGCGGCGTATCCAGAGCCAGCGCCTTTCCGATGGCAGGCCGGGCGGCCACGACGATCATCTGGCCCGGGTGGAGGCCGTTGGTGAGCTGGTCGAGGTCCTGGAAGCCGGTCGGCACACCGACCATCTGGCCGCCGCGGCTGCCGATGGCCTCCAGCTCGTCGAGGGCGCCGGGCATGATGTCGGCCAGGGGCGCGTAGTCCTCCGAGGTGCGGCGCTCGGTGACCTTGTAGATCTCCGCCTGGGCGCGGTCGACGAGGTCGTCGACCTCTTCGTTCTGGCCGCCGTAGCCGAAGGAGACGATGCGGGTGCCGGCCTCGATGAGGCGGCGGAGGATGGCCTGCTCCCTGACGATCTTGGCGTAGTAGCCCGCGTTGGCCGCGGTGGGGACGACGGCCGTGAGGGTGTGGAGGTAGGCGGCCCCGCCCACCCTGGCCATCTCGCCGCGCTTCTGCAGCTCGTCGAAGACGGTGACCGCGTCGGCGGGCTCGCCCCGTCCGTAGAGGTCGGTGATGACTTCGTAGACCATCTGGTGGGCGGGCCGGTAGAAGTCGTCGGACCGCAGGATCTCGACGACGTCGGCGATGGCGTCCTTGGACAGCAGCATGCCGCCCAGGACGGACTGCTCCGCCTCGATGTTGTGCGGGGGTGTGCGCTCGAAACCAGGGCCTGCGCCCGTCTCGTCGTCAATGCTCACCGCGCCCCCTCGAACACTTGCAGGCGGTCGCACCACCCCCACTTGTAGCCGACCGGTCTGACAGTTTCTCGGAGTCGCGGGCCGACGGCAACGCGACCTGTGGACAACCCTGTGGTCAAGCTGTGCACTACCGTGCCCAGGGTGTGAAAGGCCTGTGGACAGTCACTGTGGATAACTCTCTCGGATATCCACCGCAGGGGCTCTGAGCTGGGCGAACGATATCCACCGGCTGTGGAGAAAAGAAAGTTTCGCCGACACGCCGTGTAATGGTCATAATGGACAAATGCTCATTACCCCCAGGGATCGGGAGATACTCCGGCTGGCCGTTCCGGCGTTCGGCGCGCTGGTGGCCGAGCCGCTCTTCCTCCTCGCCGACTACGCCATCGTGGGTCACGGCCTGGGCACCACGGCGGTGGGGGCGCTGGGGGTGGCGGGCGCGGTCCTCACGACCCTGGTGAACCTGTGCGTCTTCCTCGCGTACGGCACCACGGCCTCCGTGGCGCGGCAGACGGGCGCCGGGAACCACACGCGGGCCATGCGCAGCGGTGTGGACGGGATCTGGCTGGCCCTGGCCATCGGCGCGCTCCTGATCGCCGTGTGCTGGCCGCTGGCCCCCGCCATCGTGGACTTGTTCGGGGCGGGCGAGGGACAGGGCGAGCAGGCCGTGACGTACCTGCGGATCAGCCTGCTCGGCGCGCCCGGCATGCTGGTCGTGCTGGCCGGGACGGGGGTGCTGCGCGGCCTGCAGGACACCGTCACGCCGCTGGTGGTCGCCATCGGCTCGTTCGTGCTGAACGCGGCCCTGAACGCCTGGTTCGTGCTGGGGCTGGGATGGGGCATCGCCGGGTCGGCCTGGGGGACGGTGATCGCGCAGACGCTGGGCGCGGCCGTCTACCTCGCCGTCGTGGCGCGGGGCGCGCTGCGGTTGGGGACGCCGCTCACGCCCGGCCTGGCGGGGGTCAAGGAGGCGGGCACGGCCGGGTTCGCGCTGCTCGTCCGTACCCTCTGCCTGCGGGTGGTGCTGCTCGCGGCCACCGTGATCGCCACCAGGATGGGCGAGGCGGAGCTGGCCGCGTACGCCATCGCCACCCAGGTGTGGACGCTGCTCGCGTTCGCGCTGGACGCCATCGCCATCGCCGGGCAGGCCATCACGGGACGCTCGCTCGGCGCGGGGGACGTCGCCTCCACCAGGGCCGCCACCAGGCGGATGGTGCAGTGGGGCATCTGGTCGGGCGTGCTGCTCGGCCTGCTGGTCGTGGCCGCCAGGCCGCTGCTGCCCGGGCTGTTCGACACGGACCCGCAGGTCACCGAGCTGCTGCTGGCGCTGATGTGGCCGGTGGCGGCGTTCCAGCCGGTGTGCGGGGTCGTGTTCGTGCTCGACGGCGTGCTGATCGGCGCGGGCGACCAGCGCTATCTGGCGTGGGCGGGGGTGTGGACGACGCTGGCGTACCTCCCCGCCGCCCTCCTCGCCTCAGGCTTCGGGGTGGTCGCCCTGTGGTGCGCGCTCGGGGTGTGGATGCTCGCGCGGCTGGTCAGCCTCGTACGCCGGGCCGCCGGCACCGCCTGGCTGGTGACCGGAGCCTAGGCGCTCTCACTTTGGGCGCAGGCCCCACTACCTGCGGTGATCTGCGGAAACACTGTGACCGTCCTGTGCTTGCCGTTGTCCGAGTGGTGAGACATTGTGGGCGCGTTCCCTGAGCGGGGTGTTGCTTGTCCACGATTCTGCGGCGACTGCCGCCCTCCGAGGCGACCGGATTGCGCACGGGCGCCCGCCACAGCCTGGCCGAGCTCTATCGCCCGGCCGACCTGGTGGTGCTCGGACTCGGTGTGATCATCGGCGCCGGCATCTTCTCCATCGCCGGGCAGCAGGCGGCCACCACGGCGGGCCCCGGCGTCATCCTGTCTTTCATGATCGCGGGCATCGCCTGCCTGCTCGCCTGCCTGTGCTACGCCGAGTTGTCGTCCACGATGCCGACCTCGGGCAGCGCCTACACCTTCACGTACGTCATCTTCGGCGAGGTCTGGGCGTGGATCATCGGCTGGGCCCTGATCCTGGAGCTGCAGTTCGCCGCCGCCGTGGTGGCCAGGGCGTGGGCCGCGATCACGGTCGGGGCGATCTCCAACTTCGGGGTACGCGTGCCGCACCAGGAGCTCGTCGGCGATTGCCTCGTGTTCGTGATCCTGGTGCTGCTCACCGGCGTGGTGGCGCTCAGCGCGCGAATAGGGCTGCGGGCACTGTGGATCATGGTGGCGGCCAAGCTGCTGGCCATCGGGGCGGTCATCGTCGTCGGCCTGCCCCACATCGACGTGCGGAACTTCGGCGAGTTCCACGTGCCGTCCAAGATCCTGCCGAAGCCGCCCACGAACGTGCTGGAGATCCTGTTCGGGCAGAGCCACGCGTTCGGCTGGTTCGGGATCTTCGCGGCGGCCTCGGCCATCGCGTTCGCGTACATCGGGTTCGACATCGTGGCCACCTCCGCCGAGGAGACCGCGAACGCGCCCACCGCCGTGCCCAAGGGCATGATCCGCAGCCTGATCATCGCCACCGTGCTCTACATCGCGGTGGCGCTGGTCATGGTGGGCATGGTCCCGTACACGAAGATCTCCAAGGACGCGCCGCTGACCGGGGCGTTCCGGGCGGTCGGCGTGGACTGGATGGTGCACGTCATCGACGTGGGCGCGGTGCTCGGGCTGACGACGGTGATCCTGGTGCTGATCGTGGGTCAGACGCGGGTGCTGTTCTCGATGGCGCGTGACGGGCTGATCCCCCGTGGCCTGGCCACGGTCAGCCGGAAATATCACACTCCGACCCGGGTCACGCTGGTGATCGGGTTCGTGGCGATCGTGCTGGCCGAGTTCGTGCCGGTGCTCACGATGCAGGAGCTCGTGGTGATCGGGACGCTGTTCGCGTTCGCGTTCGTGGCGGCCGGGGTGATCGTGATGCGGCGGCGCATGCCGCACCTGGAGCGGGGGTTCAGGGTGCCGCTCTCACCGCTGCTGCCCGGGCTGTCGCTGGTGGCCACGCTCTGGCTGATGGTGAACCTGCAGCTGCTCACCTGGGTGTGGTTCGCCCTGTGGATGGCCTTCGGCCTGCTGGTCTACCTCGTGTACGGCCGCCGCCACAGCCTGCTGGCGCGCCCGCGCACCCCGCTCGAGCCGGTACGCGGACGCCACCGCCGCTAGAGCCGGCCCGACTCCAGCACGCTGCGCAGGAACTCCCTGGTGCGAGGGTTCTCCGGCTCGGTGAAGATCTGCTCGGCGGGGCCCTTCTCCAGGAGCACGCCGCCGTCGAGGAAGCACACCGTGTCCGAAATATCGCGACAAAAGCTCATCTCGTGGGTCGTGAGGATCATCGTCATGCCCGACTCCTTGAGCTCCTTGATGACCCCCAGCACCTCCAGCACCAGCTCGGGGTCCAGCGCCGAGGTGACCTCGTCCAGCAGCATCAGCCTGGGCTGCGTGGCCAGCGCCCTGATGATGGCCACGCGCTGCTGCTGACCGCCGGAGAGCTGGTCGGGATACGCCCGCGCCTTGTCCGCCAGCCCGAACCTGGCCAGCAGGCCGTGCGCCTGCTCCTCGGCCTCTCCCCTCGCCACCTTGTGCACCTGGCGCGGGGCGAGCGTCACGTTGTCCAGCACGGTCATGTGCGGGAACAGGTTGAACGCCTGGAACACGATGCCCAGCCGCTTGCGCACGTCGTCCACGTTCACGCGCGGATCGGTGATGTCCTCGCCGTCGAGCAGGATCACGCCGTCGTCCACGGTCTCCAGCAGGTTGACGCAGCGCAGGAGCGTGGACTTGCCCGAACCGGAGGCCCCGATGAGGCTCACCACCTCGTGCGGGCGCACCTCGAGGTCGATGCCGCGCAGCACGCTGTGGCCGCGGAAGTTCTTCCACACCCCGTCTATGGTGAGCAGGCTATGTCTAATTGGTCGCTCGCTACGCTCGCTCATGCGCCACGCCTCCTGCGCGTGCGGGCCGCCAGGTGGTCGGTGAGCCTGGCCATGGGGATGGTGAGCAGGATGAACAGCAGCGCCGACGCCAGGTAGGGCGTGTAGTTGAACGTGCTTGCCGCGTGGATCTGCGCCTGCCTGAGCGAGTCCAGCGGCCCGATGGTGGCCACGAGCGCGGTGTCCTTCTGCAGCGAGGCGAAGTCGTTGAGCAGCGGCGGCACGACCCTGCGGGTGGCCTGCGGCAGCACCACGAACCGCATGGTCTTGACGTGGCTCAGCCCCAGCGAGCGGGCCGCCGCGACCTGGCTCGGGTGGATGGACTCGATCCCCGAGCGGAACACCTCGGCCACGTACGCGCCGTACGAGAGCGTCAGCGCGATGATGGCCAGCGTCGCCAGGTCGGTCGGGATGCCCTGCAGCCGGAGCGCGGGCAGCCCGAACCCGATCAGGTAGATCACCAGGATCGTCGGCACGCCGCGGAAGACGTCGGTGTAGAGCGTGGCCAGCGCCCGGATCGGGAAGAACGCGGGCTTCCTGATGCCCCTGGCCAGCGCCACCAGCAGCCCGAGGACCAGGATCAGCAGCTCGGCGATCAGGAAGATCTTGATGTTGAGCAGGAAGCCGCTCAGCACGTCGGGCAGCGCCTTGACGAACTGGTCGCGGTCGAAGAACGTCTCCTGCACCCGGGGCCAGCCGGGCGAGTTCGTGACGATCGAGACGACCAGCACGAAGAAGACGATCGTCGAGACCGTCGCGATGGAGGCCGAGCGGCGGCCGTGCGACCGGCGCACCCGCTCCCGCTCGACCTGCCGCTCCGACTTGACCCACTCGCCCGCCGCACCCATGCCGGGGGCACCGAACGCGCCCGCCGCGGCCTTGCCGGAGTCGTCCGCTGCGGCCTTGCCGGAACCGCCGGAGTCGTCCGCTGTAGCCTTGGCGGATCCGCTGAGCTCGCTCATCGCAGCTCTGGCGCGCCCGCCGCCGAGCCGAGCCACTGCTGCTCGATCTTGGCCAGCTCGCCCTTCGACTTCAGCGCCTCAACGGCCTTGTCGACGCACGGCTTGAGCGCGCTGCCCTTCTCCATGACCAGCCCGAACTCCTCGGGCGTGCCGCCCGTCGAGCTGAACTGCCCCACGATCTTGGACTTCTCCACCTGCGCGGCCGTCACGTAGAACGCCGTCGGCAGGTCGACGACCAGCGCGTCCACCTGCTTGTTCTTCAGCGCGTTGACGGCGTCGATCTGCTCGTTGTAGACGTTGGGGTCGTCGGCGGGCTTGATGACGTTCTTGACCGCGTCGAGCGAGGTCGTGCCCACCTGTACGCCGATCTTCGCGTTCTGCAGCTCGGCCAGGCTCTTCGCTCCGGCGAACTTGCTGCCTTCGATCGCCACGATGGCCTGCTTGACGGTGTAGTAGCCCTTGCTGAAGTCGACCGCCTTGGCCCGGTCGGGCGTGATGGACACCTGGTTGACGTCGAAGTCGAACTGCTTGGGCCCAGGCGCGAACGCCGAGTCGAACTTGATCGTGCTCCACTGCACCTCGGTGCGGTCGAAGCCGAGCTCCCCCGCCACGGCGAAGGCCACCGCGCTCTCGAAGCCCTGCCCGTTGCTCGGGTCGTCGTCCTTGAACCAGGGCTCGTAGGCGGGCTTGTCGGTGCCGATGGTCAGCTTGCCCGCGTTGACCAGCTTGAGCTGGTCCTTGGTGCACGCGGTGGACGCGGACGCGACGGGGCCGGCCGAGCTCGACGTGTTGTCGACCGGCGCGCAGCCGACGAGCGCCACGGCCAGCGCGAGCAGCATGAGGGGACGGGCCATGGCCATGCCTCCAGGGGGAACACGCGAAAGAACTAAGGCATTCTACGCTGACCGAATAGGAAATTACGCCCGGCGGTGCCCCTGACCACGGAGTTGGCCAAGACGGGCTCGCGTGACGGCGGCCCGCCGGTGAAGGGTCAGCGGGCGTTTCCTGGAGGGTCCTCAGCCGGAGTGCGGCGGGTGGGGTGCCCGTGCGCAGCCGTACAGTATGGGGTTTTTCACAGGGCGGCGGCCGCAGGACCCGGTGCGCAGCCCCGGGAAACGTGAAAGCCCCCTCCGGGCGGAGGGGGCTTTCGCAGCAGGGCTCAGCCCGCGACGACCTCGACATCCACCGAGGCCGAGACCTCCGGGTGGAGCTTGATGGTGACGCGGTGCGAGCCGACGCTCTTGATCGGGTTGACGATCTCGATGCGGCGGCGGTCGACGATCGGGCCACCGGCGGCCTTGACGGCGTCGGCGATGTCGCCCGTCGTGATCGAGCCGAACAGGCGGCCCGACTCGCCGGCGCGCGTGGTCAGGCGGACGCGCAGCGCGCCGATCTGACCGGCGACCTCCTTGGCGGTGCCGAGGTCGCGGATCTCGCGAGCGTCGCGAGCCTTCCTGATCGTCTCGATCTGCTTCTCGGCGCCCCGCGTCCAGCGCATGGCGTAGCCGCGCGGGATGAGGTAGTTACGGCCGTAGCCGTCCTTGACCTCGACGACGTCGCCAGGGGTGCCGAGGCCGGAAACCTCGTTGGTGAGGATGAGCTTCATATCGACAGGCCTCCTTAGCGCGCGGTGCTCGTGTAAGGCAGCAGGGCCACCTCACGCGCGTTCTTGATCGCGGTCGCCACGTCGCGCTGGTGCTGGGTGCAGTTGCCCGTCACCCGGCGGGCACGGATCTTGCCGCGGTCGGAGATGAACTTCCGCAGCAGCGCCGTGTCCTTGTAGTCGACGTAGGAGATCTTGTCGTGGCAGAACAGGCAAACCTTCTTCTTCGGCTTGCGCAGTGCCGGCTTAGCCATCGTGGTGCTCCTTTCAGAGCCCCGCCTTCCGGGCGGGAATGGACTCGGGCTTGTGGACAGGTTTTAGAAAGGCGGTTCGTCGCTGAAGTCGCCGCCGCCGCCGAAGCCGCCGCCGCTCTGCTGGCCGCCGCCGAAGCCGCCGCCGCCACCACCGCCGCCGCCGCCGTAACCGCCGCCACCCTGGGGCGGGGCGGGCGAGGCAGAGGCCCACGGGTCGTCGGCCGGGCCGCCGAAGCCGCCGCCACCGCCGCCGCCCTGACGGGAGGTGCGGTTGACCTTGGCGGTGGCGTTACGCAGAGACGGGCCGACCTCGTCGACCTCGACCTCGTAAACGGTGCGCTTCTCGCCTTCCTTGGTCTCGTAGGACCGCTGCTTGAGCCGCCCCTGCACGATGACCCGCATGCCGCGCTGCAGGCTCTCGGCGGCGTTCTCCGCCGCCTGCCGCCACACGTTGCAGGTCAGGAAGAGGCTTTCGCCATCTTTCCACTCGTTGGTCTGACGATCCATGAACCGCGGAGTGGACGCGATGCGGAATCGAGCCACCGCTTGCCCCGTCGGGGTGAAGCGCAGCTCCGGGTCGTCGACCAGGTTGCCGACGATGGTGATTACGGTGTCGCCTGCTGCCATGGCTAGCGCTCGCCTTCCTGCACGCCTTCGCTTGGATTACGGCTCAGAGTACGGGGCTTCCCCGACAAAAACCGGGGGTCAGTGCACGTCGGGGCGCAGGACCTTGGTGCGCAGGATGCCCTCGTTGAGGTTCATCTGCCGGTCGAGCTCCTTGACCGTCGCGGGCTCCGCGGACAGGTCGATGACGGCGTAGATGCCTTCCGACTTCTTGTCGATGTCGTAGGCGAGACGGCGACGGCCCCAGACGTCGACCTTCTCCACGGTGCCGCCGTCGTTGCGGACCACGGTGAGGAACTGGTCGAGGGACGGCGCGACAGTGCGCTCATCGAGCGAAGGGTCCAGGATGACCATTACTTCGTAACGACGCATGCGGACTCCAACCTCCTCTGGACTCTTGCGGTCACGACACTCTGCCGTGACAGGAGGACGCTGACGTCTGTGCCCGGGCGCCCCTTTCGGCGCCCCGGGGCGATGGTTCATCCATCACAACGCAGCTTGCCCAGGTTACCAGCCGCGGGAAGGTGGGAAGGCCTTTAGGAAACCTAGGGGGTGGTGGCCGTGCCACATGTGCTTCAGCCCTCCCAGAGGGAGCGGTTCAGGCTCACACTCAACAGCGACGGGAATGCGCACCCGGTGGAGAACGCCCTGGCGGTGGCGGCGCTCGTTTGCGGTCTCGTCGCCTTCGTCTCGACATTCTGGGTCTCCGCGCATGCGATCTCCTCGTGGGCCGGCACGCTGGGCTTCGGGATCGGGCTGTATTCCCAGTACGTCTCGGCGACCACGCCGCAGCGTGCGCTCAACATCGTCGGCATCGTGGGGTCGTTCGTGGGAGCCGCGCTGGGCATCGCCCACGGGGGTTTCCTCCCTCACTGACCTGATCAGGAACGGCCCCGGCGCCCGGGGCCGTTCCGGCATGCCGTTCACCCGCCGATGTGCAGGTCTATACCGAGCAGGACCAGGAACCAGAGGAACACCGCGAGCAGCGCTTCCGCGAGGTCCCTGAGCAGTCCGGGGGTGATGTAGTGGTACACCCAGCCCACGTAGATCCCGATCACCACGTAAACCAATAAGATCAGCGCTCGCCAGCGCCAGCGTGCCATATCGTTTCTCCTCGATTAGGGGGCGCATGGCGACTTCCCGAGCGCGCGTCCGGCAAACCGATCGATCCCGCGGCTGTGGCCTTACTCTCCGGCGTAAGCTCGGGAGCTATGGTGCGCATCGGAGCTCATGTCGATCAGGACGATCCCGCCGCCCACGCCGAGGCGGTCGGGGCCGAGGTGGTGCAGTTCTTCCTCGGCGACCCGCAGGGATACGACAAGCCGGTGCTGCCCGCCAAACCGGTCGAGGGCGTCGACATCTACATCCACGCCCCTTACCTGGTCAACGTCGCCACCACTAACAACCGCATCAGAATCCCCAGCCGCAAGCTGCTGGAGCAGCACCTCAAGGCCGCCGCCGGGCTCGGCGCCAAGGGCCTGATCGTGCACGGCGGCCACGTCAACAAGAACGACGATCCGCAGACCGGCTTCGACAACTGGCGCAAGGTGTTCGAGCGCATGGAGTGCCCCATCCCCGTGCTGATCGAGAACACCGCGGGCGGCGGCAACGCGATGGCGCGCAAGCTCGAGCGCATCGCCCGGCTGTGGGACGCGCTCGACGGGTTCGACGTGGGCTTCTGCCTCGACACCTGCCACGCCCACGCGGGCGGCGAGGAGCTCGTCGACCTGGTCGAGAGGGTCAGGGCCATCACCGGCCGGATCGACCTCGTCCACTGCAACGACTCGCGCGACGACTTCGACTCCGGCGCCGACCGCCACGCCAACCTGGGCAAGGGGAAGATCGACCCCGAGCTGATCCTGGCGGTCTGCCGCGCGGCCGACGCGCCGATCGTGGTGGAGACGCCCGCCGACGGTCAGGCGGACGACATCGCGTTCCTGCGCAAGAACCTCTAGGAAATACACACAGCCTGTGGATAACTTCCCTGGATTACCAAGACGAAGAAGTGGGTAGAAAAATCAGCCCGCCCATGCGCCACTCAGGAAACGCTCCGCGTTGAGCAGCATGAGCGGCCCGAAGATCAGGGCGTACACGACCATCACCCACGGCCTCCTGGTCGCGACCTTCGCGACCAGGATCCACAGAGGGAACCACAGCAGCAGCGAGCGCGGGATCGACAGGTAGTACGCGGAGGTCATCAGTGCCGCCGCCTGCAGCCCCGTGTAGACGAGTTCGCTCCACCGGCGCAGCGCGAGCAGCCAGATCAGCACCCCCAACGCCACGACCGCCCCGATGATCTCCATCCGGAAGGCCACCGCGAAGTCGTCGGAGCCCATGGCCGAGCGCCAGGTCGTCTTCCACGCCTCCCACGGCCAGGCGAAGTCCCGCCCCCACCCGGCCTCCTGCGCGTGCTTCCACGCCAGCCAGTCGCCCGACCTGCTGTAGTGGTAGTACGAGTACGCCACCAGCGGCACGAACGGCACGGCCAGCCACCCCGCCTGTCGCATGCGCTCCCGGATCGGCTCGCGCCGGGTGACGAACTCCACGACGAGCGCGATCGCGAGGAACAGCCCCGTGATCCGCACGCACGAGGCGCCCGCGGCGAGCGACGCCGCCAAGGACCATTGCCCCTGCCTGGCGGCCAGCCAGGCCGGGATCGCGAAGGCCAGGAAGAGGGACTCGCTGTAGCCCGCCGCCAGGAACACCGCCATCGGGTAGAGCAGCAGCGCCAGCACCGCCATCCAGCCGGAGGCGCCTTCGAGCTCGGCCAGCCGGGCCAGTGCCACCATCGCCACCGCCCCGGCGGCGAGCGAGACCAGCAGCCCGGCCGCCGACCAGTCCGGCACGACGAGGTGCAGCACCCGCAGCAGCATCGGAAAGCCGGGGAAGAACGCGGGCAACCCGTCGTCCACGGGCTTGCCGGGCTCGCCGTCGTAGCCGTACTGGGCGATGGTGATGAACAGCCCGGAGTCCCACTTGCGCCACTTGTCGGCGTACGCGCCGAGGGCCGTCCCCAGCAGCGTCACCACCAGCAGCCCCGCCCGCGAGCCGAACCAGAGCAGCAGCGCGTCCCGGTCGGCCGAGCGAGTGATCATCGAACGGCTGGTGTCAGCGTGAACCGGTCGCGGGCGTCGTCGAAGACGCCGCCACCCTGGTCATCGACGTCGGCCTGGCGCACCACGTCCTTGTCGGGACGGAGGATGTCCCGCACCACGAACGCCATCATGATCCCGATGGTGATGACCCGCCCCCAGACGGCGGTGAAGTACGTGTCGTCACCGATGCCCAGGTCGTTCCTGCTGAACGGCGCTTGCGCGACCAGGTAGAGCCAGATGGCGACGAAGTACCAGATCTCGGCGAGCTGCCACAGCACCAGCGGCTTCCAGTTGGGCCTGGCCAGCACGGCGAACGGCACGAGCCAGAGCACGAACTGCGGCGACCACACCTTGTTCGTCATCATGAACGCGGCCAGCGCCAGGAAGCAGATCTGCGCCAGCCTGGGCCGCCGCGGCGCGGCCAGCGCGAGCACGGCGATTCCCAGGCACAGGATGGCCAGGGACGCCATGCCCAGCTTGCTGACGTCGCCGTCGCCCAGGACGGGCCAGCCCTTGCTCTGGAAGAACAGCCACGGCGAGCCCCAGTCGACCCCGCGTTCCTGCGAGAAGACGTAGAACCTGCGCCATCCCTCCCACGCGAAGATCATGAACGGCGCGTTGACCACGATCCACGCGCCGGCCGTGGAGCCCAGGGTGACCAGGAACGGCCGCCATCGCGCGGTGCGCAGCGTGAGCAGGAACAGCGCCCCCAGGAACATCAGCGGATAGAACTTGGTCGCGATGGCCAGCCCCAGCAGCACCCCGGCCAGCACCTGCCGGCGCCGCGCCCAGGCCAGCAGCATGCCCATCGACAGCGCGCCGGCGACCAGGTCCCAGTTGATGTACGCGGCCAGCACGACGGCGGGCGAGATGGCGTACCAGAGCGCGTCCCACCGCCGCGTGGGCCCGGCCACCGCGGCCATCAGCAGGACGCCGACGACCAGGCAGATGCCGAGCAGGATGACCGTCAGGTCGTAGAACCTGACCGCCTGCGCGCCCACGTCAGCTCCGACCGCCCTGGCGAACCAGCTGATCACCTGCATGACCTCGCCCAGCACGACCGGGTATTCGACCTGCTTGTCGAACGGCACGGCGGCGAAGTAGGGGTTCTGGGTCGACAGCGCCCTGTCGAAGTACAGGGGGTAGATGTCGGTGTAGCAGAAGTTGGTGTACGTCGTGACCTGGTCGTTCCAGCCGCCGGTGCGGCAGGGCAGGCGCACGACGTACGCGAGGGTCGCCCCCAGGGCCGCGATCAGCCCCAGGGGAAGGTACGGAACGGCACGCGCCACGAAGGGGACGCGTACCTCCGTGCTGGTCACCGGTCCTCAGGTCTGGACATCGGCGACCAGCCCGAAGGCCTCGGATCGGGCGCCCGGCCGCCGCCGACCCCGTCGACGTCCGCGGTCTGCGGGACACCCTGGTCACCGGTGTCGTTGCCGTCGCTGCCCGGGTCGTCGATGGTGACGTCGTCGTCGGGGGTGGCGTTGTCGTCACACGAGTTGACGAGGCAGTCCTGGTCGCCCTGGTCGTCGAAGGGGTTGTCCCCGCTGTCGAACGGGTTGTCGGGGGTCTTCGACGGCTTGGGCTCGGGGCTCGGCACGATGTTCTCGGGCAACCCCACATCGGCCTTCTGCGGGAACTGCTCGACCGGCAGGCCCTCGTGAGCCGCCAGCATGAACCTCTGCCACGTGAGCGTGGGCGCGTCAGCACCCTCGAAGCCCAGGCCCACCTCGAACGGCGTGCTGTAGGGGTTCTGGGCGTTGTACTTCGTGCTCTTCCTGTTGCGGGGCGTCACCGGGCAGGTGCGGTTCGCATTGGGCGTGACGACCTTGCCCGTCTTCGTCTTGCACTGCTCGCGGTAGAAGCCGACGGCGGCGGAGATCTGCGGCGTGTAGCCGACGAACCAGGCGCCGTTCTCGTCGTTGTTCGTGCCGGTCTTGCCGGCGGCCGGCCGGTTGCCCAGGCCCTTGCCCCGCGCGGTGCCGCTCCGCAGCACCGCCTCCATGGCGACCGTGGCGTCGGCGGCGACACCGGCGTCGATGACCCGCTTGGAGGCCAGCTGCTCGCCGTAGACGACCTGCTTGCCGAGCTTGACCTCCTGCACCACGTGGTACTTGGTGTACTTGCCGGCGTTGGCGAAGATGGAGTAGCCGGCGGCCTGCTCGACCGGTGTCACCAGGGCGCTGCCGATGGCGAACTGGTAGTGGTGCTTGTCGACGTCGTCTTCCATACGCTGCTGGTTGAACCCGGCCGCCTCGACGAGGTTCTTCACGTCGTCGATCTTGCCGGGCAGCGCGTACGCCATCGACACGTACGCCGTGTTGACCGAATCCGCCGTGGCCTTGATCACATCGACGGACGCGCCGACATTGTGGCTGTTCTTGAAGCCGCCCCTCGCCTGGCCCGGCAGCACCTTCGGCACCGTCTCGTTGCCCGGCACATAGCTCTTCAGCGAGTAGCCGGCCTGCAGCCAGGCCGCCAGCACGTACGGCTTGAACGCGGACGCGGCCTGCTTCTTGGCGTCGAAGGGCTCGTTGAACGGGTCCGTGACGTAGTTGCTTCCGCCGTAGAACGCCAGGACGCGGCCGTTCTTCGGGTCCACCGCGGCCAGGCCCGCGTGGTACTCCCTGGTCATGCTGTCCGTCGTGCTCTTCACCGCGGTCTCGGCGGCCTTCATGAGCTTCTTGTCGAAGGTGGAGACGATGTGGTAGCCGCCGCTCCTGACCGCGTCGGGGGTGAGGCCGCGGCGCTCCTTCAGCTCCTGGAGGACCTGCGTCACCATGTAGCCCCTGAGACCGCCGAGCTCGTTGCTGTCGCTGTCCTTGCGGAGCTTGGGGAACTTGGCGGTCTGCGGCAGCTTGCCGTATCTGTCCGGCCACTGCTCGGCCATGTACTGGATGACGGTCTTCCAGCGGGCCTTGAGCTCGGGAGCGTCAGGCTCCCAGTTGGGCTGCTGGATGCGCGCTGCGAGGTAGGCGCCCTGCTCGGGCGTCAGCTTGGCGGCGGTGGCCTTCTCGTCGAAGTACGCCTGCGCGGCGGCCTGGACGCCGTAGGCCTTGCCGAAGTTGACGGTGTTCAGGTAGGTCTTCAGGATGTCGTCCTTGGACAAGGTCTCGTCGAGCTTGACCGCGACGAAGATCTCCATGACCTTGCGCTTGATGGACACTTCCTGGCTGAGGCCGTCGTAGTAGTTACGGGCCATCTGCTGGGTGATCGTCGAGGCGCCCTGCAGCTGCTGGCCGGTCGCCGTCATCCAGACGGAGCGGAACATGCCGGAGATCGAGATGCCGGAGTCCTCGTAGAACGTCTTGTTCTCGATGGCCACCGCGGCGTCCCGGACGCTCTGGGACATCTTGGAGATGTCATCGAGGATCTCGCGCTTCGTGCCGAGCTTGGCGATCTCGGTCTTGCCGTCCCGGTAGTAGATGGTGCTCTGCTGCGCGAGCGCGTCGGACTTGGCCTGGTCGGCGGTCGGCACCGGCGTGTTGGCGTACGCGACCATGATCATGCCGAAGAGGCCGGCCGCGAGCACCACGAACCCGGCCACGAGGATCTTCCAGCTCGGCACGAACCTGCGCCAGCCGCCCTTGCCGCCGCCGCCCTTCTTGGTCGGCGGCCCGGGAGGCTCGGGCGGCCCGCCGTCGCCCCTCCTGCGCGAGCGCCGCGGCGCGTCGCTGACGATCGTCTCCTGATTGCTCATCCCCCGGGCCTCCTGCCGGGCGCGCGTGCGCGGCCCCGGCTGGTCACCGCGCGTAGGCGGTCCGTCGCCACGCATGGGAGGTCCGTCGCCGCGCGTGGGCGGTCCGTCGCCACGCATGGGAGGGCCGTCACCGCGTCTGGGAGGCTCGTCGTACGGCTGCGCGGCCATGGCGCCGGTCTGCTCGTAAGCGGCTTCCGGACGACGCTGCGGCTGCGGCGACTGCGGCGGACCACCCCAGTTCGACTCACCGGTTTGGGGAGGAGAACCCTGGGGCACAGAACGGGATGAGCTGGAGCGACGGCGCCTTCCCGGGCGGGCCGTCCCCTCATTCATGCTGTTACTCACACGTCCTCGCATCGTCGTCGGAAACATAAACGGCGGTTGGGCGTGAGGTTTCTCGCCGCCCTCGGTCTTCACACTTGGCTGACGAGGTCAGGCGGTCCGTTTCCGAGGACGTATGAAACCGTCAGGTGGTTCCAGGAACAACCTTGGCAGACCTCGACAACGTACACGCGGAACTCATCGTAATCATGAGCCATTGCGACGAGTTCCGATGTGACCTTTGCCTGTCCGGCATGCCTACCGAGCGAATCGCCGTAGACGTAGGTCACATTGGTGACGTTCTCCCTTTCGCATACCGGGCAGAGGCGTTCGGTCGGCTCGCCGAAGTGGCGCGCCGCGCGAAGGAGGTAGGGCTGTGCGTCACATACGTCGCCCCGAGAGGTGCGCCCCATGCGCAGGGAGCGGACCACCGCCCGTTTCGCAAGGCCGTAATCCACCACCCTTCGCTGTGACCACATGAGCGCCAGACTACGGCGTTTTGCGGCTCCGTCCCAACGACTTGGCAGATTCACAGATTGCCGCCATATAGCGAGCCGACGTATCCTAAGGATGTATCGGCTCGATACATCGACGCGAGAGGGGGCGGGTTCCGATGGCCGGCGGACAGGGCAGGGTCTTGGAACTGGCCGTGCTCGGGTCGCTGCACGAGACGCCACTACACGGCTATGAGCTGCGCAAACGGCTCAACGCCCTGCTGGGGATGTTCCGCGCGTTCTCCTACGGGTCGCTGTACCCCTGTCTGCGATCACTCCTGGCTCAGGGCCTCATCGCGGAGGAGCAACCCGCTCCCACCACGATCGTCGGCGGCAGATCGAAGATCGTTTACAAGCTGACGGCCGAGGGCAAGGAACGGCTACAGGACATGCTGACGCAGGCCGGCCCCTCCGCTTGGGAGGACGAGAGCTTCGGCGTGCACTTCGCGTTCTTCCGCCACACCGAGGCGGAAGTGCGGCTGCGCATTCTCGAAGGCCGCCGTAGCCGGCTGGAGGAGCGACTCGACGCGGTGCGCACGGCTCTGGCGCGCACCAGGGAGCGCCTCGACAGTTACACGCTCGAGCTGCAGCGGCATGGGCTCGAGTCGGTCGAGCGCGAGGTGCGCTGGCTCAACGAGCTGATCGCGACAGAGCGTCGGGCCTCCTCGGAAGAGGGGCCCGCAAGAGATACCACGTCAACTGATGAGTAAGGGAGCGAGTGCGATGGGTTCGGTTCGCGTGGCCATTGTCGGTGTCGGAAACTGCGCGTCGTCGCTGGTCCAGGGCGTTCACTACTACAAGGACGCCGACCCGGACATTCGGGTACCGGGCCTCATGCACGTGAAGTTCGGCGATTATCACGTCGGTGACGTCGAGTTCGTCGCCGCGTTCGACGTCGACGCCAAGAAGGTCGGTCGCGACCTGTCGGAGGCGATCGTCGCCAGCGAGAACAACACGATCAAGATCTGTGACGTGCCGCCCACGGGGGTGACCGTCCAGCGCGGCCACACCTTCGACGGGCTGGGTGAGTTCTACCGGGAGATCATCGAGGAGTCCGACGAGACGCCCGTCGATGTCGTCCAGGTGCTCCGTGACAACCAGGTCGACGTCCTGGTCTCCTACCTGCCGGTGGGCTCGGAGGACGCCGACCGCTTCTACGCCCAGTGCGCCATCGACGCCGGCGTGGCGTTCGTGAACGCGCTGCCCGTCTTCATCGCCTCCGACCCGGTGTGGGCGGAGAAGTTCACCGAGGCCGGCGTGCCGATCGTCGGCGACGACATCAAGTCGCAGGTCGGCGCCACCATCACGCACCGCGTGCTGGCCAAGCTGTTCGAGGACCGCGGGGTGGAGCTGCTGCGCACGTACCAGCTCAACTTCGGCGGCAACATGGACTTCATGAACATGCTGGAGCGCAAGCGGCTCCAGTCCAAGAAGATCTCGAAGACGCAGTCGGTCACCTCGCAGATCCCGCACGAGATGGGCAAGGCCGACGTGCACATCGGGCCGTCGGACCACGTGCCGTGGCTGGACGACCGGAAGTGGGCCTACGTGCGGCTCGAGGGCCGCTCGTTCGGCGACACGCCGCTCAACCTCGAGTACAAGCTGGAGGTCTGGGACTCGCCGAACTCGGCGGGGATCATCATCGACGCGGTACGGGCCGCCAAGATCGCCCTCGACCGCGGGATCGGGGGGCCGATCCTGTCGGCGTCCTCGTACTTCATGAAGTCGCCGCCGAAGCAGTTCTCCGACGACGAGGCCCGGGACTACGTCGAGAAGTTCATCCGGGGCGAGGTCGAGCGCTGACCCCCTGACCGGCGCCGCCGCACCCGTGCCCACGGGTGCGGCGCCGTGCCGTCTTCAGGTGCCCTGCGTCTTCAGGTGCCCTGCGTTTTCAGGTGCCGTCCGGTCTGCGGGCGCCGGGCCGGCTACGGGCGGGCGGCCGGGGGCAGCTCGGCGGGCGAGGCGGGATGCCAGGTCAGCGGGTCGGCCCCGAGGTCGGCCAGCAGCGGCACCTGCTCCTGGCACCAGGGCGAGACAGCCACCAGCCCGTTGCGCACTCCCTCGGCGAACTCCTTCCACGGCATCCACATCGTCTCCCCCACCTCGGCGGGGTTGGGGACGACCGGCGAGGTCACGGTGACGCGGTAGACCGGGCAGAGCTCGTGCTCGACGATCCCGTTGGCCATGACGGCGCGGTAGGAGAAGGCCGGCAGCATGAGGTCGACGCGGTCCACCGTGAGCCCCAGCTCGTAGGAGAGCCGGCGCTCGACAGCGCGGTCCACCGGCTCGCCCGGCAGCGGGTGGCCGCAGCAGCTGTTGGTCCAGACCCCCGGCCACGTGAGCTTGCTGTCCGCTCTCCTGGTCAGCAGCACCCG
Source organism: Nonomuraea sp. JJY05 (assembly GCF_043496855.1). Lineage (NCBI taxonomy): Bacteria > Bacillati > Actinomycetota > Actinomycetes > Streptosporangiales > Streptosporangiaceae > Nonomuraea > Nonomuraea sp. JJY05. The sequence continues at coordinate 330,826 of NZ_JBIEIS010000008.1, forward strand.
GCCTTCGTGGTCGAAGACATAGCTGGAGAACGCCAGGTGAAGAGGTGTCTCGCGACCGTGCACCACCAGCTTGGGCGCTGTGCCGAGTGCGTGGCCGTCGCGGTCGACCAGCACAACGTGTTCCTCAGTCGTCACGCTATGAAGCGTACGAGACAGAGTGACCGTTCGGAACCCACGGCCCACCTGCCGCATCCCGGCTCTCGCGCATCCTAGGCGATGGGGGGAGGGCTAGGCTGGCCGCGTGTCATTTGTGGCCGACCTACGCGTGGTTCTGCGGGGCGATGATTTCCGGCGGTTGTTCGCCACCCGGCTGGTCTCCCAGTTCTCCGACGGGATCTTCCAGTTCGGGGTGGCCGGGTTCGCCTTCTTCAGCCCCGAGAGCCAGACGACGGCGCTCGCGGTGGCCGCCGGGCTGGCCGTGCTGCTGCTGCCGTACAGCGTGCTCGGGCCCTTCGTGGGCGTGTTCATCGACCGCTGGTCACGGCGGCAGATCCTGGTGGTCGCGCCGATCGTGCGCGGCGCGCTCCTGCTGGTCGCGGCGGCGCTGGTCGCCGCCGACGTGCCGGACCCGGTGTTCTACGGGGCGGCGCTGGCCGTGCTGGGCGTCAACAGGTTCTTCCTGGCCGCGCTCGGCGCCTCGCTGCCGCACGTGGTGCCGGCCGACCGGCTGATGGCCGCCAACGCGGTCGTCCCCACGTCGGGCACCGTGGTGACGTTCGTGGGCGTCGGGCTCGGTTATCTGCTGCGCAGGGTGTTCGGCGCCGAGGACCACGGCGTGGCGCTGCTCCTGGTCGTCTCGGGCGTGGTGTTCGGCCTGAGCGCGCTGGTCGCGCGGACGATGGACCGCGACCTGCTCGGCCCGGAGTCCGACCCGAGCCGGCCGCAGGCGCGCGAGGCCCTGCGCAACGTGGTCGGCGGCCTCGCGGACGGCGCCAAGCACCTGGTCAGCCACCGCGTCGCGGCCTCCACCATGGGCGCGATGGCCGCGCACCGCTTCTTCTACGGCATAGCCACCGCGCTCGGCATCATCCTCTACCGCTACTACTTCTACAACGGCGACGCTGACGCCGCGCTGGGCGGGGTCAGCCTGGTCGTGGCGACCTCCGGCGTCGGCTACGCCATCGCCGTGGTCATCACCCCGTACGCCACCGAGCGGTTCACGATCGAGCGCTGGGTGCCGATCGCGCTGACCACGGCCGGGCTGCTGACGGCGGCGTTCGTGCTGCCGTTCCAGGAGTGGGGGCTGCCGGTGGCGGGGTTCGTGCTGGGCGTGGCCGGGCAGAGCGTCAAGATCTGCGCCGACACCACGGTCCAGCGCGACGTCGAGGACATCTACCTGGGCCGGGCGTTCTCGATCTACGACATGCTCTTCAACGGCATGTACGTCCTCGCCGCGGCCCTGTCGGCGGCCATCCTGCCCGCCGACGGCAAGTCCTACACGGCCGTCGTGATCGTCGCGGTCGGCTATCCCCTGGCCGCGCTGGCCTACCGGATGATCACACGCCCGCGTCGTTCGACCTCGCCCACTCCAACAACGCCTCGGTAGCCGCTTCCTTGCCGATCACGCCCTTGTCGAGCCTGATCTCGAGCAGGAACTTGTATGCCCGCCCCACCACCGGCCCCGGCCCGATGCCGAGGACCCGCTGGATCTCGTTGCCGTCGAGCTCGGGGCGGATCTTGGCCAGCTCCTCCTCGTCGGCGAGCCTGGCGATGCGCTCCTCGAGCTGGTCGTAGGTCCGCGACAGCGCCGCCGCCTTGCGCTTGTTGCGCGTGGTGCAGTCGGCCCTGGTCAGCTTGTGGAGCCGGTCCAGCAGGTGGCCGGCGTCGCGCACGTAGCGGCGTACGGCGCTGTCGGTCCACTCCCCCGTGCCGTAACCGTGGAAGCGCAGGTGCAGCTCCACCAGCCGCGCCACGTCCGACACCACGTCCTTGGGGAACTTCAGCTCCGCCATCCGCTTCTTGGTCATCTGCGCGCCGACCACCTCGTGGTGGTGGAACGACACCCGCCCGCCCGACTCGTGGCGGCGCGTCTTCGGCTTGCCGATGTCGTGCATGAGCGCGGCCCAGCGCAGGATCCGGTCGGCCTTGCCGTCCTCCTCCTGTGCGATGGCCTGGTCGAGCACGGTCAGCGTGTGCTCGTAGACGTCCTTGTGCCGGTGGTGCTCGTCGATCTCCAGGCGCAGCTTGGGCAGCTCGGGCAGCACGTGCGCGGCCAGCCCGGTCTCGACCAGCAGCCGCAGGCCCTCGCGCGGGTTGGCGCCGCAGACGAGCTTGTCGAGCTCCTCGCGGATGCGCTCGGCCGAGACGATCTCGATGCGTTCGGCCATCGCGGTCATCGCCGCCATGGCCCCCTCGTCCACGTCGAACCCGAGCTGCGAGGCGAACCTGGCGGCCCGCAGCATGCGCAGCGGGTCGTCGCCGAAGGACCGCTCGGGGGTGCCCGGCGTGCGCAGCACCCTGGCCTTCAGATCGTCGAGCCCGCCGTACGGGTCGACGAACTCGTGGCCGGGCAGCCGCACCGCCATCGCGTTGACCGCGAAGTCACGCCGTTCGAGGTCCTCGTCGAGCGTCTCGCCGTACATGACCTCGGGCTTGCGCGACTTCGGGTCGTACGACTCGCTCCGGTACGTCGTGATCTCGATCAGCCAGCTGCCCTTGCGCAGGCCCACCGTGCCGAAGTCGATGCCGATGGTCCACACGGAGTCGGCCCAGTCCCTGACCAGCTCCAGCACCCGCTCGGGGCGGGCGTCGGTGGTCAGGTCGAGGTCGTTGCCGATGCGGCCGAGCAGCAGATCGCGTACGGGGCCGCCGACGAGGGCCAGCTCGTGGCCCTGCGCCGCGAACAGGCGGCCGAGCTCGTCGGCCACCGGGGCGATCTTGCGGAACAGGTCCGTCATGGCCCGCCGTTGGCTGTCAGTCAGAGTTGAGTCGGACAAGCGGGTAGGTCCTTCTGGGAGCATTCCGGAACATATCCCCCGAGCCACACCAGGTCCGGGTTACCGTCGGTCCAAGGACCGTCGGGGGCCAGGGAACGAGGCAAGGAGGACTATATGAAGGACGCCCTCGCGATCCACCGCTGGCTCCTCGCCCACCAGGTCCATCATGAGATCGTACGCCTTCCGCGTCCAATGACTTGCGCGGAAGATCTGCCTGAGGCGGTCTCCGCGGCGCCGAGCAGGTGCCTGATGGTCACGGTGCTCGAGGTCGCCACGAGGGTCGGCCGCGAGGTCGTCATCGCGGTCACCACCCCCGTGTCGGCGCCGCCACCGGTGGGAGCCGTCGGCGGAGTGCTGGGCGTACGCCGGGTGCGACCGGCCCCGGTCCACGTGGTCAACTCGGCCACCGACTACGCGAGCGGGCTGGTGTGCCCGCTGCTCCTGCCCGAGCCGCTGCCCAAGTTCATCGACGACCGGCTGCCGGCCGACTTCCTGGCCGACGACGGGCCGGTCTTCACCCCGACCGGCGAACGGCATACCGCCCTGACCCTGCGCGCACTCGACCTGATGGCACTCCTGCCAGGCAAGATGGTCGACCTCAGGGCGAAAGGATCACGTGAGGCGGTCGCGCGGCGGCACTGAGCCCGTACCATTGCGGGCGTGCGTCGTCGTACTCCAGCTCGGGCATTCGCGTGATCCGTAAGGCCACGCTGCTCGCCGCGCTGCTCGCCCTCACCGTGGTGGCGACCGCGCCCGGCGCGGCTGCCACGAAGTCCGCGAAGGCGAGCAGGCAGACCCTGACCGTGTCGATCACGTCGATCTCGCGTCAGGTGCCGACCGCGCAGACCGATGTGATCAAGTTCACCGGCACGCTCCGCAACGACAGCGGCGCGCCGCAGAACGGCCTGCGCGTTCGCCTGCGCTACACGCCGCAGAAGTTCGCCGACCGCATCAACATGGCCGCCTACCAGAACGACCAGAACCCCGCGACGCTGCCGGGCATCGGCTCCCAGAGCTCGTTCATGGACGTCCCGGCGCTGGCCGCCGGCGCCCAGGCGCGATGGGAGTTCACCGCCACGCCCGTGCAGCTCGGCTACCGCTCGTTCGGGGTCTACCCGGTGGCCGTGGAGGTGCTCCAGAACGGCCTGCAGGTCATGACGCAGCGCACGTACCTCACCTACGCGCCGCCCACGGTGCCGAAGGTGCCGCGCAACAAGCTGGCCATCGCCCTGCCCGTCATCGACCAGCCGCACCGCGGGACCGACGTCGACCCCAAGACCCGCGAGCCGCTGTTCGTGGACGACAAGCTGAGCCAGTCGATCACCGGCAAGGGCCGGCTGGCCGACCTGGCGCGCATCGCGCAGTCCGCGCCCAAGAGCGTCACCTGGTTCGTCGAGCCCTCGCTGCTCGACGACCTCGACGCGATGAAGAACAAGTACCTGGTCAAGGTCAAGAAGGACGAGACGCAGGAGAAGCCCGCCAATCCCGAGGCCGCGAACTGGCTGACGACCATGCGTACCGCGCTGGCCGCCTCTCCCGTGGTCGCGGTCCCGTACGCCGATCCCGACGTGGCCGCGCTCGCGCACCAGGGGCTGGACACGCAGCCCGGCCGGGCGATCGAGCTGGGCAGGCAGAAGGCCGCCGCGCTGCTCCAGCGCGAGGTCAAGACCAACATCAACTGGCCGCCCGCGGGCATGCTCGACGCCGACGCGCTCGACCTGCTCTCGGTCAGCAAGGACAAGGTCGACACGGTCCTGCTCAACTCCACCAACCTGCCGCCGCAGCCGCCCGTGCCGTTCACGCCCGACGCCGCCGGCACCCTCGACTCGGTGAGCGGGCCCGTCACCGCGCTGGTCGCCGACGCCGAGCTGAGCAAGCTCTTCGAGCCGGCGGCGCCCACGTCCGTACTGCTCAGCACGCAGCGTTTCATCGCCGAGACCGCCATGATCGCCGCGGAGGCCGGCCAGACCTCGCCCAGGTCCATCGTCATCGCCCCGTCGCGCCGGTGGGACCCCAACCCCACGCTCGTCAACGCGCTGATGAAGACCGCGAACAAGCTGCCGTGGCTGCAGCTGACGGCGCTGGAGTCGATCAAGCCGACCAAGCTGTCGGTCCCCCGAGCCGGGCTGACCTACACCGACCAGGACCGCAAGGAAGAGCTGACCGCGAAATACCTCGACCCGGTCAAGGACGTCGCGTCGAAGGCGCAGCTCACCTCACTGATCACGCAGGCGAAGACGCCGTCGAGCTTCGACGCGGCGGTCCTCCGGCTGACCTCCTCGGCCTGGCGCAACAGCACCCGCGCGGGCCGCGCGGTGACCAAGCTGGTCAGCGCGGCGGTGACGGAGCAGACCGAGAAGATCGAGATCACCGGGTCGGGCCCCAACCGGACGCGCACGCTGGCGGGCAACAGCGGCAAGGTCCCGATCAGCGTCAAGAACGAGCTGGGCGTGCCGATCGCTCTCTACATCGACGTCACGTCCAACAACCCCGAGCTGCTGCAGGTCGACTTCCCGCAGGACGAGCCGATGACGATCGGCCCCCGGCAGAGCGGCATGGTCCAGGTACAGATGAACGCCGCCCCCGGCACCAGCGGCGACGCGACGGTGACCGTGCAGCTCAAGACCTCCGACAACCAGCCGTACGGCAAGCCCCAGCGGCTGACCATCCGCACCACCGGCTACACCGGGATCGCCTCGGTGATCGTGGGCGCCGCCCTGACCGTGATGCTCGCCGCTGTGGTGATGCGAGTGCTGCGGCGCAGGTCGGAGCGGAAGCTCGCGCACGCGGCCAAGACCCGGGAGAATGAGATCGTATGAGCCGCATGCTTCGGGCCAGCGCCATCATGGCGGCGGGCACGATGGTGTCCAGGGTCACGGGGTTCGTGCGGACCATGGTGCTGGCCTACGCCATCGGCACGAGAGCGCTGGGCGACGCCTACAACGCGGCGTACGCGATCCCGTACAGCATCCTCGACCTGCTGCTGCTCGGCGTGCTGAGCAGCGTCGTGGTGCCGATGATCGTCCGGGCCCAGCAGCACGACGCCGACGGCGGCCGGGCGTACGAGCAGCGGCTGCTGACGATCTCCGCGGCGGCGCTGGTCGTGGTCGCGGTGGTGGCGGTGTTCGGCGCGCCGCTGCTGATCGACCTCTACACCGACTGGGCGCCGGGCAGCCCCAAGTTCGAGGTCGCGGTCATGCTGGCCCGCTTCATCCTGCCGCAGCTCGCCTTCTTCGGCGTGGGCGCGGTGGCGGGCGCCATCCTCAACACCCGCGACCGCTACGGCGCGCCCATGTGGGCTCCGGTGGTCAACAATCTGGTCGTCATCTGCGTGTTCCTGGCGTACGCCATGATCGGCGGCGAGCGCGACCAGATCGAGCAGATCAGCACCGGCGAGATGGCGCTGCTCGGCCTGGGCACCACGGCGGGCATCGTGGCCCAGGCGGCCATCCTGATCGTGGCGCTCAAGCGGGTCGGGTTCGACTTCGTGCCCCGGTTCGACGTGCGCAACGCGCGGCTGGGCGAGATGGCCAGGGCGGGCATCTGGACGATCGGCTACGTGATCGTCACCCAGCTCGGCTTCATGCTGACCACCAACCTGGCCAGCGCGGCCGGCGACGAGGTCGAGGGGCACGGCATCAGCCCGTACACGCTGGCGTTCCAGCTCTTCCAGCTTCCGTACGGCGTCATCGGCGTCTCGGTGATCACCGCGATGCTGCCCAGGATGAGCCGGGCCGTCGGCGAGGGGCGCTTCCACGACGTGCGCAGCGAGTTCGGCTCGAGCGTACGGCTGATCTGCTCGCTGATGGTGCCGGTGTCGCTGCTGCTCATGGTGCTCGGACCGGCGATCACCGTACCCATCTACGGCCACGGCGCCAACAGCGTCGCGGACGCCGTCTACATCGGCAACGTGCTGCAGGTCTACGGGCTCGCGCTGGTGCCGTTCGCACTGTTCCAGCTGTTGCTGCGGGTCTTCTACAGCTTCGGCGACACCCGCACGCCGGTCTTCGTCGGCGCCGCCACCACGGCGGCCAACGCGGCGCTCATGTTGGTGTTCAACGCGTTGCTGCCGGCCCGGTACCTGGTGATGGGGCTGGCGCTCGCGTACGCCATCGCGTACGCGCTGGGCGCGGTCGGGGCCTGGATACTGGCCAGCCGCCGTGTCAGAGGGCTGGGTGGCTGGACGATCGGCATGGCACTGACCAGGATGTACCTGGCGGCCCTGCCCACCGCTGTGGTGGCGCTCGCGGCGGTTTGGGTAGTCACGGGGGTGTTCGCCGGGCTAGGGTTCGTCAACTCGCTGATCGTGCTCGCGGTCGGTGGGGGCCTCGGGTTGCTGCTCTATCTAGGCGTCGCGCACAGAATGCGCATCCCCGAGGTCAATTCCATCGTTGGGATGGTCGCTGGGCGGGTAGGCCGGTAAAGAACGCGGGCCGAATCCACTCGGCACTACCATGGAGCCCGACACGCGCGAATGGAAGCAGGAGGGGCGTGGGCGGATCCACCCGGCATAGCGTGCCTTCGTGGGACACCACCACGCAGGTGAGTCGAGTCATGAACACGCCCGATCGGCCAAGCGGAGTGAACCTGTGAGCACGTCGGCCGTCGAACCCGGCACCCGTCTGGCCGAGCGCTTCCGGCTCGAGGACCGCGTCAGCGAGTCCGACGGAGCCACGCTCTGGAAGGCCATCGATGAGATCCTGGCGCGTCCCGTGGCCGTCCACACCTTCGGGCCCGACTTCCCCCGTGTCCACGAGGTGGTCACGGCCGCCCGCGCGGCGAGCAGGCTGACCGACCCGCGCCTGACGCAGGTGTTCGACGCCGCGGAGGACGACAAGGCCGCCTACGTCGTCAGCGAGTGGGTCACCGGCGAGTCGCTGACCGACCTGCTCGCCTCCGGCCCGCTGGAGCCCGAACGCGCCGCGGGGCTGGTGGCCGAGGCTGCCGAGGCGCTCGCGCACGCCCACGAGGCGCAGCTCTACCACCTGTGCCTGCGCCCCTCCCACCTGGTGTGGACGACGGGCAACACGGTCAAGGTGCTCGGCGTGGCCGTCGACGCGGCGCTGTCCGGGCTCACCACCGACCAGCCGGCGCTCGACGACGCCGAGGGGCTGGGCCGGCTGCTGTACGCCGGGCTGACCGGCCACTGGCCGGGCGACGAGGAAGAGGGCGGCCTGCCCGCGGCCCCCATGACCGACGGTCACTTCTGCACGCCCCGCCAGGTCACCGCCGGCGTGCCGAGCTACCTCGACACGGTGACCGTGCGCGCGTGCCTGCCCGAGTCCCGCAGGGGCCAGGGCGCGCTGGCCAGCCCGTCCGACGTGGCCGAGGCGCTGTCCGGCGTGGCCAGGCCCATGCCGATCCCGATCGCCTACCCCTCGACCCCCGCGGTGGCCTCCGCCTCCCACACCGAGGGCCTGGATCTCGTCCACCGCCAGCAGCTCACCATCCCGCCGAGCCCGCCCCCACCGCCGCGCCGCCCCTCGGGCGGCGGCAGCACGCTCAACCGCGTGCTGATGACGCTGGTCGTGCTGCTCGTCATCGCGGCCGTCGGCGTCGGCGCGTGGACGATCGGGCGCAGCCTGGGCAGCCCGACCAAGCCCGAGGCGTCCGGCTCCAGCCCCAGCACCTCCACGTCCGCCTCGGCCGAGGCCCAGGCCGTCAAGCCGAAGAAGGCCCAGGGCTTCGACCCGCTCGGCGACAACAACGAGAAGCCCGAGCTGGCCGAGCTGGCCATCGACGGCAAGCCCGGCACCCTGTGGAAGACGGAGCGCTACACCAGCGCCGACCTGGGCAACCTCAAGAAGGGCGTCGGCCTGCTGCTCGACATGGGCAAGTCCATGCAGATCAGCGACGTGGTCGCTACGCTGTCCGATGCTGCCGGCGCGACCGTCGAGCTCAAGGTGGGCGACTCGCCCGATCTTTCCTCGCTGAAGACGGTGGCGACCGAGAAGAACGCCGCAGGTAAGACCACTCTTACCCCTGATCAGCCGGCAACTGGACAGTACGTTTTGATCTGGTTTACCCGGGTTCCGATGGATGGGGGCGAGTTTCATGGCACCATCTATGAGGTAGTGGTGCACTCTCCCGGATCGGCATAACCAGGAATCCCTCTTGTGAACTCCCCACCCGAGACACCCTCAGCAGCGGAGCGGCCGGCGGTCACAGACGCCGAGCTGCTGACCGCGCACATCAACGGGGATCCACACGCCTTCAGCGAAATCGTCAAACGGCACCGCGACCGCATGTGGGCGGTCGCCCTGCGTACGCTCGGTGACCCCGACGAGGCCGCCGACGCCGTGCAGGATGCCTTCGTCTCCGCATATCGCAAGGCCTCTACGTTTCGCGGCGAGGCGGCCGTCACGACCTGGCTCCACCGGATCGTGGTCAACGCCTGCCTCGACAGGATGCGCCGTAAATCGGTCAGGCCCGTCGCCGACGACGAGCTGATCGAGGCCGCTGAGCGCGAGACCCCCCTGCCCGACCAGACCGTCGAACGCGAAGTCTCCATGGAGGTTTCGGCCGCGTTGAAACTCCTGCCCAGCGACCAGCGGGCGGCTCTCGTCCTCGTCGACATGATGGGTTATTCGGTCGAAGACGCAGCTCAGGTGCTCCAAGTGCCGAGCGGCACGGTCAAGAGCCGGTGCGCTCGAGGGCGCGCGAAACTTGCCCCAATTCTTTCCCATCTGCGGAACCGATCGGACCTCAATCGCGTCTCATCCGCGAAGGGAGCAGAACTTCGTGACGGGTGATACGCACTACGATCTGGAAATCCTGGCCGAGCTGGCCGAGGGTCTCCTAGACGTCGACACGGCGCGCCGGGTCCGCGAGCATCTCGCGGTCTGCGACCCATGCGGGGAGCTACTGGCAGACCTGGCGGCGGTTCGCGAGGTGCTCGCGGCGACCCCCACACCGGCCATGCCGATGGGTGTCGCACTGCGCATCGACAAGGCCCTGGCCGCCGAGGCGGAGTCCCGGCGGGGAGGTGTCGGCCTCGTGGAGGCGCCCGACTGGGACGAGCTCATGCGGGACGCCCCGTGGGAACGACCGGTCGAGGTGGCCGCTGAGGCGGCGCCCGAGCCGGTACGCCTGGGGGTCGTCTCCGACGACGGCACGATCGTCCCGGCCAAGCCCTCTCGCAGACGCCGATGGGCGATGCCCGCGATCGCGGCCGCGGCTGCGGTCGCCGTGGTGGGCACCGCGGTGGCCTCGACCGGCCTGCTGGCGAGCGGCGGAGGTGGCGGCGTCGAGGTGATGGCCGGTGGCGTCACCGAGACCTCCACGGTCCCCTCGACCCCGGCCAAGGTCCCCACGATGGCCAGGTCCTACGGACTGACCGACAGCGGCCACAACTACAGCGACCAGGACCTGCGCCAGCCGCTCGAAGGCATGTTCGGCTTCCAGCGCATGGTGCAGGGCGGCTCCGACGACGACGGCAAGGTCGACAAGTGCGTGAAGCGGGTCTCGAGCCGCTCCAGGCTGCCGGCGTACCAGGTCGACCAGGGCCAGTACAACGGACAGGAGGCCCTCATCGTGGCCTCGTGGAAGGACAAGGCCAGCCAGCGGCTGCGCATCGACATCGTCGACCCGTTCAACTGCAAGAACCTGCGTAAGCCCACCCTGGGCCGCTGGTAAGAGACCTACGCGTCAGAGCCCGCCTCGGCGGGCTCTTTCGCTTTGTGTGAGCGTTGTGTGTAGGGCAGGGGAATCAGGGCGGCCTAGGATCTGTTGACGCCGGTGCAACAGCAGACGAGGAAGGCGTGGAGCGTTGAGCGACGTTCGTAACGTGATCATTATTGGATCCGGCCCAGCTGGCTACACCGCGGCCGTCTACTCCGCGCGCGCCGAGCTCAAGCCGCTGGTCTTCGAGGGCTCCGTGACAGCCGGCGGTGCACTCATGAACACCACCGACGTGGAGAACTTCCCGGGTTTCCCCGACGGCATCATGGGCCCCGACCTCATGGACAACCTGCGCAAGCAGGCCGAGCGGTTCGGCGCCGAGCTGGTCACCGACGACGTGATCGAGGTTGACCTGGAGGCGAACCCCAAGGTCGTCAAGACCCACACCGACACCTACTACGCCAAGTCGGTCATCCTGGCGATGGGCTCCGGCTACCGCGAGCTCGGCCTGGAGAACGAGAAGCGCCTGTCCGGGCATGGCGTGTCCTGGTGTGCGACCTGTGACGGCTTCTTCTTCCGCAACAAGGACATCGTGGTCGTCGGCGGCGGCGACACGGCGATGGAGGAGGCCACGTTCCTCACCAGGTTCGGCCGCATGGTGACGGTGGTGCACCGCCGCGACGAGCTGCGCGCCAGCAAGATCATGCAGGAGCGGGCGCTGGCGAACGACAAGATCCGCTTCGTCTGGGACTCCGAGGTCGTCGACGTGCTCGGCGACTCCCGCGTCGAGGCCGTGCGGCTGCGTAACGTCAAGACCGGCGAGGAATGTGAGCTGGCCACCGACGCGTTGTTCATCGCGATCGGTCACGACCCGCGGACCGACCTGGTCAAGGGGCAGATCGACCTCGACGAGGACGGCTACGTCAAGGTGGCCTCGCCGTCCACGGCGACCAACATCGACGGCGTGTTCGCCGCGGGGGACGTTGTCGACCACACCTACCGTCAGGCCATCACCGCTGCCGGCACCGGCTGCTCGGCCTCGCTCGACTCCGAGCGCTGGCTGGCGAACAACGAGAAGTGAGTAAGGAGCGCACCGTGAAGGCTGTCACCGACGCCTCTTTCGAAGCCGACGTCCTCAAGAGCGACAAGCCCGTGCTGGTCGATTTCTGGGCCGAGTGGTGCGGGCCGTGCCGTCAGGTCGCCCCCATCCTGCAGGAGATCGCCAACGAGCACGGCGACAAGCTGGAGATCGTCAAGCTCAACATTGACGAGAACCCCGACGTTCCGCGCCAGTACGGTGTGCTCCAGATCCCGACGATGAACGTCTACAAGAACGGCGAGGTCGTGAAGCAGATCATCGGCGCCAAGCCGAAGGCCATGCTGCTGCGCGAGCTCGACGGCATCATCTAGCCCGCTCTCCCGCGGCGCGCGCCCGGCCCCCCGCCTCTGGCGGGGGGCTTTCCGCGTTCTCCTGGTCCTGTACGGGCCCGTGCGGCCGCTTGTACGGCCCTGTGCGGTCGTCAGACGGGACGTAGCGCCCGTTCCGGACTCATGGAGCCCAGGAGCCGCTCCAAGGCCACCTCGACGTCCTCACGCCACGAAACGGCGGTCTTGAGCTCCAGCCGGAGCCGCGGAAAACGCAAATGTGGACGAACCGTCTTAAACCCAACAGAAAGGAAGTATTCCGCCGGTACCACGCAACTAGGCTCTTCCCACTTGAGGTCGCCAAAAGCTTCAATGGCTTTCACGCCGCGCCTGGTCAGGTCTTTGGCCACGCCCTGGATCAGCATCCGCCCCAGCCCGCCACCCGAGAACTCCGGAATGATGTGCGCGGTCATCAGCAGCACGGCGTCGGCACTGACCGGCGAGGTGGGGAAGGCCACGGACCGGGGGCTGTAGAGCGGCGGGCTGTAGAGCACGAACCCGGCAGGCACCCCGTCGACATAGGCGATTTTCCCGCAACTGCCCCACTCGAGCAGCGTGCCGGAGATCCAGGCCTCCTTCTCCAGCCCCGGATCCCCCGACCGGACCGCCCGCTCCCCGCTCATGGGGTCAAGCTCCCAGAACACGCACCGCCTGCAGCGATGGGGCAGATCTTCAAGATTGTCCAGGGTTATGTTGACCAGCCGGCGCGACAACTACGGCCCCCTGTCGTTGACCCGGAAAAGCGCGCGAAAACCGCGTCCACAGGTGGCATCGTAGCCCAGTGAAGATACCGCCAGCCGACACCACGACGGTCGAGCCCGTCACGGGCGACATGTCCGGTTAGCGTAATCTGGTATTTCAGTCCGATATGACACCTAGGAGGTGGGCCGTGACAGGAGAGCTGGATCACGGTCAGACACCCGCGACCCAAGGGTCGCGCATCGACGCTTACGTCGATCGGTACGCCGCGCGAGCTACCGGGATGGTCGCCTCCGAGATCCGAGCTCTTTTCGCCGTCGCGTCGAGGCCCGAGGTGGTCTCGCTCGCGGGCGGCATGCCGTACGTCACGGCTCTTCCCCTCGACATGGTCGGCGAGCTGGTCTCCGACCTCGTCACCAAGCGCGGCCCCGTCGCGCTGCAGTACGGTTCCGGCCAGGGTGACCCGCACCTGCGTGAGCAGATCTGCGAGGTCATGCGGCTGGAGGGAATCCACGCCGGGGCGGACGACGTGGTCGTCACCGTCGGTTCGCAACAGGCCCTCGACCTGATCACCCGGATCTTCATCGACCCGGGCGACGTGGTGCTCGCCGAGGGGCCCTCGTACGTGGGCGCGCTGGGTACGTTCGCCGCCTATCAGGCCAAGGTCGTGCACATCGCCATGGACGATCAGGGCATCGTGCCCGAGTCCCTGGCCCAGACCATCTACGCACTGGAGACGGCCGGGGCGCCCATCAAGTTCCTCTACACGATCCCGACCTTCCACAACCCGGGCGGCGTCACCCTGAACATCGCCCGGCGGCAGCAGGTGCTCGACATCTGCCAGCAGGCCGGGGTGCTGATCATCGAGGACAACCCGTACGGACTGCTCGGCTTCGACGGGGAGCCCATGCGCGCCCTGCGGGCCGACAACCCGGACGGCGTGGTCTACCTGGGGTCGTTCTCCAAGACGCTCGCCCCCGGCTTCCGCGTCGGCTGGGCGCTGGCCCCGCACGCCATCCGCGACAAGCTCGTGCTGGCCATGGAGTCGGCCGTGCTGTCGCACTCCTCGTTCACCCAGCTCGCCGTGGGCCAGTACCTCACCACGCAGCCATGGCGGGAGCAGATCAAAACGTTCAGGGAGCTCTACCGCGAGCGTCGCGACGCGCTCCTGGACGCGCTCGAATCCCTGATGCCGCCCGAGGTCACCTGGACCCGACCCGCGGGCGGCTTCTTCGTGTGGGCGACCCTTCCCGAGGGGCTCGACTCGAAGGCCATCCTGCCGCGGGCGGTGGCCGAGCGGGTGGCGTTCGTACCGGGGACCGGGTTCTTCTCGGACGGGAGCGGGGCGCGGCACATGCGGCTCTCGTACTGCTTCCCTGAGCCTGACCGGATCCGGGAGGGCGTGCGGCGGCTGGCCGGGGTGATCGAGCAGGAGATGCAGCTGAGGGACACGTTCGGCACCAGCTCGGCCCGCGACCACCAGGGCGTCGACACCCCCGGCCCCGACCTGGCCTGACCACCGTTTCCACCGGGGTCGACGCCACCGAGGCCAAACCGCCATCTCCAACCGGGGCCGACCCCACCCAGGCCTGATCGCCATCGCAAACGGGGGCGGCCCCGACGAGGCTTGACCACCATCGCCACCAGGGGCCGTCCCCGCCCTGACCACCATCACCACCGAGGGCCGGCGCTGCCTTACCGCTCCGCCGGCCCCCTCCGCATGCCAGCGAGCCCTCTCACCAAGGCTCAGCCTCCACCCAGCCAATCCAACACCGGCGGGCGCTGCCTTACCGCTCCACCAGCCCCACCCGCATGCCAGCGAGTCTTCTCCGCCAAGGCCGGCACTCCACCCAGCCAATCCACTATCGCCACCACCGGCTGGCCCCACCTCGCCTCTCCCGCCAGCCCCATTTCACCCCGCTGAGCTCCCTCTCGACTCAGCCATCCCCTGCCCCACCCATTCGCCCTCTTCAGGCCCAGCCATCCAATATCCCCGCCCGCCCTCTCTCCGGACACGCCCCATCGCTGGACACTCGACCCCCAGCAAAGCGCCACGCCAGGCGCAGCATCAGCCGGGCGCGCCAAGTGCTGGTGGCGTGCCGGGCCTCGGCAGCTTGGCGGTACGGTTGGACAGCGGCGCGTGCGATCAGCGGAGGAGATGTGATGAGCGATCTGGGCCACGTGCTCGTGCTGGCCGGAGGTCTCTCCTATGAGCGAGAGGTGTCCCTGCGCTCCGGTCGCCGAGTCAGCGAGGTGCTGCGTGCGGCGGGCATCGACGTGGAGGCCCGCGACACCGACGCGTCCCTCGTGCCCTCCATCCTCGCGGACCCGCCGGACGCGGTCTTCGTGACTCTCCATGGCGGCGCGGGCGAGGACGGCGCGATCCGTTCCGTCCTCGAGCTTCTCAACGTCCCGTACGTGGGCGCCGACCCGGACGCGTGCCGCGTGGCCTTCGACAAGCCCACGGCCAAGGCCGTAGTGCGCTCGGTCGGGCTGCAGACGCCGCAGTCAGTCACGCTGCCGAAGGAGACGTTCCACGACCTCGGCGCCACGGTGGTGCTGGGGCGCATCATCGAGCGCCTCGGCCTGCCTCTCTTCGTCAAGCCGGCCCGGGGCGGCTCGGCGCTGGGCGCCTCGATCGTCCGCACGGCGGAAGAACTCCCCGCCGCGATGGTCGGCTGCTTCGCGTATGGCGACACGGCACTGATCGAGCGGTACGTGGACGGGGTGGAGGTGGCCGTCTCCGTCGTGGACCTCGGCAACGGCCCGGAGGCCCTGCCGGCCGTGGAGATCGTCCCCGACGAGGGCGTCTACGACTACGCGGCTCGCTACACGGCCGGACACACCGAGTTCTTCGCTCCTGCCCGTCTCTCCGCCCAGGCGGCTGCGGCGTGCGCCGAGACGGCGGTGACCGCCCACACGGCTCTCGGCCTCCGCGACATCTCCCGTACGGACCTGATCGTCGACGCCGACGGCACCCCGCACTTCCTGGAAGTCAACGTGGCCCCAGGAATGACGGAGACCTCGCTCCTCCCGATGGCCGCCGAAGCCGCCGGCCAGGACCTGGGCGACCTCTGCCGCACGCTTCTCCAAAACGCCGCCACCCGCGCCCACACCTGACCCACCTTTACCTCCGCCGTGGGGAATGCCTGGGCGGACCGCCACCCGCGCCCACACCTGACCCACCCTTCCCTAGGGCCGACTCGTCAGCGCGCGCCTGCCCCGAACCCCCCAGGCGCGCCCTCCTACCGGCAACTGCGCCTCCCGAACTCCCAGGCTTGCCCTCCCACTGGCAACAGCACCCCCGGAACTCCCAGGCGCGCCGTTTCCCCACGAGCGCGCCATCGTCCAGCACCATGGTCAACTCGGAAATCAACTCGAGCCCACGCCTGACCGGCAACACAGCCTTCCGAAAGCCGACGCCGAAGACCGCTCGGAAGCGAGCCCGCAACGGCAAGCCAACCTGAGGCCGAGCGACCACCAGCACGACAACCCCGGCAGCCGCCTCAGAGACGAGCACTCAGCAGCACGGCCAGCCCACACGCAAGCACCCGCCAGCACACTGCCTAGAACGAGCGGTAATCCACCACAGCCGCCATCCACCACCCCGGCCAACCCGGACGCGGGCGACCGCCAGCACGACCACCCCGGAACGAACGGACAGCACCACAGCCGACGCAGAGACGACATCCACCACCCCGGCCAACCCGGACGTGAGCAACCACCAGCACGACCACCCCGGAACGAACGGACAGCACCACAGCCGACGCAGAGACGACATCCACCACCCCGGCCAACCCGGACGTGAGCAACCACCAGCACGACCACCCCGGAAGAAGAACGACCGCCAGCACGACCGCCCCGGCAGACGTACAACCGTCACCACAGCCAACGCAGAGGTGAGCATCCGGCAGCACGGCCAGTCCCGAGATCTGCGTTCGGCGACGTGGCCGGATCCTTGAGATGGCAACGCGGCTCAGATCGGGGGTTCCTTCAGACAGGGGCAGCGGCGGTGCGACGCTTCCCCCGAGCGGAGTGTCGAGCACGCCATCCACACCTTTACGCGCTGAGCCGCATCGCAGCCGCAATCTTGCAGGAGGTGAGGTGCGCGTACGTGCCGACATCTACTGCCCTAGGCGGCACGCCCGCTCGCTCATCACCCCGCCCCCCAATCATCGCCCGCCCACCAGCTTCGCCCGTCCCCCTCTACCGCGTCCACCCTCTATCGCGCGTCCATCCACAGAAACGCGGAACAACAAGAGCGCGAACCGACCCGTCCGCCGGATCCACAACCCCCGGGGACGGGGTCGATCGGCAGCTGCCCCGAACACCGGACTGAGGGTAGCTAAGTAGCCTTACCGTGTGCTGATCGATTCGATGTACCCCAAGAGCTTCGCCAGCGACAACCACGCCGGCGTGCACCCGACCATCCTCGAAGCCATCGCCTCAGCCAACTTCGGAGACGCGCCCGCCTACGGCGACGACAGTTGGACCTCGGCGTTCGAGGACAAGACCAAGGAAGTGTTCGGCGCGGGCGCCGAGGGCTTCGCGGTGCTCAACGGTGCGGGCGCCAACATGGTCGGGCTGGCCCTCATGCTCGGCCGCTACGACGCGATCCTCTGCGCCGGCAGTGCCCACATCGCCACGCATGAAGCTGGAGCCTCGGAACGTCTGCTCGGCGTCAAGCTGATGACGATCCCCACCGAGGACGGCAAGCTCCGCCCGGAAGACATCAAGTCCCGCCTTGGCGGGATCGGCAATCCCCACGAGTCCCAGCCCACGGTGGTCTCCATCTCCCAAGTCACGGAGCTCGGCACCTGCTACTCCCCCGCCGAGATCGCCGCTGTGGCGGAGGCGGCACACGAGTCGGGTCTACGGCTCCACGTGGACGGCGCCAGACTCGCGAACGCCGCCGCCTATCTCGACTGCGATCTGAAGGCCGTCACGACGGACGTCGGCGTGGACGTCTTCAGCTTCGGTGGCACCAAGAACGGCGCACTGGCGGCCGAGGCGGTCGTTGTCCTTGACCCCTCACTCGCGTCCGCTGTGCCGTTCCTTCGCCGCCAGTCACTGCAACTCGCCTCGAAGATGCGCTTCATCTCGGCCCAGCTTTCGGCGCTTCTGACGGACGATCTATGGCGCGAGAACGCTTCTCATGCCAACAAGATGGCCGCCCGACTGGCGGACGGTCTGGCGGATGTGCCCGGTGTTTCCTTGGCGCACCCTGTCCAATCCAACGCCGTCTTCGCTGTCGTCCCACCCGCCGTCGCGAAGACCCTCAGCGGGCGCTATCTGTTCCACTACTGGGACGAGCGCGCCGGCATCGTCCGCTGGATGACCGCCTTCGATACGACCCCGGAGAACGTGGACGACTTCCTCGACGACATCCGCAAAGCCGCCGCCGCGTAGCCTCGCGCCCATGTGCCCGCTGTTTCACGTGAAACACGTAGCCTCTCGTCGGCCACGCGACCCCGTTCCATGTTTCACGTGAAACGCTCCCCAAGAGTCACTCGCTCCCAGGACCGCCGCCCGTAACGTGATCCGCCAAGCCGAGCTCTTGGCCAAGTACCTCGTTTCACGTGAAACATCGACCCTTCCAGAGCGAGGGCTTGGCTTCGGTTTCACGTGAAACAGTGGCCCCGAGGAACTGCCGGCAACTGTTCACGCGAAACACTGGACCCCAACCGGGCGCGTCAGCCGTTCGTCGAGCACCGCTGCCGGGAGGCCCGCGCGTGAGAACGTAAGCGGCGCGAGCGATTTGCCGGCGGCCACGGTTTCACGTGAAACAGCGTCAGTCTTCAGACTCCCGCATCGCGCGGACAGCTTCCGGTGCCATGGTGCCGATGATCCGCTCAAGGTCGTCGATCGTGGCGAACTCAACGACGATGCGTCCCTTGCGCCGCCCCAGATCCACTTTCACCTTGGTCTCAAAGTGATCCGAGAGGCGGTCGGCGAGGTGGGTCAGACCGGGGGCGGTGGGCTTGGGTGCCTGGCGTTCGCGAGCGGGCTTCCTGGCGGCCTTGGCGCTGCCCATCGCGACGATCTCCTCAACCGCCCGAACCGACAGGAGCTCCGCCACGATTCGCCTGGCCAGTTCGATCTGCTCCTCAGCACTGGCGAGGCCGAGGAGAGCCCGAGCGTGACTACCACTGATGACCGTGGCGGCCACCTTCTGCTGAACCTCGGGTGGGAGGTTCAAAAGGCGGAGGGTGTTGGTGATGTGGGGGCGGGAGCGGCCGACCTTCTGTGCAAGCTGATCGTGCGTCGTCTGAAAGTCGTCGAGGAGTTGCTGATAGGCGGCGGCCTCTTCAAGGGCGTTCAGCTGCTCGCGCTGAAGGTTCTCGATCAAGGCGTCCCTGAGGAGATCAGTGTCCTGCGTGTTGCGGACGATCGCCGGGACCGGGTCCAAGCCGACCTGCTGGCACGCCCGCCAGCGCCGCTCCCCCATGATCAGCTCGTACTGGCCACCTCCGACCGATCGGACCACGATCGGCTGCAGGAGCCCGACCTCCCGGATGGACGCCGCCAACTCCTCGAGGCGCTCCCCGTCGAAGATCTCACGCGGCTGGCGCGGGTTGGGGACGATCGCGTCCAGCGCGACCTCTTTGAAGTACGCTCCAGCGATCGGCCTCGGGCCGGTCTCTCCCGTTGAACCGTTCGACGGGGTCGGCGCCGTTCCCGTTCCGTCACCGATGGGACTGGTGGGGATGAGCGCCCCGAGCCCCTTGCCCAATCCCCGCCGCTGCTGACTCACTACGTCTCCTCATCCACCCGGCCGATTCCGGTCACTCCAGGAGAGGTTACCGTCGTGCGCACGACGGGGCGCCCCCTCGCCACACACCACCCGGTTCTATTTACACCGACACGATCACAAACCAAACCAACGACTGACTTGAGCCCTCTCACGCTCGCCGCCACCACACGATCCAACGCCACACCCAAGGGCCCCTTGTCGCGCCTGACCACCCCTCCCCCGCAGCGCCATCCCGCCCCCCTCACCATCTCTCTGCCGTCTCACTCCTCCGCAGCCCTACAACCGCACCATCTCACCGCTTCCCCATCCAACCGCCCATGACTTCACACCTCGCCGTCCCGCCGCCTTGCTGCTCGCCGCCTCGCTGTCCCACCGCCTCCCTCCCACCGCCCATGACTTCGCCGGACCCCGCCCAGCCGTCCCATCGCCCACGGCTTCGCCCTCTCACCGCCTCGCCCTCTCATCGCCTCGCCCTCTCACCGCCTCGCCCTCTCACCGCCTCACCGCCTCGCTTCGCCGTCTCACCGCTTCGCCGTCTCGCCTCGCCTGCACCCGCCTGGCACCAGCGCGGCATCGGGCCGCGGGCTCTCCGCGCAGCGTGCTCATCGCATTGCCGCATCGCCATCGCACGGAGGCGGCCAGGCGGCTGTGGAACGACGGGTCGTGGGCGCCTCCGTCCGCCGGACGGTGTGCCTAGACGCTGCATCGCGGCGGCCCGGTGATCGGCGAGGAAGGCGTGATGGCATGCCTGGCTCGCTGCTGCTCGTGTCGAAGCAGGAGGAGGTGGGGCGGCGGCTGGCGGGTTGAGTGCGGGCAGTGTCGAGTGTGGGCAGTTGCGTCGAGCCCGGAGGTGGAAGAAGGAGGCGTACGGCGGGATGGTGGGCGGCTGGTGGGAGGTTCGGCGGCGTGTGGGACGAGGTGGCGGCTGGGCCGAGAGCTGGCGTCGTGAGATGGCGCGAGGCGCCTGGGACAGGGTGGCGCGTGGGCCCGGGGGCACGGTGAGATGGCGGGCGGCGTGTGGGACGGGGCGGCGGCTGAGCCGAGAGCTGGCATCGTGCGATGGCGGGCGGCCCGTGGGCCGGGATGGCCCGTAAGCGGTGGGTGAGTTGGGGGCGGCGCGTGGGACGGAGTGATGCGCGGGCCCGTAGGCGGTGCGGTGAGTTGGCGGGCGGCGCCTAGGACGGGGGGTGGTGCGTGGGCCCGGGGCACGGTGAGATGGCGGGCGACACGTGGGACGAGGCCGGCGGTGGCGGGGCGGGAGGCGGTGCGGTGAGGTGGCGGGCGGCGCGGGAGAGGTGCGAGGGAGGTGTATGTGGGCGTGGTTGGGTGAGGGCTTGGCAGCCTCCGCTAGATAGGCGGGGTGCGCGGTTGTGGGGCTCGGGTGAGGAGTGGGGTGGGGTTAGGCGACGGTGGCGCGGTGGGCGATTTCGCGGGCGGCGTCCATGTAGGCCATTGCTCCGCTGGAGCCCGGGTCGTACGTCATCACCGACTGCCCATAGCTGGGCGCCTCCGACAGGCGGACGCTGCGGGGGATGACGGTGTTGAGCACCGTGTCGCCGAAGTGCGCCCGTACCTCGTCGGCCACCTGAGAGGCCAGCCGGGTACGCCCGTCGTACATCGTCAGGACGATGGTCGAGAGCTTCAGCGTCGGGTTGAGGTGGGCGCGGATCAGGTCGACGTTCCTGAGGAGCTGCCCGAGGCCCTCCAGGGCGTAGTACTCGCACTGGATGGGGATCATGACCTCTTCCGCCGCCACCAACGCGTTCACCGTCAGCAGGCCCAGTGACGGCGGGCAGTCGATGACGATGTAGTCCAGCTCGATCGCGTCGTATGCCGCCAGCGCGCGCCGCAGGCGGGCTTCCCGGGCCACCAGGGAGACGAGTTCGATCTCCGCGCCGGCGAGGTCGATGGTGGCGGGGGCGCAGTAGAGGTTCGGCATGTCGGGGACCTGCTTGACGATGTCCGCCATGGGGAGATCGTCAACGAGGACCTGGTAGACGTCCGGCACGTCGCCGCGGTGCTCCGTGGCCAAGGCGGTGGAGGCGTTGCCCTGAGGGTCGAGGTCGACCACGAGGACGCGCTGGCCATGCATCGAGAGGGCAGCGGCGATGTTCACCGATGTGGTGGTCTTGCCCACTCCGCCCTTCTGGTTGGCCACCGCGATCACCCTGGTCTTGGGTGGGCGCGGCCACGTGCCGTCCCCGTCGTTGGGAGTCTGGGCAGCCGCCGGGGTTGCGGATGTTTCACGTGAAACCACTGAGCTGAGCGCCTCTCGTACCAACGGCGAATCACCGGGATTCAGGGGGGTCTGGGTCACGATGTCCATCCTTTCAACCAGTGGTGTGCCGGTGCCGGGAATTGACTGTCGCGACACGCCCATTTCGGGCCAGCCAACCCCGCTTGGACTCTCGGACGGACGGCTGCCCGGCCAGCCAAGACCGCTTGACGCGACTGGCACGACCGTCACCTCCTTCGTCGACGCCTGGCTCGCTCCGGCGCGCGACCCGCTACCACCCGAACCAGTGTTGCAGGCGGCTCGACCTTACCGTGCCCGACGGTCACAAGCTCGGCCGTTCGTGCCCCGATGGCCCGCAATTGAGCCTCCGCCTCGGCGAGCTCCTCGGCGGCGCGCTCCCCCTTCATGGCGATCAGCTCGCCACCCTCGTGGAGCAGCGGCATGGCCCAATTCAGCAGGCGATCGAGCGGCGCCACCGCGCGAGCGCTGGCGACGTCGAACTCCCGCTTGCCCGCCAGCTCCTCCGCCCGGCCGCGCAGCACCTCGACGTTGTCGAGTTTGAGCGCTTCGACGCACTCCTCCAAGAAGACGGTACGGCGAAGCAGCGGCTCCAGGAGGGTGACCGTGATGTCCTGCCGGACGATCGCCAGCACGAGCCCTGGCAGTCCGGCACCGGAGCCGATGTCCACCAGGCGCACGTCCGGAGGCACGGCCTCGGCCACGACCGCGCAGTTGAGCAGATGGCGATCCCAGATCCTGGGCACCTCACGCGGACCCAGCAGCCCGCGGACCACGCCGGGCCCCGCCAGCAGCTGGGCGAACGCGTTCGCGCGCTCCCAAGCCTCCCCGGCGAAGACGTCCCGCGCTATGTCCGGCGGCGCCGGAAGCTCATCGCTCACTGGTCGGTGGCCCTTTCTGGGGCTGGTGGCCCTTGTTCGGTGGGAAGCCGGGTGGTCTCTACCCAAGGCTAAAGGTGAGATCACAGTGGAAGACTAGCGGGCCGGTCTGAAGGCGACCTTTCAGCACGCCGCCGTCGGTGTGACCCGGTCCGGATGGAGAGCGTTAACAAGGGGCATGCACGCATATATGCGCGCTACGGCATACGTACAGGGATAAAAGAGCTAAATGCGAAACGGCCGTCCACCATGCGGGCAGACGGCCGGATCGGATGGCGTAACACCCCTCAGGCGGGCAGGACCACCACGTAGCGGTGCGGCTCCTCACCCTCGGACTCGCTACGGAGCCCGGCGGCCGCCACCGCGTCGTGGACGATCTTGCGCTCGAAGGGCGTCATCGGGTGCAGCGACTTGGGCTCGCCCCCGTCCTTAACCTGGTTGGCGACCTCGGTGCCGAGCTTGGTCAGCTCGGCCCTGCGCCGCTCGCGGTAGCCCCCGACGTCGAGCATCAGGCGCGAGCGCTCGCCGGTCTGCCGGTGCACGGCGAGGCGGGTCAGCTCCTGGAGTGCCTCCAGGACCTCTCCCCCGGGACCGACGAGCTCGTTGCCCTTCAGCCCCACGACGGAGACCATGGCGCGGTCGCCCTCGACGTCCATGTCGATGTCGCCGTCGATGTCGGCGATGTCGAGAAGGCCCTCGACGTAGTCGGCAGCGATCTCGCCTTCCTGCTCCAGCGCGTTGAGATCAGGAGCCTTCTCCTGCTCGGCCTCGGTCATGGCCGGCCTCTCCTTCATGTTCAAGACTTCTTGCTGCCGGTGCGCTTGCTGCGGGACTGGCGGCTTGGCTGCTGCCTGACGATCTTAGGCTCCGGCGGGGGCGGAGGCGCCTGCTCTTCGGGCGTGCTCTTGCGAAGCTTGGCGAACAGGCCAGGCTTGGCCTCGATGACGATCGCGTTGCCCTTGGCGTCGAACTGCGGCATCGGGTGCCGGCTGTAGAACCAGTGCTGCTGGCCGAGCGTCCACAGGTTGGTGGTGACCCAGTAGAGGATCAGGCCCAGGGGGAAGTTCAGGCTGAAGAAGGCGAACAGCGGCGAGATGTACATCAGGATCTTCTGCTGCTGCGCCATGGGGTTGTCCGGCATCTGGGCCATCGAGCGGGTGACGCTCTGCCGGACGGTGAGGAAGGTGGTGAGCGAGCTGATCGCGACGAAGCAACCGATGATGATCTTCTCGCTGACCTGGGCAGCCTCGAAGAACGTGGCAGGCAGCGGGGCACCCAGGATGAGGGCGTGCTTGGCGCTGTCGACCAGCTCCTGCGACATCCCGAACTTCGGCTGGTCCGCCGCGATCGCCCGCAGCACGGTGAACATCGAGATGAAGATCGGGAACTGGGCCACGACGGGGAGACAGCCGCCGAGGGGGTTGGCGCCCGCACCTTGGTACAGCGCCATGACCTCCTGGTTCATGCGCTGCTTGTCGTTCTTGTAGCGCTTGCGGAGCTCCTGGACCTTCGGCGCCAGCTCCTGCATCTTTCGCGACGAGCGCATCTGCTTGAGGAACAGCGGGAAGATCAGGATCCGCATGCAGATGGTCAGCGTGATGATGGTGAGCGCCCAGGTCAAACCGCTGTTCGGGTCGAGCACCGTGCTGTATGCCTGGTGGATCCAGGTAATGACTTGGGCGACGGCTGTGTACAGCCAGTTGAGCCAGGACAGCTCCACCGAGCTATCTCCCTTGCGTTTCGTGGGACCGGACCGGGCGTGGGGGCACCGGGTCTATACCTCCGGGATGGAATGGGTGGCACCGCCCGATGCGCCGGACAGTCAGCCATATGCCGCGCAACGCTCCGTGCGTGGCGATCGCCTCGAGTCCATACGCACTGCACGACGGATAGAAACGGCAGCGTGGGCCCAGCATGGGGCTGATGAACGCCCGGTAGAACCGGATCGGGATGATCAGCGCCCGAGCGGCGAGGCTCGGCGTCACCCCTTGCGGCTGCTCCGTCATCTTTGTCCACCCGTCGAGGACTCGCGCCGCCTGAGCAAACGTTCGACTGCGGAGTCGAGCTCGGCGGCCAGGAGCTCGAATCCCGCGGACGCGGCCGGTGGATTGGCGCGTACCACCAGCAGGCTACCTCGCGGCAGCCGGTCGAGACGGTCCCGCATCAGGTGTCGGAGCCGCCGCTTGACCTTGTTCCGGGTCACAGCGCCGCCTACGGCCTTGCTCACCACGAAACCCACTCGAGGGGACTCTTCCCCCGAAGTGGCGAAATGCACCACGAGAGTCGGGCGACCTGCGCGCTTTCCGCGCCTGACCGCCGCCTCGAACTCCTCCCCGCGCCGCATGCGGGATTGACGGGACAGCACCGTATACGCCTAACGCCCGCCGGCAAGACGCACCGACGGGCCATATATGCGCGGAACGATCAGGCCGACAGCTTCTCGCGGCCCTTGCGGCGACGAGAAGCGAGGATGGCGCGACCGGCCCGGGTGCGCATCCGCAGCCGGAAGCCGTGGGTCTTCGCGCGGCGACGGTTGTTCGGCTGGAAAGTACGCTTGCTCACGGGTGGGCTCCAGGCTTGATGGTGCGCCGCAGGGACGCTGTACACACATGGATGGCCTGCCAGGGAAGCGAGGGCACGCGAAATAGCCGTCGCGTGACAAGCCGACCGTCGTACGTTACGGGTGAAGTACCCCTCAGGTCAAACTGGACGGGTTATCCACCTTTCCACAGGCGACTTTTCCACCGGCGAGCCTGCGTCCACAGTATGTGCACCCAGGTGCCACTAGGCTGTGGACAATGCCTTGAACACAGCTGTGCACATAGATACTGTCGGGCCTTCCGAAGCCGCTCAAGGCCTGTGCACAACCTGTGGATCTCCTGTGGAGGGCCTGGGCACGGAGCCCGGCCGCCACGTTGTGGACGAAGGGGCCGCCGATCACCGCGGGCGGCCGCGCATGTGGATAAACGATCGCGGGGGGCCGCGAGAGGAAGGAGGGGAACCGCACCATGAACGGTGTCGACCTCGGCACGGTATGGGCGAGGGCCCTGGGCAACTTCCTCAATGAGAACGTGCCTATCCAGCAGCGTACGTGGCTCTCGATGGTGCGCCCGATCGCGCTGGCGAACGACACGATCGTGCTCGGCGTCCCCAACGACTTCCTCAAGGACCTCATCGAGGGCAAACTGCGCCCGCTCGTGGCGCACGCGCTGTCACAGGAGCTCGGCCGGACCATGCGACTGGCCGTGATGATCGACACCACGGCGCCGGAGCCGCCGATGGTCGACTCTCATCAACAGCCTGTGACTCACAGTTATCCCCAGAATGTGGAGAGCCAGCCGCTCTACGCACAGCCCGCGCCATCGCAGCACCAGCAGGCTTCGGAGCCTCCGCAGTTCTATTCTCCACAGCCTGAGCCGCCCCAGATATCCACCGAATATCCACAGCCGGGCTTCTCTTTTGAACAGGCGCAGCCGTACACACCGCCTGTGGAAAAAGAGCCGGAGCCGGCTCCGAACCGGTGGGAAGCCAAGAGCAACAAACCCAGCGAACCGGCCAGGCTCAATCAGAAGTACACATTCGAGACATTCGTTATCGGGGCCAGCAACCGGTTCGCCCACGCGGCCGCCGTGGCGGTGGCCGAATCCCCCGCGAAGGCGTACAACCCGCTCTTCATCTACGGCGACTCGGGGCTGGGGAAGACGCACCTGCTGCACGCGATCGGGCACTATGCACAGAGCCTGTACGACGGCGCGCGGGTCAGATACGTGAGCTCCGAGGAGTTCACCAACGACTTCATCAACAGCATCCGCGACCACAAGGCCGACGGCTTCCGCGGCCGCTACCGCGCGATCGACATCCTGCTTGTGGACGACATCCAGTTCCTGGAGGGCAAGGAGCAGACCCAGGAGGAGTTCTTCCACACCTTCAACACCCTCCACAACGCCAACAAGCAGATCGTCATCTCCAGCGACCGCGCGCCCAAGCAGCTGACCACGCTGGAGGACCGGCTGCGCAACCGGTTCGAGTGGGGCCTGATCACCGACGTCCAGCCGCCGGAGCTGGAGACCCGGATCGCGATCCTCAGGAAGAAGGCCATCCAGGAGGGCCTGGCGGCGCCGCCCGAGGTGCTGGAGTACATCGCCAGCCGCATCTCCACCAACATCCGCGAGCTCGAGGGCGCCCTGATCAGGGTCACCGCGTTCGCCAGCCTCAACAGGCAGGGTGTGGACCTGCAGCTCGCCGAGGTCGTCCTCAAGGATCTGATCACCTCGGAGTCCGACACCGAGATCACCATCGCGGCGATCATGACCGAGACCGCCAACTACTTCGGCATCAGCATCGACGACCTGTGCGGCACCTCTCGCAGCCGGGCGCTCGTCAACGCCCGGCAGATCGCCATGTATCTGGCCCGCGAGCTGACCGAGCTGTCGCTGCCCAAAATCGGCCAGCAGTTCGGCCGCGACCACACCACGGTCATGCACGCCGAGCGGAAGATCCGCTCGCTCATCGCCGAGCGCAGGTCGATGTACAACCAGGTCAACGAGTTGACATTGCGTATCAAGCGGACATCCCGCGGGGCCTGAACATCATGCACAGCCTGTGGAAAACACTGTGGATCTGCGGAAACGCCGAAACCCACCGGCTCTTCGCCACACAATGCCCGAAAAAATCCCTCACAGGGCCTGGGGACAAGGTTGGGGACACCCTGGGGAGAACCTGGGGACTACTCGTGGATAACGTGTGGACGGCCTGTGAACAGGCAATCTGGGACCCCAGGAGTGTCCGTTTTACCCCGTGGACAACTTGTGGAAACCTCGTGGATAACCGGTGGATGAAGGCCCCAAGATCTGGGGACGGCCTGTGTGCACAGAGTCTTCATCCCCAGGCGCGCGAGTTCTCCCCAGGCGTCACCCACACCCCCAGTGGATGAAAACAAGGCTGCTGACCAGCCAGAACGCTGGTTGTCCACAGTTCCCACAGCCCCTAGTGTGATGACCTCTTATCTCTCTAACAAAGAAACTCAAGACCCATAGAGGGGTTCTCCCGGAGCTCAGGTGCGGGAGAGTGAACACTTGAATCAACGACGAACCCAGGAGGCCGATCACCGTGATGTTCCGAATCGAGCGAGACGTCCTCGCTGAGGCGGTGGCATGGACGGCACGCAGCCTCCCGGCGCGCCCGTCAGTGCCCGTGCTCGCCGGCATGCGTCTGGAGGTCACCGAGGCGCAGCAGCTGAAGCTGTCCGGATTCGACTACGAGGTCTCCGCCGAGGTGACGCTCGAGCTCCAGACCGGTGAGGCCGGCGTCGTGCTGGTCTCGGGCAAGCTGCTCGCCGAGATCACCCGCGCACTTCCTGCACAGCCTGTGGACTTCGTGGTGGACGGCGCCAAGGCGGTCGTCACCTGCGGCAGCGCTCGATTCACACTGCTGACCATGCCTGTGGAGGACTACCCGTCCCTCCCGGCCATGCCGCCGGCCGCCGGCCGGGTGGGCAGCGACGTGTTCGCCTCCGCCGTCGGCCAGGTCGCCGTCGCGGCGGGCCGGGACGACACGCTGCCGATGCTCACCGGTGTGCGGATGGAGATCGAGGGCGACACCGTGACCCTCGCCGCGACCGACCGCTACCGGCTCGCCGTACGCGAGCTGAAGTGGCAGCCGGGCCAGCCCGACTTCGCCGCCATCGCCATGATCCCCGGCAAGACCCTCGCCGACACGGCCAAGGCGCTCGGGACGACCGGCGCGGAGGTGGAGATCGCGCTCAGCTCCGCCGGCGGCACCGGCGAAGGCATGATCGGCTTCTCCAGCGCCGGACGGCGGACCACCACGCGCCTGCTCGACCCCGAGTTCCCCAAGTACCGCTCGCTGCTGCCCACGGAGTTCTCCGCCCGCGCGGACTTGTCCACAGGGCCGTTCGTCGAGGCGGTCAAGCGCGTCGCCCTGGTCGCCGAGCGCAACACCCCCGTGCGGCTGGCGTTCAAGAGCGGCGAGGTCGTGCTCGAGGCGGGCAGCGGCGACGAGGCGCAGGCCGTCGAGGCCCTGCCTGTGGATTACGAGGGCGAGGACATGAACATCGCCTTCAACCACCAGTTCCTTCTCGAGGGCCTGGGGGCGATCGACTCCGATGTTGCGCGACTTCAGATGACCACGTCGACGAAGCCCGCTATCCTCACGGGTGGCAAGCCTGTGGATGACGGAGCCGCTACGGACTACCGTTACCTGATCATGCCCATCCGCCTGTCAGGCTGATCCTGTCATCGGGGATGATGGAAGTCTGACAAGGGGGTAGGACAACATGCAGATCGGCATGGTCGGACTGGGCAAAATGGGCGGCAACATGGCCGAGCGCCTGCGCCGTGGAGGCCACGACGTCGTCGGCTACGACCGCGATCCCGCGATCAGCGACGTGGGCAGCCTCAAGGAGCTGGTCGAACGCCTGCAGAAGCCGCGGGCGGTCTGGGTCATGGTCCCCGCAGGCAAGCCCACCCAGTCGACGATCGACGATCTCGGCGAGCTGCTCGACCCCGGCGACATCGTCGTCGACGGCGGAAACTCCCACTATGTGGATGACCAGAAGCACGCCGCCGAGCTGGCCGAGAAGAGCATCGGGTTCGTCGACTGCGGCGTGAGCGGCGGCGTCTGGGGCCTCAAGAACGGCTACGCGCTCATGTGCGGCGGCGACGAGGCCAACGTCGAGCGGCTCATGCCGATCTTCGAGACGCTCAAGCCCGAGGGCGAGGACGGCTTCGTGCACGCGGGCGAGGTCGGCGCCGGGCACTTCGCGAAGATGGTCCACAACGGCATCGAGTACGGCATGATGCAGGCGTTCGCGGAGGGCTGGGAGCTGCTCGAAGCCTCCGACGTCGTCAAGGACGTCAAGGGCTCGTTCAAGAGCTGGCGCACCGGCACCGTGATCCGTTCCTGGCTGCTCGACCTGATGGTGCGGGCGCTGGACGACGACGAGCACCTCGAGCAGCTCCGAGGTTATGCACAGGACTCCGGAGAAGGCCGGTGGACGGTGCAGGCGGCTGTGGACCACGCGGTGCCGCTGCCCGTCATCACCGCCTCGCTGTACGCCAGGTTCGCCTCGCGCCAGGACGACTCGCCCGCGATGAAGGTGGTCGCGGCGCTGCGCAACCAGTTCGGCGGCCACGCGACCACCTCAGCGGAGGGCAGCACCGGAAAGGGAGCCGACTCCCCCGGCGCCGACGTGGTCCCGCCGCGCGAGACCGAGCGTCGGTGACCACAGGCATCCCCGAGGCGCACTAACCTCGTGGGGTGCATGTCGCCCACCTCTCGCTGACCGACTTCAGGTCGTACGCGTCCGTGGAGCTCGGCCTGGAGCCGGGCGTCACGGCGTTCGTGGGGCCCAACGGCCAGGGCAAGACCAACCTGGTCGAGGCCCTCGGCTACGTCGCGACGCACTCGAGCCACCGGGTGTCGAGCGACGCGCCGCTGGTGCGCAAGGGCGCCACGCGGGCGATCGTGCGCTGCGCCGTCCACAGGGAGGACCGCCGGGCGCTGGTCGAGCTGGAGATCAACCCGGGGCGGGCCAACCGCGCCAGGCTCAACCGCTCCCCCGTGTCCAGGGCCCGCGACGTGGTCGGCCTGCTGCGTACGGTGCTGTTCGCCCCTGAGGACCTGTCGCTGTCCAAGGGCGACCCGGCCGAGCGGCGCCGATTCCTCGACGACCTGCTGGTGGCCAGGACACCCAGGTTCGCCGGTGTCCGGGCCGACTACGACCGGGTGCTCAAGCAGCGCGGCGCGCTCCTGCGTACGGCCGCGCAGGCCCGCAGGGGCGGCAGGAGCGCCAAACGGGCCGAGAGCGACACCGCGTTCGCCGCGGCCGGCGCGGGCGACGTGCTGAGCACGCTGGAGGTGTGGGACGCCCACCTCGCCAGGCACGGCGCGGAGCTGCTCCGGGCCCGGCTGGAGCTCGTCGAGGCGCTGCGCCCGCTGGTGGCCGGGGCCTACTCCGCGCTCGCTCCCGGGAGCGAGTCGGCGACGCTGGCCTACCGCAGCACGTTGTCCACAGGTGGGGATACGGATGAGGGTGTCCCGGAGGACGAAGCCGCCGGTGAGCGGGGATCTTTTGATACACAGACGTTATCCACAGACTTGGGGAAAACCCTTGAAGAACGGCTGCGGGAGCAGCTATTGGAGGTCCGCTCCGCAGAGCTCGAGCGCGGCGTCACGCTCGTCGGCCCCCACCGCGACGACCTGATCCTCGGCCTCGGCGACCTGCCCGCCCGGGGCTACGCCAGCCATGGCGAGTCCTGGTCGTTCGCGCTGGCGCTGCGGCTGGCGGCGTACGACCTGCTGCGGGCCGACGGCGGCGATCCCGTGCTGATCCTCGACGACGTGTTCGCCGAGCTCGACAGCCAGCGCAGGCGGCGGCTGGCCGAGATCGTCGCGCCTGCCGAGCAGGTGCTCATCACCGCCGCCGTGCCGGACGACGTACCCGCGGAGCTGGTGGGGGGCCGGTTCGACGTCGCAGAAGGGAGCGTGACCCGTGTCCGCTGACGACAACCCCGCGGCCAGGGGAGCAGCGATGGCCAGGGAGAAGCTCGCCCAGGCCAAGGCCGACGCGGCCAAGCGCGGCCAGCTCCCCCGGCGCGAGCCCAGGCGCAAGGCGGCGGGGCCGCGCCGGGAGGGCGGCGATCCACAGCTTTTCGGACGTGCCATTGCCGACCTCCTGGCCGACCGCGGATGGGAGCGTTCGGCGGCGGTCGGCGGGGTGTTCGGGCGCTGGATCGACATCGTGGGCCCTGACCTGGCCGCCCACACCAAGCCCGAGTCGTTCGAGGACGGCGAGGTGCTGATCGTGGCCGATTCCACAGCCTGGGCGACGCAGGTGCGGCTGCTCGCGCGCACCCTCATACGCAGGCTCAACGAGGAGCTCGGCGACGGCACCGTCACAAAGGTCAAGGTCAGAGGCCCGCAGAACGGGCCCCGGCCGTCCGGGGGCCTGCGGGTGACCGGCAGCCGGGGCCCGGGCGACACCTACGGATAGCCTCGATCAGCGGTTTTCCGCAGCAGGCGCTTTTGCTGCTCCGGTTAGGCCCCAGGGGCGATCAGAAAGCCACAGACGCGATAAGCCCCCTTTCCGAAGGGGGGATGCTTACTAGGGGGCAAAACGAGCTAGGAGCCATCACAGGCGCGTTCCTTGCCACCTTCGGCCTCCGGACCCGGTAGAATGAAGACGGATTCCGGACACGTCCGCTTGCGTGTCACCCCGGCGGTAAGCCGACTCCCTTGGGTGACCGCGCATCGGGGCACTCACGACGGTGACGGGCACGGTAGGGGCAGCTTTCGCAGGTCGATGGCCTCCCCCGCCGCGTGTCCGCGGCAGGAGGATTTCGCAGTTGTCCTACGACGCTAGCTCTATCACCGTACTCGAGGGGCTTGAGGCGGTTCGCAAGCGCCCGGGTATGTATATCGGCTCCACCGGTGAGCGCGGCCTGCACCACCTCGTCTACGAGATTGTGGACAACGCGGTGGACGAGGCCCTCGCCGGCTACGCCACCAAGATCGACATCACGCTCTTGGCCGACAACGGCGTACGCGTGGTCGACAACGGCCGTGGCATCCCCACAGGCATCATGCCGAAGGAGAACCGCTCGGCGGTCGAGGTCGTGCTGACCACGCTGCACGCGGGCGGCAAGTTCGACAGCCAGTCCTACGCGGTCTCCGGCGGCCTCCACGGCGTCGGCTCGGCCGTCGTCAACGCGCTGTCCACCGCCATGGACGTCGAGATCAAGCAGAACGGCCACTACTGGCGCCAGCGCTACGAGATGTCCAAGCCCCTCGCGCCGCTGGCCAAGGGCGAGGGGACCGACGAGACCGGCACCACGATCACGTTCTGGCCCGACCCCGAGATCTTCGAGACCACCGCCTGGAACTACGAGACGCTCTCGCGCCGCTTCCAGGAGACGGCCTTCCTCAACAAGGGCCTGACGATCACGCTCACCGACGAGCGCCCCGACCACGTCAACGGCGAGGTCCACACCGTCACCTACTGCTACGAGGGCGGTCTGACCGACTTCGTCCAGCACCTCAACGCCAAGAAGGAGCCAGCGCACGCGTCGATCGTCTCCTTCGAGGAGGAGGGCGACGGCATCGCGGTCGAGATCGCCATGCAGTGGAACAACTCCTACTCCGAGTCGGTCTACACCTTCGCCAACATGATCAACACCGCGGAGGGCGGCACCCACGAGGAGGGCTTCCGCGCGGCGCTGACGACGATCGTCAACCGCTACGCGCGCGAGCAGAAGTTCCTCAAGGAGGGCAAGGACGACAACCTCTCCGGTGAGGACGTCCGCGAGGGCCTGACCGCGATCATCTCGGTCAAGCTGGCCGACCCGCAGTTCGAGGGCCAGACCAAGGCCAAGCTGGGCAACACCGAGGCCAAGTCGTTCGTGCAGAAGGCCTGCAACGACCACCTGCGCGACTGGTTCGAGCGCAACCCCGGCGAGGCCAAGGACATCATCAACAAGTCCCTGCAGGCCTCGCGCGCCCGCCTCGCCGCCCGCCAGGCCCGCGACCTGACCAGGCGCAAGTCGCTGCTCGAGTCGGGCAGCGGGCTGCCGGGCAAGCTGGCCGACTGCCAGTGGAACGACCCGGAGAAGTGCGAGCTGTTCATCGTCGAGGGCGACTCGGCCGGCGGCTCGGCCAAGGGCGGCCGCGACTCGCGCTTCCAGGCGATCCTGCCCATCCGCGGCAAGATCCTCAACGTCGAGAAGGCGCGGATCGACAAGGTCCTGAAGAACAACGAGGTCCAGGCGCTGATCACCGCCCTGGGCACCGGGGTGCACGACGAGTTCGACATCGCCAAGCTGCGCTACCACAAGGTCATCCTCATGGCCGACGCCGACGTCGACGGCCAGCACATCAACACGCTGCTGCTGACGCTGCTGTTCCGGTTCATGAGGCCGCTGATCGAGGCCGGCCACGTCTACCTGTCGTGCCCGCCGCTCTACAAGATCAAGTGGGACCGCAAGGGCGAGGACGCCTCCTACGCGTACTCCGACTCCGAGCGCGACGCGGTCATCGCCGAAGGGATCGCCAACGGCAAGGCCGACCCCCGGCCGCGTGACAACGTACAGCGCTTCAAGGGTCTCGGCGAGATGAACGCGGCTCAGCTGTGGGAGACCACGATGAACCCGGAGACCCGGCTGCTCCGCCTGGTCACGCTCGACGACGCGGCGCAGGCCGACGA
The DNA here is from genome assembly GCF_043496855.1 of Nonomuraea sp. JJY05. NCBI lineage: Bacteria > Bacillati > Actinomycetota > Actinomycetes > Streptosporangiales > Streptosporangiaceae > Nonomuraea > Nonomuraea sp. JJY05. The sequence goes on from NZ_JBIEIS010000008.1 coordinate 364,610, forward strand.
CCTGTTCAGCGTGCTCATGGGCGAGGACGTGGAAGCCCGGCGCGACTTCATCATCCGCAACGCGCGCGACGTCCGCTTCCTCGACGTTTAGTTAGAAAAGGGATCATCACCTGTGACGGACGTGAACACCACTCCCCCGGCTGAGCGCATCGAGCCTGTGGACATCCAGTCCGAGATGCAGCGCAGTTACATGGACTACGCGATGTCGGTCATCGTGTCCAGGGCGCTGCCGGACGTCCGCGACGGTCTCAAGCCGGTGCACCGGCGAGTGCTCTACGCGATGTACGACGGTGGCTACCGTCCCGACCGCGGCTACTTCAAGTGCGCCCGCGTCGTCGGTGACGTGATGGGCACCTACCATCCCCACGGCGACACCTCGATCTACGACGCGCTGGTGCGACTGGCGCAGCCGTGGTCGCTGCGCTATCCGCTGGTCGACGGGCAGGGCAACTTCGGCTCGCCGGGCAACGACCCCGCGGCGGCGATGCGCTACACCGAGTGCAAGCTCGCGCCCATCGCCATGGAGATGCTGCGCGACATCGACAAGGACACCGTCGACTTCCGCCCCAACTACGACGGCAAGTCGCAGGAGCCCGACGTCCTGCCGGCGCGCTTCCCGCAGTTGCTGGTCAACGGCTCGGGCGGCATCGCCGTCGGCATGGCCACCAACATCCCGCCGCACAACCTGCGCGAGGTCGCCTCGGCGGTCAAGTGGGCCCTGGAAAACCCCGAGGCCGGCGACGAGGAGCTGCTCGAAGCGGCGATCAAGCTGGTCAAGGGGCCCGACTTCCCCACCAAGGCGCTGATCGTCGGGCGGCGGGGCATCGAGGACGCCTACCGCACCGGCCGCGGCTCGATCACCATGCGGGCCGTGGTCGAGGTCGAGGAGGACAAGGGACGGCAGGCGCTCGTCGTCACGGAGCTGCCGTATCAGGTCAACCCCGACAACCTCGCCCTCAAGATCGCCGAGCTGGTGCGCGAGGGCAAGCTGACCGGCATCGCCGACGTACGCGACGAGAGCTCCTCGCGGGTCGGGCAGCGCCTGGTGATCGTGCTCAAGCGCGACGCGGTCGCCAAGGTCGTGCTCAACAACCTGTACAAGCACACCCAGCTCCAGGACACCTTCGGCGCCAACATGCTGGCGCTGGTCGACGGGGTGCCGCGCACGCTGCGGCTCGACCAGTTCATCCGGCACTACGTGGCGCACCAGATCGAGGTCATCGTCCGCCGGACGCGCTACCTCCTGCGCAAGGCCGAGGAGCGCGCCCATATCCTGCGCGGCCTGCTGAAGGCCCTTGAGCGGCTCGACGAGGTCATCGCCCTCATCCGGGCCTCGGATTCCGCCTCGCACGCCCAGCAGGGCCTCATGGCGCTGCTGGAGATCGACGAGGTGCAGGCTCAGGCCATCCTCGACATGCAGCTGCGCAAGCTGGCCGCCCTGGAGCGGCAGGCCATCCAGGACGAGTACGACTCCCTGATGACGCAGATCGCCGAGTACAACGCGATCCTGGCCAGCGAGGCCCGCCAGCGGGAGATCATCAACGAGGAGCTCGCCGAGATCGTCGGCCGCTACGGCGACGACCGGCAGACCGAGATCATCGCCTACGACGGCGACATGTCGATCGAGGACCTCATCGCCGAGGACGAGATCGTCGTCACGATCACCCGGGGCGGCTACGCCAAGCGCACGCGTACCGACCTCTACCGGGCGCAGAAGCGCGGCGGCAAGGGCGTGCGCGGCGCCCAGCTGCGCCAGGACGACATCGTCGACCACTTCTTCGTCACCACGACGCATCACTGGCTGCTGTTCTTCACGAACAAGGGCCGGGTGTACCGGGTCAAGGCGTACGAACTGCCCGACGCCGGGCGTGACGCGCGTGGCATGCATCTCGCGAACCTTTTGGCGATGCAGCCCGACGAAACAGTTATGGAGGTTCTCGACCTACGCGACTACGACGTCGCGCCCTACCTCGTGCTCGCCACCCGCAGCGGGCTGGTCAAGAAGACCCGCCTGTCCGAGTACGACTCCCCCAGGTCCGGCGGCCTGATCGCGATCAACCTGCGGGACGACGACGAGGTCATCGGAGCCCGCCTGGTCTCCGAGCAGGACGACCTGCTGCTGGTCTCCAAGGGGGCACAGTCGATCAGGTTCACCGCTTCCGACGAGGCGCTGCGGCCCATGGGGCGCGCGACCAGCGGTGTGATCGGCATGAGGTTCCTCGATGGTGACGAACTTCTCGCCATGAATCGACTCGCCGACGGTCAAGATGTGCTTATCGCCACGGAAGGTGGGTACGCAAAACGGACGCCAGTGGAGCAGTATCCAGTTCAAGGACGTGGCGGTAGGGGAGTGCTTACTGCGAAAATCGTGTCTTCCCGTGGCAAGCTGGTCGGTGCCGTCATGGTCAACCCAGAGGACGAGGTCTTCGCGATCACGTTCGCCGGCGGGGTGATCCGGACGAGTGCCGGTGAGATCAAGCAGTCCGGCCGCCAGACCATGGGAGTGCGATTGATGAATCTCGCTGAAGGCGACAGCGTGGTGGCCCTCGCCCGGAACGCGGAGTCGATGGAGACTTCGGTGGAAACTGAGGAAGACGGGGGAGGAGAGTAGTTCATGAGCGCCCAGGGTGGCACCGCCAGGACAAAGGCGGCTTCGGGTAACGGACAACAGCCGAAGAAGCCCAACGAAACCGAGATCTTCGGCGCGGTCGACGACGGCAAGGACACGTCGCCCGCGCAGGGCAAGCCAGGCCCGCCCAAGGAGGAGTCGCGGTCGACGGCCCCCGCGCCGTCACCCACGCCCAAGCCGTCCGCCCCCGGCCCCGGCCCCGTCGGCCCTGGTCCTGGTCCTGGTGCCGGTCCTGGCTCCGGCCCGCAGCAGGCGCCTCCGGAGGGCAACGACACGGTCCGCGTCCGTCCGTCGCTCGCCACCGAGGCCCCGCCCGCCCTCGAGCTGCCCAACAAGAAGAAGTCGTCGAACTCCTCGGGGTCCCGGCTCCCCCGCAAGGCCCACCTGGTCCTGCGCCGGGTCGAGCCGTGGTCCGCCATGAAGTTCAGCTTCGTGGTGTCCCTGGTCTGCTTCGTGGTGCTGTTCGTGGCGGTGGCCGTCCTGTACGGCGTGCTGTCGGCCCTGGGCGTGTTCGACTCGCTGGTCGACCTGGTCAACCAGCTCGGCCAGGGGGAGCAGGGGCAGAGCTCCATCCCCATCAACATCGCCTCCTGGTTCGAGCCGGTGCGCATCCTCGGCTACACGGCACTGATCGGCGCCGTGAACGTCGTACTGATCACAGCGCTCTCCACCTTGGGCGCGGTCATCTACAACATCGCCTCTGACCTGGTCGGAGGCGTCGAGGTGACCTTCAGCGAGGCCGAGTAGACGTGGCGCTCGCGCCGACCCCGTGGGCGGGGGCGGCGCGAGCAGCACGCCGGAGGCGGTAAGCTTTTCCTCGTCCGAACAACCGGTTCGCCTCTGTCCTGCGGATGCGATAACGTTCGGTGTGCGCGGGGCTATAGCTCAGTCGGTTAGAGCGCTTCCCTGATAAGGAAGAGGTCCCAGGTTCAAGTCCTGGTAGCCCCACCAGCGAAAAGCCCCGAAGCGATCAAGCTCCGGGGCTCTTTTACTGCAACCCGTACTGCAACGGCCTCACTCGAACAGCTCGTTGACCCTCTTGATCGCGTTCTCCCGGCTCTCGCCGTCGCCGTGGGTGTAGATCTCATCGTGACCGAGATGCGGCTGTGGCCCAAGATCTCCATCGCGTCACGTGGCGCGACTCCAAGCTTCTTGAGCAGTGACGCGGCCGTGTGCCGGAGATCGTGTACACGGATCGGGCGCAACTCGTTCTTCTGCACGATCCGGGCGAAGGACCGGGCCAGGTTTCGCGGCTCGATAGGCCGGCCGGACTTGGTCGTGAACACGAGCCCCGTGTCCACCAGCTCTCCCCCGCCTCGTCCTTGAGGATCTTCTGTCCGTCCCGCTGGATCTCCAACGCCTCGCGGACGATGCCGAGCAGCGGCAGCGATCGATTGCCGGCCCCGGTCTTCACTGGCCCGTGGTGGAGCTCCGTTCCCACTCGCACGAGTTGCCGCCGAATGCTGACGTGTCCTGCCTCGAAATCCACATCGACCCATCGCAGCCCCAGTGCTTCTCCCCGCCGCAGGCCGTAGAGCAAGAGCAGCACGAAGGCGGGGTACAGCGGATCCGGCCGCGCTGCTCGTAGGAACGCCCGCGCCTCGTCGGCCGTCCACGGCTGATTGCGCTTCGAGTCGATTGCCGGAAGAGTCGCCAGCCGCGCGACGTTGCGGGAGATGATCTCTTCTCGCATGGCACGGGTCAGAGCCGCGCTCAGCACGTTCCGCATGACATGAACTGTCCCGATCGCATGGTCTTCACTCTTGATCTTCGCGTTGAGGAAGGTCTGAACCTCAGCCACCGTCAGCCGATCCAGCTTCTTCCGGCCGAGTCCAGGCTTCAGGTAGAGCCGGACGATCGTTTCGTACTTGGCGAACGTCGTCTTCCGGATCGAGTGACGGGCGACGTCGTTCAGCCAGTAGTCGAGGTAATCCCCAACCTTCCAGGCCCGATCAGGCGCAGGCACGCCTCGACGAGACTTGTGCTTCATTTCCTGGATCTTGGAGCGCGCCTCTTCGGCGGTTCTGCCGTAGACGGTCTTGCGCTTCTCCGTGCCGTCGGCGGTGAGAACGTAGACCTGTCCACACCACTTGCCGTCTGCCCGCTGGTAGACGGTCCCCTCGTTGTTGGCCCGCTTGCGACGGTTCTTCTTGCGGGGGGCCTCATCGGAGATGCCGATCAGGGGGTCGGTCATCACGCAGCCTCTTCCATGAGCAGGTCGACGAGTTCAGTGATTGCGGAGGCCGGCACCAGCTGACGCCGACCGGCCTTGAAGGTTCTGAGCTGGCCAGAGCGGATGAACTTGTAGAGCATCCAGCGGCTCACACGGAGCTGCTCTGCGGCCTCTTCGACGGAGAGAACGGGACCGTTCATCAGGCCGCCCTCCGTGCCTCTCGTGGGTTTGCCGAAAGAGTTTGTTCTTCGAGGCGTTGCAGATGGGCTCGCCAGCGTTGGCGTTCGCGGATGGAGCGGAGGAGCCGCACGGCCAGGGGTGGCACGTTGGCGTCTCCGGCAGGGACGGGCTTCCAGACGTAGCGGTGTGGGTCGGGTGTCTGGTCGGGTTGGCCGAGGGCTTCCAGGACCCAGGTGCGGCGGTCCTGCTTGTGTTCGGTGAGGGTCTTGTTGGCCCACTTGCGCGAGACCAGGACGCGGCGGCCGGCGTAGCCGAGGTGGTCGGGTTTGTGGGCCTTGCCCCGGCAGCGGCCCGGCGCCATTCCGGATTTGGCGTTCTTGGGTTGGATGCCGTAGCGCAGCCAGTTGGCGCAGGTGGGTGAGCATGGTTCGGTGCGCAGGGCCTCGATGAGGCGGGCGGCGTGCTCGCGCCGGGCCGTGCTGTGGGCGGCGGCGTCGAGGGGGTCGGCCAGGCTCTTGGTCAGGTACTTGGTGAGGTAGCCCAGCCACTTGCCAGCGGCAGGCGTGCCAGCCAGGACGCTTTGGATGTTGTGCTGCTGCCCGAAGCGGACCCGTGCAGAGGTTGGGCGTCCTCGTCGGTGTCGAGCTGGTCGAGGGCCTGTTCCCAGGTGGGCAGCACCTCGCCCGTGTCAGGGTCGAGGTAGCCGGCCTCGTCCTGCCAGACGGGCAGGTGATCGCCCTGGAAGCTGACTTCGTTGGCCGGGGGCCACCACACCTGGTGGTACGTGGCCGCGATGATCTGCTTCAGCTCCGTCCTCGGCAGGGTTCCGCGGATGGCCATGTGCAGATGCGGGGCGAGCCGTTGTTGCGGTTCGACGGTGGCGAAGTACTGCACGTCGTAGCCCGCGACCCGGCGCAGGTTCTGCACGAACCGGTCCACCAGCTTGGAGAAGTGCAACGCATCCCGCGCGGCCCGCGCGTAGTCGTAGGTATCGGGGTCGACCGGCACGCCGTCGCGGACCTTGCCGTAGGAGGGCAGGGTGAGGGTGACGAACAGCGACGGCCGGTAGACCTTGCCGTCCGGTGCGGCGAAGGTGCGCCCGAGCGTGGTGTGGGCCATCTTGCGCTGAGGCAGGTCCGGCGCGTCCTGCCCGCCGGGTCGAGCGCACCCGCTTGGCGGCGGTCCGGCCGAGGACGTTGCCGCGCATGCCAGCCTCGTTGATCTCGGCGTCGACGCCTTCGATGGCGGCGTCCCAGTCGGCGGTGTCCTCCCCCAGTTGTTCGGCCTCGGCGCGTCGGGCCTGGAGGTCGGCGCGGAACTCGACCAGCCACCGTTGATCGTCGGTCGGCTCGTCGGGGATGATGGCGGGTTCGTGGTCGAGGTGCCGGCCTTCCCGGCATTGGGCGATGCGCAGTTGCCGGTTGCGCTTGGCGCACGGTGGGCACTTGGCCTCCAGCGTGGACCCGCACGGCACGTCGACCAGCTCCCACTGGCCGGTGTGGGTGTCGAGCCGCTTTAGAGGGACGGGCCGGATGCACACGCCGTGCAGCTTGGCGACCTCTTCCACGACATCCCGGGCTATTGGCATCGCCAGCCGCACCGCCCGGGGTAGTGCGCGATCGTTCGGGTTGGTCGGGCACGTGTTCCGCTTGATCCGCCAGTACGCCGGATGCAGTCAGACCCGCATCGGCGTGGCAGTCGGCCTCAGCCAGGGCAAGGTCAGCGAAATCATGAAGGGCGCTGTCCAGGTCACCTCACTTGAGGTGTTCGAGCGCGTCGCCGACGGTCTGCACATGCCCGACCCCGCCCACATGACGCTCGGCCTGGCCCCCCAACGCCCTTCACCGCAGGTCACACATCAGGAGACCGGACCGCCGAGGGACGTTGATGTCCACGCACCGACCAAGTATTTGGCCAGCTTGACCGGATCCTCCAGCCGCCCTGTCATCTCGGGACTGAGGCATGTACTGACCGGCCACATCCACGCCGAGGCCATCATGGGGCCGCCTCTACTGATCAGCGCCGTCAAGAGTCAGATCCCCGTCGTCGGGCAGGTCTGCCGGGTAGCCAGGGGAGCCGACCGCACCGAAGCACTGACCTTCGCCAGCGAGCTCCTAGAATCTACGATCGCCTCATGTGGGCTGGCCACCGTTGGGGTCGGGGGCACTCGGTGAGCCGGTGCTTCGTTCCTCAGCACCGGCTCACCGAGCGCCGGTCTTCTCTCCATACTTCCGCCCGCATTCCCCCGGTCGTAACCTGTCATCGGCCAGGAATATGATCCCGGTCTCGTAGACGGGCACCGTACGTGCCAGAGCGTTGCTCTTCAACGTGTCCCTTTGATGCCGGCGGAAGGATGCGACGGTGGCGCTGCCCGGAGATAGCCATGTTCACAGCGAATGGTCGTGGGACGCACCGGATGGCGCGATGGAGCGGACCTGCGCGCGGGCGGTGGATATGGGTCTCCCCGCGGTTGCGTTCACCGAGCATGTGGACTATACGGCCTGGCTGTTCGTTGATGGCGAGCTCGATGGACATGATCATCTCAAGGCATTCGCCACGCAAGATGGAACAGTGGCTCCGCCAAAATTCAATCTCCACGGGTACTTGGAGTGCGTGGAGCGCTGCCGCGATCGGTTCCCGAGCCTTCGCATCCTGAGCGGCGTGGAACTGGGTGAGCCGCATTGGTACGGCGATGAGGTCGCGAGGCTGCTCGACGCCGGGCAGTTCGACCGGGTGCTTGGTTCGCTGCATTGCCTGCCTGTGGGGGAGCGGTTCTCTGAGCCCCCTTACCTGTACCATCAGCGACCAGCTGCGGAGGTGCTTCGGGAATACCTGGCCGAGATAGTCCGCCTGATCAAGGTCTCGCATACGTTCGGCGTGCTCGCCCACATCGACTACCCGATCCGCACCTGGCCGACGCAGGCTGGCCCGTTCGATCCAGATTCGTTCCAGGAAGAGTTCCGCCATGCCCTACGAGTGCTCGCTGACAGCGGTCGAGCCTTGGAGGTCAACACGCGTGCACGGTTCCCTCCAGAGATCGTTCGCTGGTGGCGCGATGAAGGCGGAGAAGCGGTCACCTTCGGAAGCGATGCCCACAGCCCGGCTGCGCTTGCGCACGGCTTCGCCGACGCTGCTGCCATGGTCGAGGCCCAAGGCTTCCGACCCGGCCGGCACCCCCACGACTTCTGGACTCGTTTGGGCTGATCGATGCACGATGAAGCGCGGTGGTACAGTCCGTGCCCGCCGCGTGCCCGTCAGGGTGGCGAATCGAGGGGAGTCACGGTGACTCCCGAGCAACGTCTCACCTGATCTGAGCTGCTGCGGAGCATGTCAGCCAGTCACGCACCGAAATCTTCCCAACTGGTGGACAATGACCATGTGAGGGCCGCCTTCTAGACTGCGGAAATGATCGAATTGGGTTCGCGAGAGCGTAGGCAGCCGCCGCCCCCTCACATCGTGTGGGAGAGCCTGACCGACCCTTGGCGACCTGGCGGACGGCAGTGGCTGGACCTGAACCCCGATGAAGTCAAGCCACGCATCCTCCGGGTGGTGGAGCCGGAACTCGTGGTCTGGTCATCACTGTGGCCGGACAGGCCTGATGACGAGATCCGGTTCGACATCCGGCCGACCGAGGATGGCGGGTGCTCACTGCGCTGGACACTGCTGACACCTGCCGAAGCCCCGGAACAGGCTGTGATCGGTCGTCTGCGTTACCGGCTCAACTTCCTGATCAATGCTCAGCTCCGGTTTTCTTTCGGGCAGTGAGGGGCTCTCGCGGACGCGTACTGCAACGAGTACTGCAACAGAGGCACGCAACCGCTCACGTCCACGCCCGTCCAGCACTGTTCAGGTCCGGGTTGCGGGACTCTGATCAGGGTCGGGATGGTCCTGATAAGGAAGAGGTCCCAGGTTCAAGTCCTGGTAGCCCCACAGAGTTTCACCAGCTCAAGGCCAGATCCCAAGATCGCGGATCTGGCCTTTTGATCATTTACCATCAATTTGCCACCAAGATCGTCTGGCATCAGGTGACAGAGATCAGGGTCAGCGGACAACGGTCGATCACTGCGCGCAGCATGGCCGCGACGGTGGCACCTCGCGATCGGAACGGCAGACCGATCTCAACCGCACGCATCCGGCTCCCTGCCCGGCGCACCTGATATCCCGCGCCGTCCAGGTGCACTTGATCCCCGAACGATTCGTAGATGCGGAAATGCAGATCCATGCCCCCGGAGCCGACCAGCGGCTCATTGGGACGAATCTCCATCGCTTCAGCAACAGACACCGCCGGGGGCATTGTCATCTGCGCTTCCTTCCGAGGCGAGGCCGGATCAGGCCAAGCGGGCACGCCAGAAAGTTCGATGACCTTCAGTAGATGACCGGCGGCGCAGTGTTGTCAGGATGACGATCAGAGGCAAACACGGACGCGCTTGTCCGCGTGGATGTCCAGGAACGTCAACGTGATGCCACCTCTCGACACCCTGCTGTAGGCCGTGCGGCTGCCTGCCGAGCGAGAGCCCCGGCTCTGGGGTGTGCCGCGCCGGAGGGAGTGACCGCCCTCAGGTCGGGCTGGGTGTGGTCGGCCAGCGAGGGTGCTCCGCGAGAAATGCGCGCTGCGCGAGTACGCGGTAGCTCGGTCGCCCGGCCTCGTCCCTGAGCCGGCGCAATTCCCAGGCGAGCCTTTCGACGGGACCGGCCAACGGATCCACCGGCTGCTCGGGCCGCCCCAATGTGCACTCACCTGGGGGCTCACCCCGAGGTGTGGACACCGATTGTCATGCGGCGAGCAGCACCTTATCGATGGTTTGCTGCTCGTAGTCCATCGGGCTCAGATAGCCCAGGGTGGAATGTCTCCTGCGGGTGTTG